>JBJFHH010000077.1:0-17251 GCA_051893475.1 Bacillus sp. (in: firmicutes) | reverse complement strand
TGCAGCTGGAATAGCGCGGTGAGCAAAAAAATAGCGCCGTCGCCGGCAAGGATAGAGCGGTGAGCAAAAAAATAGCGCCGTCGCCGGCAAGGATAGCGCGGTGAACGAAAAAATAGCGTGGTAAGAAGAATAATAGTACATTCAGAGACAACTAGGAGTGCTCAGCAGAGAATAAATGTGGCCCTTTGTTCAACAAAAGGCGGCACATCAGGATGGAAGATGAGTACCCTTCACCACGAACAAAAAAGACCGCCTGACAAAGCAGGCAGCCTTTCATATATTATTCCTTAGGTGCTTCGTATTCTAAGTGTTTTTGCAGCTCAGCTTTGATTTGTTCTAATGATTCTTCGTCCGGCGTGTAGTAGTAGATGCCTGATGAAGGGTCATTTCCGCCTTCGCCCTCTAAAGTGAGGTTTTTAATCTTGTCTGAAGTGAAGGACTTGAATTTTGTGGCGAAAGAAATGCCTTCGCTTACTTTTATGTTTGTTTCTACGTTTGCGCTGGCTGTCTTAGCGATGTCATCAATTTTAAGCAGATTCTTCGGTGTAACGATGGAGTCAATCATGGCACTGATGATTTGTTTTTGTCGGTCGTTTCGTCCGAAGTCGCCATTTGGATCTCGTTTTCTCATACGCGCATATGCAAGCGCTTCTTCTCCGTTAAGATGGCTTAAACCCTCGGTGAAATAAATTTTCTCACGCGGCCATCCGTCTGTATATTCCCAAAAGTCGAACGGCACTTCTACGTCAACGCCGCCAATTTCATCAACAATGGCTTTAAAGCCTTCAAAGTTAACGGTTGCATAGTAGTCAATCGGAATATCAAGGAAATCTTCTACTGTCTCAATTGTAGATTCCTTGCCGTTATTAAAGGAATGATTAATCTTATCTTTTTTATCTTGGCTTGGAATATAAACTTTCGTATCGCGCGGTATGCTCAGCAGTTTCATCGTTCCTAAGTCTGGATTGAAGGTTGCAACCATAATCGTATCGGAACGGCCTCCGGAACCGCCGGAAGCATAATCTTCCACGCCGAGTAGCAAAATGGATACGGGTTCTTTGCCAAATTTTACGGCTTCATCGCGTAGGTCGGACTTCTCACCGCGATTCAATTCGCTGTATGTATCATTGGCTGCTTGCAGTGTTTGGTAGAACATGTAACCTGCATATAAGCCGACTGCTAGTAAAATTAGCATGAAAAAAAGAATGATTTTTTTCCATACTTTTTTCTTCTTATACCTTTGGTTCTTACTGCTCCTCGTTTGTTCCATTCAATAGTCTCCCTTAGATTCAAACTCAGTAAAGATTAAGAAATGAGCTCTTCTTTATAAACAAGCTCACCTTTTTTCAATTCGCATTGACCGTTTGTCATCTCGGTCATCCACGTTTCAAATTGTTCTGTTTCATTTTCTTCAACAAAAGTCTCAATATCTACTTTATCAAGATAGTGAATTTCTTTCAAATTATAATGAGAGGAACGAAGCTCGTTTTCCAGCTTGCCGAGCCAAGTATAATCAACGGTCGTATGCATGACGCGATTCAGTTTTCTTCGGACGACGCCGATGGCATTCAATCCTTCGGAAGTCGCTTTTCCGTAAGCTCGAATCAATCCGCCTCCGCCAAGCTTTATTCCGCCGAAATATCTTGTCACGACGACAACTGTGTCTTTTAATTCCCTCTTTTTCAGCACTTCAAGCATGGGCACTCCGGCAGTACCGCTTGGTTCGCCGTCGTCATTGGCCTTCTGGATTTGGTTATGCTCGCCAATCATGTATGCCGAGCAATTGTGCGTCGCATCCCAATGCTTCTTTTTAATGGATGCAATAAAATTTTGCGCTTCTTCTTCTGTTGTTGCGCGAGTTATATAGGCAATAAAGCGAGACTTTTGAATAACGATTTCATGCTCGCCGTATTCTTTCACCGTTAAATATTCCTGCAGCATCTCAGCCCTCCTTATATAAAGTGTTCGGTAATTTCATTATTTTATTAGCTATTCTATTATAATCTGCCAAGGTTCGAGGTTCAATCCGTTGTCTGTATAAGACGGACAAACGCTCCATAAAGTTTCAACTTCCAAGAAAAAAGGTGATAAAGTTACAGCTGTACATGTTATAATAGTAATTGGAAAAAAAAGTAATAAAAGAAGAGCGGCACCGTAAATAATCGCTTAAAAGCTGATTTTACGCTAGGAATGGTATAAAAGGCATATGTAAAAGTTAGAGTGAAATCGTATAAAATATATAGTAATTATATGTTATCTTCTTCTACTACTGTAAAAAAATGATGTGATTGTATTTTTTTCACCAGTCTTTAGTATTTTTTTATAGCAGTTTGATAAAAAAATGGCCAACTGCTGTTATAATAATCAAGAACATTCTATTAATTCTAATAAAACATCAACGACTGGTATATAGTTTGTTAGGGGAGCTGGAGGAATCCATATGTCTATTAAGAATGTAGACATCAATGCAATTGATCAAATACTTGAAAAAATGGTGAAGGTTGTCGAGAGCAGCAAAAGCGAGATCTTTGCCATCGGAGAACATAGCCGTCTGGAATTCGATACGCTATTTGAGGAACTCGAGCAAGTCAGACAGCAAGTGCTTCTTGTAATAGATGAAGGTGACAAACTAGAAAAGCAAGCTAGGCTTTCTAGGAAATACTTATCGGAAGTAAGCATGCATTTTAATACGTATAGCGAAGAACAGGTCCATAATGCCTATGAAAAAGCGCATGCGCTTCAGGTGGATCTGAAAATAAACAGACAGTTGGAAAAACAGTTGCGAGCGAAGCGGGACGACCTGGAAAGGCGTTTAATCGGCTTGAAGGAAGCAATTGATCGGGCGGAAAAATTGGTGTCGCAAATTTCAATTGTCGAAAACTACTTATCGAGCGATCTCGCACAAATTGGAGAAATCCTCCATGATGCAAAGCGCCAGCAAGAATATGGATTTAAGATTATTGAAGCGCAGGAAGAAGAGCGCAAGCGTTTATCAAGGGAAATCCACGACGGTCCGGCACAAATGATGGCCAATGTGATGCTGCGCTCTGATCTCATTGATCGCATCTTCCGTGAACGTGGTACCGAGGAAGCGATTAAAGAAATTCGTGAAATGAAAAAGATGGTTCGTTATGCCTTATATGAGGTTAGGAGAATCATTTATGACTTGCGGCCGATGGCGTTGGATGATTTAGGCCTAGTACCGACGCTGCGCAAGTACTTGCAGACGATTGAAGAATACGCGAAAACGACTAAGATTGAATTCATGAATATCGGCAAAGAAATTCGCTTGCCGTCAAAGCTTGAGGTGGCGATGTTCCGATTAATTCAAGAGTCTGTCCAAAATACACTGAAGCACGCCGAAGCATCGCTCGTAACGGTGAAGCTGGAGCTTCGAAATGAAACAGCTACTGCCATTATTAAGGATAATGGAAAAGGTTTTAATCATGAGCTGCAGAAGGAAGGTTCGTTCGGACTATTAGGGATGAAGGAACGAGTCGAGCTCTTGAACGGCAGTATCAATTTTGATTCGGTAATTGGAAGAGGCACAGTTGTCATGATTCATATTCCGAATCAAATAGAAGAAAAAGAACTCGCGGCAAAGGACTTGAAATGAGAATAATAAACGATAGGGAGGGATGGCGTTGAATACAAGAATTGTCATTATTGATGACCATCAGTTATTTCGTGAAGGGGTAAAAAGAATTCTTGATTTTGAATCAACGTTTGAGGTAGTAGCAGAAGGTGACGATGGAAACGAGGTTGTCCGCTTAGTTGAAACCTATCAGCCTGATGTTGTTATTATGGATATTAACATGCCGAAAATTAACGGTATTGAAGCAACTAGAGAACTAATCGAGAGATTCCCTGAAACTAAAGTAATCATTTTGTCGATTCATGACGATGAAAACTATGTGACTCACGCATTGCAAACAGGAGCGACAGGTTATTTGCTGAAGGAAATGGACGCCGATGCCCTAATCGATGCAGTAAAAGTCGTGGCTGACGGCGGATCGTACCTTCATCCGCGTGTAACGCATAATCTAGTGAGAGAATACCGCCGTTTGGCTGCTGTTCCTGCTTCCGAGCAACGCTTTTCGTTCGGGTCGGAAGTGCGCCGTCCATTGCACTTATTGACGAGAAGAGAATGCGAAGTATTGCAATTGCTGGCTGACGGACAAAGTAACCGCGGTATCGGCGAAACGTTATATATTTCGGAAAAAACAGTCAAAAACCATGTTAGTAACATTTTACAGAAAATGAATGTAAACGATCGCACGCAGGCTGTAATTATGGCGATTAAGAGCAGCTGGGTGGAAGTTAAATAAGAGCGGAAGAGAGGTGATCTCAGGAGGTGGGGCTTTTGCCGGATGCTTACTGCAGAGAACCTCTTTTTCGTTTGAAATAAAGCAAATAGGAGAATAATGTTATAGACTAAAACCGCCGGTTGTCCCATAGTGACAACATTTTAATGCAAACTTAGGGGTTTTCATATAAAATGGATACTATATAATGAAAGAACAAACTTAAATAAGGTAGGTACTATTTTATGAGAACGGCTATTGTAACGGATAGTACAGCGTACATCCCGCAGGAAATGCGCGAGCAGTTAAACATACATATGGTTCCTTTAAGTGTCGTCTTTGGTACTGAAACATACCGTGAAGAAATTGACATTACAGCAGAGGAATACTTTGAAGAACTAAAACATGCAGATAAACTTCCTACAACCTCGATGCCTCCAATTGGCTTATTTGTAGAAAAATTTGAAGAGCTGGCAAAGGACTATGATGCAGTCATTTGCATTCATCTTTCAAGCGGCATAAGCGGTACCTTCCAAGGCTCTGTCACAAGTGGTGAAATGGTAGATAGCATTAAAGTATATAGCTTTGACTCTGAACTTGCTTGCCGCGTGGAAGGCTTCTATGTTATTGAAGCAGCGAAAATGGCTCAAGAAGGAGCAGAGCCGGAAGCGATTATCGCCCGCCTCGATGAAATGAAAAAATCGGTACGTGCTTACTTCATGGTCGATGACCTGACAAACCTGCAACGCGGCGGCCGCCTGAGCAGCGCTCAAGCGATTATCGGCAGCCTTCTGCAAGTGAAACCTGTCCTGCACTTCGAGGACAAGAAAATCGTTCCATTTGAAAAAATTCGCACACGCAAAAAAGCGATCAACCGCATCGTTGAACTATTCGAAGAAGACGCATCCTCAGGCGAACCAATGGAATGTGTCATCATCGAAGCAAACGGCGAAGCGCAAGCGCTTGAACTAAAACAACAGCTTGAAGCGAAGTACCCAAACGTCAACTTCGACACAAGCTACTTCGGCCCAGTAATCGGCACACACCTAGGTGAAGGTGCAATCGGTATTGGCTGGTATAAAAAATAAAATAATATTGAAACCGGAATTCCTGCTGGGGTTCCGGTTTTTTTATGGGAGAAGTATTTGATTAAATTTCGCAATTTGCCACAAATTTTGCTGTTAATCACAAGGGATTATCCAATGACTCTGTCGAATAGTAAAAAAGGAAAATCAATAAAGGAGGAATAACCTTTGAAACTCCCCCCCTCATCTGAGCTTCAGCAGCTCCTTTACGGCAAGGCACTTCTAATCGATGAACTGCAAATATACTCACACCTCTTAAATGAACACCACAATAGCGGCTATATTGATTACAGTCCTGCCCTTTCAGAAAACGAGTGCCAACGCTGCGGCGCATCTAAACCTCATCAATTCTCCCGCTTTCCGTGCGCTCGCTGCCAGCAGGAGTGCATATATTGCCGCAACTGCATTATGATGGGCAAGTCGCAAAGCTGCACGCAACTTGTCACTTGGACTGGTCCGCCGGTGCAGTTCCAGCCCAATCCAAATCCGCTTCAATGGAATGGTCAGCTTTCGCCGGGACAGCAAACAGCATCCAATAAAGTAGTGGAAACGATTCGGCAAAACGGCATATGTCTTGTGTGGGCTGTGTGCGGCGCCGGTAAAACAGAGGTGCTGTTTCATGGTATTGCCGATGCGATTGCCACCGGCAAACGGGTCTGTATTGCTACTCCGCGGACAGATGTTGTTTTAGAGCTCGCACCACGCCTAAAACGAGCCTTTCCGGATGTAAAAATCGCTGCGCTATACGGTAACAGCGAGGAAAAGCATATTTGCGCGCAGCTCGTCATCAGCACTACTCATCAGCTGCTCCGCTATCAGCATGCCTTTGATGCCATCATTGTCGATGAAGTCGATGCCTTTCCGTATTCCATGGATGCCTCGCTGCAATATGCTGTGGGAAAATCGCGTAAGTCCACCTCTGCTCTCATTCTCCTGACTGCCACACCTTCACGGCAATTGCAGAAAACCAAGTCTTGTGTCACGATTCCGGCCCGCTTTCATCGCTATGCTCTTCCTGTTCCGCGCTTCTGTTGGGTTGGCAACTGGAAAAAGCAGCTTCAGAAAAAAATCATTCCTATTCCGCTCTTACTCTGGTACAAAGAAAAACTGCAAACAAAAACACCATTTCTCATCTTCTTTCCGAACATCGAACGGATGAATCGCTATTTGCCGTTATTTCAAAATGAATATCCGGATTTGCAGGCCGTTTATGCCGAAGACCCACTTCGCAAAGAAAAAGTGCTCAAACTCCGGAATGAGCAGACATTGGGGCTGTTGACTACGACAATACTTGAAAGAGGCGTGACCATTTCGAGACTTCATGTTGCGGTCATCGGATCTGAAGAAGATATTTTTACAGAGAGCGCCTTAGTGCAAATCGCAGGCCGGGTCGGCAGAAGCGCGGAACATCCAACGGGTGACATCGTTTTCTTTCATTACGGTAAAACACAGGCTATGGTGCGGGCTGTGAAGCAAATCCGCAGTATGAACAGTGAAGCTCGGAAGCGAGGTTTGATCGATGCTTAATCATGTGTGCCTTTATTGCGGAACTGTTTCATCCGCCTCCTTTTCCTGGACTACCTTATTCGACAAAAATAGTCTTTGCGAAAGCTGTC
Source organism: Bacillus sp. (in: firmicutes) (assembly GCA_051893475.1). Taxonomy (GTDB): domain Bacteria; phylum Bacillota; class Bacilli; order Bacillales; family DSM-1321; genus Bacillus_AD. The sequence goes on along the minus strand of JBJFHH010000077.1, from coordinate 10,246 downwards.
GAACAAATCTGGAGCCGCTTGTCGAACCTTTATGCAAAAAATGCTGCCGCATGCTGTCGGAAAAAGCAGCAAACAACATTTGCAACGATTGCATGCGCTGGGAAAATGATCCCGAATGGCAAGGTGTATTGGAACGTAATATGTCACTATACCGATATAATGAACATTTGAAAGAACTGATGGCTCGCTATAAATATCGGGGAGATTATGCGCTTGCGTCTATATTTGCTTCTGACATTAGAAAAGCTGTCGCTGAAATCAAATCGGATTTATACGTCCCTATTCCGTTAAGCGAGGTCCGCCTATATGAGCGCGGATTTAATCAGAGTGAGGCGTTTCTTGCTGAAGCGGATCTACCTTTCACGCATGTGCTTTCACGAAAGCATAGCGAAAAGCAGTCAAAGAAATCGCGAAAAGAGCGACTCAAACAGACCGACCTATTCGACATTCAAAATATCGAAACAATTCAAGGTAAACAAATCCTTCTAATGGACGATATTTATACCACGGGCTCCACTATTCGTCATGCTGCAAAGGTACTAAAAATGGCCGGCGCAGACAAAATCATGTCAATGACGGTAGCCAGATGAACGCTTGGGAGGGAAATGCGATGGGAGAATTGGCAAACTGTCCTAAATGCGCAACCATTTTCACGAAAACACCTTATCGTGATGTGTGCCATGCTTGCTTTCAGGAAGAGGAAAAGCTATTTGAAATGGTGTACCAATTTATTCGCAAAAAAGAAAATCGGACAGCGACGATTGAACAAGTAATAGAAGCAACAGATGTAGATGAAGATTTAATCATTAAATATATTAAAAGCGGAAGGCTGCGGCTAACACAATTTCCAAACCTCGGCTACAAATGTGATCAATGCGGGGCAATGATACGAGAAGGCGTACTTTGCAGCAGCTGTGTCGATAACCTGCGCTCACAATTGAGAACGCATCAAGAGGAGGAAAAGCGCCAACGGGAAATCGAAGAAAGAAATCGAGCAAATACGTATTTATTCAAAGATACTAAAAAGTAGAGGCTGTATGACTTGTTCATGCAGTTTCTTTTTTTTGAGCATGTACGAGCAGGGCGTGCTTCATAAAAAATGTTACAATATCATAAAACATCACCTTAAATTGCCGATACTATGTATAAGATTACTTGTAAACGTGTTGAAAGTGAGGGAAGCAAATGAAGATTAATAACTTAGGCCTAACAGGTTTTAACCCATATCGGAAAAATGCAGGCATGATTGATGAAGCGAAGAAATCATCTGTGCAAGGCAAAGATAAAATCGAAATTTCAAATATAGCAAAAGAACTTCATCAAACGTCATCACTAATGGCACAACGCGAAGCAAAAGTGGAAGAAATCAAATTATCGATTGAAAACGGAACGTATAAATTGAATGCGAAAGAAACGGCAAAAGGCATTCTAAATTTCTATAAAAACCAATAAAGGAGGCGCATTATGTCTGCTACAGCCATCATAAAACAACTAGACCAGCTTATACAGCTTCATAGCAGCCTCAGCAAGATTGCCGCTCAAAAAACAGAAGCCATCAAAACGAATGACATCGATACGCTGAATACACTATTGAACACCGAGCAAAAATATGTAAGAGCGATTGAGCAAATCGAAAACGCCCGCCAGCAAGATGTAATAAAACTGTTAGCGGCTCACAATAGACAAGCATCGAATCAATACCAAGATGTTCTAGAAGTGGCGACAGAGCAGGAGAAAGAGCAATTGATCAGTAAAAGAGATCAGCTTCTGAATATTATTGGTGAACTGAAAAATCAAAATAGTCTTAATCAGCAGCTCATCTTTCATTCCCTTCAATACATCAACATCTCACTCGACATGCTTCGACCGCAAAACCAGCAGACGAACTTCAACTACGAAAAGCCTGCAAATGCTAAGCAGAGGCCGGTAAATAGAGCGATGTTTGATTCGAAGGCGTAGGGAAAAGAGAACAAAAGGAGGATCACAGGGAAATGGCTTCAACCTTTTTTGGGCTGGAAACGGCAAAACGGGGACTTGCCGCTCAACAATCGGCACTGTATACAACAGGTCACAATATAGCTAATGCAAATACAGACGGATATTCAAGACAACGGGTTAATCTGACAACGACGACACCATATGAGGCACCCGGAATGAACCGTTCTGGTATAATCGGGCAAATTGGTACAGGTGTCCAGGCCGAATCTGTACAGCGTATCCGTGATAGCTTTGCCGACCTGCAATATCGTACGCAAAATAATAAATTGGGTTATTACGGAGCAATCAGTGAGTCATTAACGAAAATGGAGGAAGTGATGAATGAACCTTCCGACAGTGGTCTGCAAGCAACAATGAATGAATTTTGGAATGCACTGCAAACATTATCCGCTAACCCGGAGAACAGCGGCGCTCGTAGTGTTGTGGCTTCAGCCGGTCAAATGGTGGCGGATACATATAACTATTACTACAACTCTTTAACCTCTATTCAACAAGATATCGGTGACCAAATTGATGTAACGATTCAAGAGATTAATACAATCATAGACAATATTAACAAATTAAATAAACAAATTTCTGAAGTAGAGCCGCACGGGATGCTCCCTAATGATTTGTACGACCATCGAGATATGTTGGTGGATCAGCTTTCTAGTTTGGTGAATATTAAAGTAACAAAACAAAAACCGGATGAATATGGGCTGGCAAAAGCAGATGCGGAAGGCTTATATAATATTGAATTAGTGGACGAAGCCGGTGCTTCCTATGATCCTCCTGTGAAACTATTGGAAGTGACAGGGAAAGGGCTAGGTGATGTTCAATATTTTTCAGTAAGTATAAAAGATGATACTGGAAATTATATTTCTGTAGAATCTGTTACTGTGGGTTCTGAAGAAATATCAAATATGAACTTTAGCGGTGAATTAGCTGGTTTAATCAAGAGCTACGGCTATATGGATGGAACAAACGAAAAGGGCTATTACCCAGATATGCTGAAAAAGTTGAATACAATGGCCAAGGCATTTGCTGATGAGTTTAATAATATTCATCAATCAGGTAAAACGAATGATGGAAATGCTGGTGTGAGTTTCTTTGAAGGTGCAGATGAAACAGATGGACAATATGCAAAGCATATCAAGGTAAATGCGGATATTACAAATAACAGCTCATTAGTTGTAACTGGTGAAACTAGTGATGCTGGCGATAATTTAATCGCTCAAAAACTAGCAAATTTAAAAACAAAATCATTTACTGAGTATGAAACCTTTGCAGGAGCTAATTCGAAGCCGGATATGTTATCCGGTAATTTAGATTCTTTTTATTCCGGCATTATTGGCTCTCTTGGAGTCGACTCACAAAGTGTGCAAAAAAACTTGGCAAATACGGAGACAATCATCGATTCCGTTCAGCAAAGGCGTGAATCGACCAGCTCGGTGTCGTTGGATGAAGAAATGGTCAATATGATTACTTTCCAGCATGCGTATAATGCTTCTTCGAGGATGATTACGGTAGTGGATGAAATGTTAGATAAAATCATAAACGGAATGGGACGAGTCGGTCTATAAGGGGTGAATAAAAAATGCGTGTAACACAATCGATGTTAAGTAATAATACATTGCGTAATTTAAGTAATACATATAGTAAACTGCAGACACTGAATAACCAAATTACAACCGGTAAAAAATTCACGAAACCTTCTGATGATCCGGTAGCGGCGATGAATGCGATCAGTTATAGAACGGACTTGAATCAAATTCAGCAGTATCAAGAAAATATCGCTACTGTGCAAAATTGGACGGATAGTACGGATGATGCATTAAATAGTGTCAATAACGTCCTGCAAAAGATTCGAGAGCTGACAGTTCAAGCTAGCAATGGCACATACGAAGGTACGCAACGTTCTTATATAGCGGAAGAAATCAAACAATTGCAAGAAGAAATCATCAGCATAAGTGACACACAAATTGGCGGGAAATATATTTTTGGCGGTACGAAAACCGATGTAAAGCCATCTGATGATTATACAACTGCCAAAGGAGAAATGAACATTCAAGTATTTAGCGGTATTACACTGCCTTTGAATATGGAAGGTGCCCCTATATTTGGAGAAATGATCGGCAATAAAGTAGATGTAACGGATGCTGACGGAAATGTTGTTTCAACAGAAAGAAGCGGTGGGCTTCAGAAATTAATCAACACGCTGACAGGTGGCGGCTCGGAAGAAGAGATTGGTGCATATCTGACGGAAATTGATAAACAAATGGATTTAGTATTAGGGAAAATGTCCGTTGTCGGTGCAAGACAAAACCGGGTTGAACTGATGGATGATCGCTTGTCTAATCAAGAAGTCTTCTCCACACGTGTTCTTTCGAATAATGAAGATATTGATTTAGAAAAAGTAGCAATTGACTTAACAGCACAAGAGAGCGTATTGAATGCCGCTTTGTCTGCAGGAGCAAGTATCATTCAACCAACATTAATGGACTTTTTAAGATAAGAAGCTATTCCTTTGGGATAGCTTTTCAATTTATAAAAAAGAAATTGAGGTGATGGGAAATGCAGTTGCCGCAAATACGATTGCAGTCAACCAATGCATTAATAGCGATTGAAACAACCAATGCAAAAGCCTATATCCAGCAGCCAGAAGCAGAGCTTGATCTGGAACAGCCGCCAGCAGAAATGATGATCACTCGTACACCTTCCAAGCTGACGATTGACCAAACGGAAGCGTGGGAATCGATGGACTTGAAAACAATCCGCCAGCGGATCGAAGAGTTTGCGGAGGAAGGAAAGAAGAAGCTGCTGGAAGGTATCGCACGTAGGGTCCGAGACGGAGATGAATTAATGGAAATAAGCAAGGGGGGGAATCCGATAGCAGCGCAAGCGAAAAGAAACAGTCAAGACCCGCCGAAGCAATTTAATATCGGATATATACCTCCGCTGTTCAGTGTGAAACTGGATTATCAGCCCACTGAAATCGATATTGAATGGAAAGTAAATAAAGTCATAAACAAGACGAAAGTAAATGAGCCGATAATTGATTACGTTGCAGGTAATGTAGAGACACCTTTGAGACAAAAAGAGTCGTTAGAAATTGATTTTGTAAATGTCAATTTTAATGTGTGAGGAGAGCAAGTACTATGAAAATAACAACAAAATATCACGGTGAAATGGAATTCGATGAAAAAAATATATGGCATTTTTCGAATGGTATCCCCGGTTTTCCGGATGAGCAGCAATTTATTTTATACCCTTTAGCAGACAATGAAGTCTTTTCTATTTTACAATCAGTCGCTAGTCACGAAGTTGCTTTTGTAGTAGCAAGCCCGTTTGTCTTCTTTCCAGACTATGATTTCACATTAGAAGACAGTGTCGTTTCGTCTCTGCAATTGGAAAACAGCAGCGATGTTTTGCCGCTTGTCATTCTAACATTAGGAGATTCATTAACTGCATCAACTGCCAACCTGCAGGCTCCGCTCATTTTGAATACAAAAAACCAAAAGGCTAAACAAGTCATTCTGCATGATACATCATTTCATACAAAACATCATTTGCAACAAACAGTGAAGCAGGGGGGATGACATGTTAGTGCTTACAAGAAAAGTTGGAGAATCCATTGTTATTGGGGATAACATTGAAATTACTGTAATTGAAACAAAGGGTGATCAAATCAAGCTAGGCATTAAAGCGCCAAAAGAAGTCGACATACATCGTAAAGAATTATTTGAAGCAATCCAGCGAGCTAATCAACAAGCGGCAAATCAATCCTTCAATATTGATCAGTTTATAGGAAAGAAGAATTAAACATTCTCACATATTGTGCATAAAATTATTTTTAAAAAAACTATAAAAGAAAGTTTTATCATGACGATATAACTAATGTAAAGAGAGGGGGGACGGCCGCCACCCTCTTGAAAAAATTCATTTGTTCACAAGGAAGTGAACAAACACATTCAAGGAGGAAAAAATAATGAGAATTAATCACAATATCTCGGCGATTAACACTTACCGTCAAATGGGTGCGAACCAAACTGCACAATCAAAAAACATGGAGAAACTATCTTCAGGGCTTCGCATCAACCGTGCGGGTGATGATGCAGCAGGTCTTGCAATCTCTGAAAAAATGCGCGGGCAAATCCGTGGTTTAGATATGGCTTCTAAAAACGCACAAGATGGTATTTCTTTAATCCAAACTGCTGAAGGTGCATTAAATGAAACACACAGTATTCTTCAACGTATGCGCGAACTAGCAGTACAATCAGCAAATGATACAAATACAGATGACGATCGTGTAGAACTGCAAAAAGAAGTTTTACAACTAGTTGACGAATTAGATAGAATAGCAGGTAATACAGAATTCAATACGAAAAAATTATTAAATGGTAGTTTAGGTACTAGCTTCGATAATAGTGCTACAACATCTACAATCATGACGAAAGCATCGTTTGATTCTATAGAATCGTTTTCTGGTTTATCTGAAGCAGAATACGAGTTAGCTTACGATGATAATAGTAAAACTTATACTCTTACAGGAAAACCTGCTGGAGCGGCAACAGCTACAAGTTTAATTTCAACAGCAGAACCTGCTGATGGAACGGCTGGTACAATCACTTTTGGTGGTGCTAATGGTGAGAGTTTGACCCTTAAGGTTAATAATGGTTATGCAGCGAAAGATTTGGATGGTACTAAGATAAATATAAAAGGTGGAGACCTAAAATTCCATATTGGAGCCAATGATGGACAAAATATGAGTGTGTCTATTACTGATATGAGAGTAACTGGAGGTACTACAGCAGAATTAAGTGCCTTGGCAAATGTTGATATTTCAACTCAAGTTGGTGCAGATGCAGCAATTAAAACAATTACAGATGCTTCGACTAAAGTCTCTGAAACACGAGCTAGTTTAGGAGCTTTCCAAAACCGTCTAGAGCACACCATCAACAACTTAGGAACATCTTCTGAAAACTTAACAGCTGCTGAGTCTCGTATCCGTGACGTTGACATGGCTAAAGAAATGATGGAAATGACGAAGAACAATATCTTACAACAAGCTGCTCAATCGATGCTTGCTCAAGCGAACCAACAGCCACAAGGTGTTCTTCAATTGTTACAATAATACGTTTATTATTAGAGATTCTAGATTTTCTAGAGTCTCTTTTTTTTATGTTTGCAATTTAATATCCTTTGAATTCATTGTGCTCTATTAAAGATAAAAGTATGAATCCGATAATATACATATAAACTAAATAGATGGTTAGGAGAGAAGTTCAATGATGGACAAGGTGTCAAGTTCTACTGCAATTGTGTTTTCTAGAGAGACAACGATGAATGGTGAGGAAACATTAGTAGAAGAGTCGGTTCAGACAAAAGTCATTGAGCAACTAGAGAATCAAAAATCTTCTAAGGAACAGGTGGAAAATGTAATAGAAAGAATGAATCAATTAATAGATGTTTCACGTACTCATGTGAAATTTGAGTTTCATGAGAAGTTAGAGGACTATTATGTAACCGTTGTGGATAGTAAAACAAATGATGTTATTAAAGAAATTCCATCTAGGAAGCTATTGGATATGTATGCGTCGATGCTGGAATTTATGGGGATTTTAGTCGATAAGAAAATATAAGGAGTGAAGTGCAATGGTAACTAGAATCAGTGGTTTAGCCAGTGGGATGGATACGGAATCAATCGTCAGTGATATGATGAAAGTAGCCAGATTACCGTTGGATAAATTAACAAAAAAGCAACAGACATTGGAATGGAAACGTGATGATTACCGGGCGATGAATACAGCATTGCTTACGTTCCGTAATGAATTATCCAATATGAAATATACAAAAAATTATCGTGTGAGATCAGTGGAATCTACGGATGCAACGAAAGTGACAGCGACGGCGACTAATGTAGCGATTGTGGGCTCGACGACGATATCAAAGGTAGAGCAGTTAGCTACGAGTGCGTCAGTTGTTAGTAAAGAAAATGGTCTTGCGGGAAAATCCAGCAATTCTACACTTCAGGAATTAAATATAACTGCTACTAAAATATCAATTAATAACAATGGAAAAACTACAGAATTGACATTTAAAGAGAGTGATACTATTGATTCTATAATATCTAAGATTAATGACTCGGATGCAGGAATTACTATGTACTTCGATTCGTTTAAAGGGCAAATGTCCCTTGTTAGCAAACAGTCTGGTGCAGGGGCTATAACTGTAGCAGAAGATCTTGCATCCGCCTTTGGTTTTGATGGTGTTACTGGTACGCCAGGCCAAAACGCTAAGTTAACAATCAATGGTATCGTGACAGAACGTTCCTCCAATACTTTCACTGAAAACGGTGTGACCCATACTCTTAAGCAAACATTTGATGATTCTGTCACAACAACGATCACCAACGACACAGACGCTGTCTATAACAATATCAAATCCTTCATAGACAAATACAATGAACTGATTGCATCTGTTCAAAGCAAAATTGGCGAGGAACGCAATAAAGATTATGATCCACTAACGGATGAAGAAAAGGAATCATTGTCAGAGAAGCAAATTGAAAAATGGGAGAATATTGCTAAAACAGGTTTGTTGCGCAATGATACGACGTTGTCAAGTGCGCTTTCTAATATGCGGTTGAATTTTTCCAGTTCGGTTTCCAACAAAGAAATTTCCAGTATCTATAATAATTTATCGAAAATTGGTATTACGACAACGAGTAATTATTTAGATGGTGGAAAACTGGAGATAAATGAAGAAAAACTGAAGGCGGCGATAGCGGCAGACCCTGATTCTGTTGAACAGTTGTTCCGCGGTGAAAATGGAATTGTTGGTAAGTTGTATGATACAGTCACAAATACGATGGATAATATTAAGTTAAAAGCCGGAAATGCCAATTCGACGAATCAGACGTTTACAATTGGACGCGAGCTTGACAGTGTTGATGATAGAATCAGTGATTTAGAAGATAGATTGAAGCAAATTGAAGCTCGATATTGGAAGCAGTTTACTGCTATGGAAACAGCTATTCAAAAAGCGAATGATCAATATTCGACTTTATCTTCTTACTTTAGTACAGGTTCTTAATGAAAAAATAAAGGTGGTGCCGTACAGGTGACAGTGAATAACCCATACAAAGCATATCAGCAAAACTCAGTGACAACTGCATCACCGGGTGAATTAACATTGATGCTGTATAACGGCTGTATAAAGTTCATCGGCAAGGCAAAAACAGCAATAGAAATGAATAATATTTCTGAACGTAATACTAATATACAAAAATCACAAAACATCATCCGTGAACTGATGGTGACGCTGAACATGGAGATAGATGTATCTAAAAATATGATAATACTCTATGAATATGTGTTGGATCGCCTGACTTATGCCAATATGAAGAATGATATGCAAGCGCTGAAAGATGCTGAAGCACTTGTGACAGAATTCCGCGACACATGGAAGCAAGTCATCCAACTAAATCGCCAAAAGCAATATCAAGGCGGTTCTGTTTAATGCATCAAACTCTAAAAGAATGTCAGCAATTAACGCAGCAACTAGTGGAGCTATCCAGAATTGCTCCAAGTGAGCTGTCGGATGAGCAGCATGAACAAATTACGATTTTATTAGACAAGCGCGAGCAATTGCTGCCACAGTTGCAGAAGCCGGAGACAGATGAAGAAAAACAGGCTGCAGCCACAATTGTCGAGCGGAGTGATGAAATTAGCCGCAATTTAATAGAAATCAAAAAGCATATTCAAATAAAAATCAAAGATTTAAAGAAAAAACAGCAATCCAATAGGAAGTATTTCGGCTACAACAATACAGCTGTGGACGGTTATTTTTACGATAAGCGGAGATAAGCGGTTTCGTTACGGAATCGCTTTTTTTCATACGAACAGGGAGAATGCATAATGAAAAATATTTTTGAAGAAAACATCAAAGAATACAAGCAAATGCCCTCCTCTGAATAGATTATTCTGGCCATCAATGCAATGATTCAGGACGAATCTTATTTCAGCCATATGGTCATTGATGGAGTCGAGGTTTACGAGGAACTGGAAAACTATTTGTTCGAGGATGAGATCCAAGTTATTGAAGTGAAGACGAGAACGAAGATTATTTGGTGATATCGCGTCATATTCAAAAAGAATTAAGACCGGTCTACGAAACGCTGGAAATCAGCAGCATGCTGGCTATCGGGCAATTATAAAGTTTTACCTCCTTCATAATAGGGTAAAGAATATATACCCTAATAGATTTC
>JBJFHH010000076.1:0-17268 GCA_051893475.1 Bacillus sp. (in: firmicutes) | reverse complement strand
AATTAAAAGGCTCTCTTTTCAGACTGTTGAAAAACGCTCGCATTCTTCGTTGCTTAAAACGAACTCTTTATTTCATTCATCATTTTTTCTTGCGTTTGCTTTTCGGCGCATTTTCGAAAAATCTCTTTTTGCCTTTGCTGCCTGATTTTGAGCTATTACGACCTTTTCTTTCGTCGCCGGCCTTTGATCCTTTTCGTTTTTTGCGGGATTGACCGCCTCCATTGGCTGAAGAGGACGTGCTTTTTCCGCCTTTTCGGTCTCGACTGCCCGCTTTAAACACTTGCATCTCTTTATTTTCGCGGCGGCGCGTATTTTTCATGCCGGCAATTTCAAAATCGATGGCGCGTTCATCTTTATCAACGTTGATGACTTTAACGCGTACCTCGTCTCCGATACGGAATACTTTTGCTGTCCGTTCGCCGACCATGGCCAAATGGCGCTCCTCAAAACGATAATAATCGTCGTTCATCGCGCTGACATGAACAAGACCTTCAATTGTATTCTCAAGCTCAACAAACATACCAAAGTTTGTCACGGAACTGATGATACCATCATACTCTTCACCGACTTTATCAAGCATAAATTCTGTTTTCTTCAGATCATCTGTTTCACGTTCAGCATCAACAGCACGACGCTCACGTTTCGATGTATGCTCGGCAATCTCAGGCAACAGAATGTTCCATTTCTCTCTCGTTTCCGGTCGCAAATCTCCTTCAATTAAATATGTTCGAATTAAACGATGAACGATTAAATCCGGATAACGGCGGATCGGAGAAGTAAAGTGTGTATAAAACTCCGTTGATAATCCGAAGTGGCCTAAGCTGTCCTCATGATACTTCGCTTGTTGCATCGAACGAAGCATCACCGTTGAAACGACCATTTCTTCCGGCTTGCCTTCCACCGCTTCAATGATTTCCTGAAGGGCACGCGGGTGAATTGCATTCGCTTTTCCTTTCACCACTAAACCGAAGTTCGTAATGAATTCGAAGAAGCGTTGCAGTTTTTCTTCTTTCGGGTCTTCATGGATACGGTAGATGAACGGTACGTCCATCCAATGGAAATGCTCGGCAACTGTTTCGTTAGCCACAAGCATGAATTCTTCAATTAATTTTTCGGCAACTGAACGTTCGCGTAAAACAACATCTGTCGGATGGCCTTCTTCATCGACCAATACCTTCGATTCTTTAAAATCAAAATCGATGGCTCCACGCTTCATTCGTTTTTCGCGCAAAATGCTCGCCAGCTTCTCCATCCGTTCAAACATCGGAACAAGAGGCTCATAACGCTCACGAAGCTCTTCGTCCTGATCGACTAAAATTTTATTCACATCCGAATACGTCATTCGCTCTGTCGTTTTGATAACACTTTGGAAAATTTCATGCTTCACAACATGACCTTCCGCATCAATTTCCATATCGCATGAAAGTGTCAGACGGTCGACCTTCGGATTCAGCGAGCAAATCCCGTTTGACAGACGATGCGGAATCATTGGAATAACGCGGTCAACTAAATAAACACTTGTTCCTCGATCGAATGCTTCACGATCAATCGGGCTGCCTTCCGTTACATAGTGGCTGACATCGGCAATATGAACACCCAACTTGTAATTGCCGTTCTCTAGCTCTGTAACCGTTACAGCATCATCCAAGTCCTTCGCATCGGCTCCGTCAATTGTGACAATGACTTGATCACGTAAGTCACGACGATTTTCCATATCGCTTTCCGCAATTGTTTCCGGTGTTTGCTGCGCTTGCTCAAGGACATCCTGCGGAAATTCAAGCGGCAGTCCGTTACTGTGAATAATCGATAAAATATCGACGCCAGGGTCATTTTTATGCCCTAAAATTTGAATGACTTCTCCTTCAGCACTGACACGTCCTTCCGGATAAGCGGTAATTTTCACAACAACCTTGTGGCCGTCAACCGCTCCCATACTCGCATTGTTCGGAATGAATATATCATTCGCAATCTTTTTGTCATCCGGAATCACAAATCCGAAATGATTGCTCTTGGAATATGTTCCGACAATCTCATTCAAGCCGCGTTCAATGATTTTCTCAACTGCCCCCTCGCGTCTTGAACCCGAACTGACAGAAGACACTCGCACAAGCACTAAATCGCCATGCATCGCGTTCTTTGTTTCGTGCGGAGGAATAAAGATGTCATCCATCCCCGGCTCCTCAGGTGTCACAAAGGCAAAGCCCTTTGCGTGAGCTGTCAGCTTGCCGCGCACTAAGTTCATCTTCTCCGGCAATCCGTAGCGGTTGTTTCGCGTACGAATAACGAGACTCTGTTCCTCCATTTGCACAAGCGCTTTGACGAAGTTTTTAAAATCTGCTGATTCCTTGATTTCCAGCACTTCTTCAAGCTCCTGTACGGTCATCGGCTTGTACGATTCTTCTTTCATAAATTGCAGCAGCCGATCATAATAATAACGAATATTTTCATCCATTATATAAACCTCCCTATTCAAGGGTAAAAGCTAGTCTTTCCAGTTTAATTGCTCTAAAAAGCGATACACATCTTCGTGCAATTGCTGCTTCTCTTTGTCGAGCGTAATAACATGTCCAGATTTCTCATACCATTTCAATTGTTTATTACTTTCTTTTATTTCATTATATATAATTTCTGCACTCTCCGGGTTAATAACCTCATCTTGTCTTGCCTGCACAACAAATGTCGGCGTTTGAATGTTTGAAAGAGATTCTCTGACGCCGGTAATCAACTCCTGCAATGCCTCCAACGTCTGCATCGGCTCGAGCCTGCTCATCTCCAGCTCAATCTGCTTTGCGTCCTTGCCTTCTCGCTTCTTATATTCTCTGGCATACTTCAAAACACCTTCATTCATTGTATCAACACTTTTAAACGACATTGGTGCACACATCGTTATGATGCCCTTAACCGGCAATGTATAACCCACCTTCAGTGAAAAAACACCACCAAGTGATAGGCCGGCAACCGCAATTTCCTGATATCCCTTACTTCTCAGCAAATCATAACCCATTAATACATCCTTCCACCAATCCCTAGGTCCCGTTGCCACCAACTCTTCCGGTGGAACGCCATGGCCTTTATAAATCGGTGCGTGACACGCATACCCCCGCTCCTGCAAATAACGCCCCAGCATCCGAACATCTGACGAATTGCCCGTAAAGCCGTGCAACAGCAGTACGGCTCTTTCGCCGGCTTCAAACATAAATGGTTTTGGTGCGATAATTCTCATTAATTGACGCTCCCCTTTATCCATCCTCCGGCACGTTAATCTGCCGAAATTCTATATGTCTTTATTTAAACAAATTTCACATTTTAACTCAAACACGAAAGCATCTCATCTATCCCATTCGAAGTTAGTGACTATATAAAAATTATAATGTCATAATAAAAAAGACTGCCCACAGCAATCAGTCAATCAACTAATTGCCGGGACAGCCTCTTAAATCGGCCGAACCTATTAAGCAAAATAAGCAATTGCTATTGTAAGCGCAAAGAATAATACAGACAATACGATCGTTACTCTGTGAAGAACCAAGTCTATACCACGCGCTTTTTGTTTACCGAATAATTGTTCCGCACCACCTGAAATGGCACCTGAAAGACCCGCGCTTTTTCCAGATTGAAGTAATACCGTTACGATAAGTGCGATACAAACAATAACTAAAAGAACTGTGAGAACTGTAGTCACGCAGTTCACCTCCTACAATCTTGACAACATTACCTATAACATAACATATTCTTACCAATTAAACAACGAAATTCACCCTCGCCCACATGAGCAAATATATAGAATTGCAAAGATTTTCTCTTTCATATTGGGGTATAATGACAGTAAGGGAGGAAGTGAAATTATGTACACCACCATTATTCAAAAGCTGGACATTACGAATTTAGTGTTCGGAATATTAGCTGTCATCACACTCATTTGGAATGAAAATGCTTATGTGGAGGCACTGATCATTTTAGTAGCCACACTTGCTTTAGTAGCATCTAAATACCGTTTTCATAGATTACTTATCTTTCTCACATACAGCTGCAGCATTTTATTTCTCGGCATTATTTTTTCAAAATCGACAGAAGACGTGGTCATCAATGGAATGAAGATGCCTTCAAACCTTATATGGATTACGATAATCGCCGTTCTTGTCGGTGCTGTTTGCGCTTTCTTCAAGCTCGGCACTAACTCTATGACAGCCGTATTGATTACATTCCATATTTTAATGTTTATCAGCGCGATCAAAATGAGTACAAGCGTCCCATTCATTAAAGCATTATGGAGCAGCAATGCACAGCTATATACAGTGCATACGTATTATCCAATATTAATCGCAAGCTTGTTGCTTGGTGTTTTCCTAGAAAAATATCAGATTGAAATTAAAAAAGACCGCCGCAACGATTAAACGGCATTTAACAGACCCATTTCACTGTAATAGGTCTGTTTTTTTATGTACTTCAGCTTTTTTGGTTATTGACCGGCATAATATTTATTTGTAATATAGTAGTAATCATTATGACTAGGTCATAATTTTTTCGTACTAAAATATTTGCCGGAGGTTCACCTTATGAATACAGCAAGAGTAGCATGGATTACCGACACAACAAGTTCATTATGTCCGGAACTGATTAAACAACATAACATTCGCGTGATCCCAATGAATATTGTTATAAATCAACAATCTTATAAAGAATCAATCGACATTACAGAAACGGAATTGTACGACCGCATGGAAAAAGAAGATGGTCCATTCCAAACGTCATTGCCTTCACTAGGCGAATTAGTAGAATTATATACTCAATTAAAGGAAGATTACGATTTCGGTATTGCCATTCATGTATCTAGCAAACTATCAGGAACCTATCAGACATCCGTTATGGCAGCTGAAATGGCCGGATTCCAGCTATACCATGTCGATTCATATACAGGCTCTTATCCACTTGGATATTTAGTTCAAAAAGGAATTACATTATTTAACGAAGGCATGGCTCCAGAAGCAATCATTGATCACTTGAACAATTTGAAACATAGCACACGATTATATTTTATTCCGGCCAATCTTAATCAGCTTCATAAAAGCGGCCGCGTCTCCGGAAGTCAGAAGCTACTGGCCTCCCTATTTCAAATCAAACCGATTCTTGCGATAGAAGAAGGTGAAGCACGTATTAAGGATAAAGTAAGAAGTCACAAGAAAGCTTATTCGTGGGTCGTTAAGAAACTAATGGAGGATTGCCAAAAGCACGCGATTCAAAAGGTGGCAATCTTGCATGCAAATAATACAGAAAAAGCAGAAGAGCTAAAAGCACTATTAAAAGAAAAGCTTCCGCACATTTCAACAGAAACAAAAATGCTCATTTCTGTTGCTGGCGTTCATACAGGAGTAAATACGGTAGGACTGTCATGGGTGTGCGAATGAATTAGCCACTAACAGCAAAAAAGTATATGATATCTGTAACAAGCAACGAATGTAAAGGAGTATATCATGTACGAGGATAAAGATTTGCTGAGTATTGATGTCGCAAAAATGTACTATGAATTGGATAAAAACCAGAATGACATTGCCAAGGCGCTCAATATTTCCAGACCGACTGTTTCGAAATTATTAAAGCATGCAAAAGAAAAAAAATTCGTTAACATTGTCATTCATGATCCGCGAGACCAATCATCGAATTTGGAGGCATCCATTCAGAAGAAATATGGACTTGATACAGTACGGATTGCCTTCGCTCCCATGGATGAAGAAAAAGAAATCAAAAAATATCTTGGTAAAACAACCGCTGAATATTTAAATGACATCATAAAGGATGGCGATATTATCGGCGTCTCTTGGGGAAATACCCTTTATGAAGTGGCAAAAGCACTGCAATCCAAAGATGTGAAGGGAATCGAAGTCATTCAGTTGAAAGGCGGCATGAGTTACTCCCACAACGAAACGCATGATAATGACATTATGCATCGATTCACGGACGCATATAAAGCATTCGGACAATTCATGCCGTTGCCGGTTATTTTTGATTCCATCGAGCTGAAAAATCTGATTGCCATGGATCGGCATATCGCACACGTCTTAAAGCAAATGAATAGAGCCAATATCGCTTTATATACAATCGGCCCGGTTTCTAAAGATTCCTTGTTGTATAAAATGAATTACATAAACGAAGGGGAATTTGAACAACTGCAAAAACAGGCAGTCGGCGAGATTTGCTCGCGATTTTTCGACCATAACGGCCATATTTGCAATGAGCAGTTGAATACGCGTACATTCGGCATTGAGCTGGATGATTTAAAAAAGAAAGAAAAAGCAATCCTCATTGCCGGGGGAGAGTCGAAAGTGAACGCGATTCATACAGCTCTTTCGTATCAAATGGCCAATACCCTTGTCACGGATCGGTTTACGGCAAAAAAATTATTGAATCTTTAACACATAAGAACAAATGTAAATTTCCGATTTTACATTTGTTCTTTTTATGTTATAGTAGCCTTATAATTGATTAATCTATCGGGGGCAAATTCCATGAATTATAATAAATTGATTGACTATACGATTTTAAAAGCAGATACAACACGTGAAGGTGTACAAAAGGTGCTTGATGAAGCATTACAGCATGACTACGCTTCTGTTTGCATCAACCCATACTGGGTGCCGTTTGCTGCAGACGTTTTGAAGGATTCAGATGTGAAAGTTTGTACAGTAATCGGATTTCCGTTAGGAGCAAACACAACTAATACAAAGGTATTTGAAACAAAGGATGCCATCGCTAATGGCGCTGAAGAAGTAGATATGGTTATCAATATAGGCGAACTAAAAGCTGGACAATACGATATCGTCCAAAAGGATATCGAGGCAGTCGTTGAAGCAGCAAAAGGGAAAGCACTTGTCAAAGTCATCATCGAAACATGTCTATTAACAAAAGAAGAAATTGAAATCGTCAGCAAAATTGTCAAAGAAGCAGGCGCTGACTTTATCAAAACATCAACAGGATTCTCAACAGGCGGCGCTACAGTTGAAGACGTTGCGTTAATGAGAAAACACGTTGGCGAACAGGTCGGCGTGAAAGCTTCAGGCGGCGTTAGAACAAAAGAACTAATCGAAGCAATGGTCGAAGCCGGCGCTAATCGCATCGGTACTAGTAACGGACTATATTAAGCCATCCCTTCACTCAATAGGGCTGATTCATTGGCTTTCATTCACTAAAAAGCCAGAAACACATTGAATAGTGCGGTCATACAAAAGGTCTGACTAAAACCACTTAGTCAGACCTTTTTATTAAGTATGAGATACAATCAATTCCAGATTACCATTCATCCGAAAATTGCCGAAACCTGTCGGCAACAGAAAATGCTGTCCCTTATGTATCGGATATGTTTCTCCGCCATACTCCAAAGAGCCTTCACCAGCAATAACACTGCATAGCACAAACTGCTCCGCAGACAAAGAAGCAGAACCTTCTACATCCCATTTATACACTGAGAAATACTCTGATTCTACAAAAGTAGTAATCTTTATATCTTCTTTTTCTTCAACAGTTGGCTGTACAGCTGTCGCTTGATTCGGCACTGTCGTTACATCAATCGCTTGTTGCAGGTGCAATTCGCGCAAATTACCATCAGAATCCTTGCGGTCATAATCATATAAGCGGTAAGTAGTATCCGAACTTTGCTGCGTTTCTAAAACGAGCGTTCCTTCACATAAAGCATGCACAGTCCCGCTTGGTACGTAAAAGAAATCGCCCGGCTTAATTTTTACTCGTTGCAATAACTCATTCCAGTTTCCTTCTTCAATTTGGCGAGTAAACTCATCTTTTGTTTTCGCCGTATGTCCGAAGATTAAATCGGCATCTTCCTTGCAATCAATGATATACCAGCATTCCGTTTTGCCAAGCTCTCCTTCATGCTCCAATGCATATGTATCATCCGGGTGAACTTGAACAGATAAATCCATGTTGGCATCCAAAATCTTTGTCAATAACGGGAAAACATCGCCTTTGATGTGACCAAATAATTCGCGATTACTTTCCCATAATTCCGCTAATGTCTTTCCGGCAAACGGACCATTTTCCACAACAGAAGGGCCGTTTTTATGGGCAGATATCGCCCAACATTCGCCTGTGTGATTAGACGGAATGTCATAGCCAAATTGATCGCGCAGTGCTGTTCCCCCCCAAATTCTTTCCTGAAATACTGGCTTTAAAAATAATGGTTCCATCATTTATCCTCCATTTAACTGTGTCTAGATGCCTGCCCCGCTATAATCAGTGCTCCTGTCACACCGGCATTATCGCCAAGTGAAGGTGGTACAATGTACTCTGTCAGCTCCGGTAAAACGACATAGCCGTTCAACAGTTCCACTACATTGTCTCTAATTTTCTGAATAACAGATTCAGACTTCATGACTCCCCCGCCTAAGATAATTTTCTTAGGCGACAAAATCAAAATGTACTGCATTAATGCCTGAGCTATGTAATAGGCTTCCAAATCCCATACTTCTGCACGGTCATGAAGATGTTGGCCCTTCTCACCCCAACGTTCCTCAATCGCAGGTCCTGCTGCCAAGCCTTCTAAGCAATCACCATGATATGGACATTTTCCTTTATAATGGTCATCATTATGACGTCTCACTAATACATGTCCCATTTCCGGGTGCGAGAGACCTTGAAGGAGTTTTCCTTGCACAACGGCTCCTGCACCGATACCCGTTCCAACAGTAATATATAGACAGCTGTCCAATCCTTTTGCCGCTCCAGCCGTTGCTTCCGCTAAGGCCGCGATATTAACATCTGTGTTGAAACCGATTGGAATCGGAAAAGCTTTCTGAAGTTCGGCAACAAGAGGATAATTTCGCCAAGCTAATTTTGGTGTAGAAGTAATGGTTCCGAACGTCGGACTTTTCTCGTCAACATCTACCGGTCCAAAAGATCCGACGCCTAAAGCTTTAATATCATAATTGCTAAAGAATGATATTACTTCCGCCATTGTTTCTTCCGGAACGGTAGTAGGTATGGAAATGCGCTCCTTAACATTTCCATCTGCATCACCGACAGCACAAACGAATTTTGTACCGCCGGCTTCGATTCCTCCAAACAGCATATTAGCTCCTCCTAAACACAGTTTTATTGTTTTGAAACTGTCACAGTCGTAAAAACAAATTTATCGTAGCGATGTCTAGAAAATGAGTATTCAAAAGGTATACCCGTGTTTAAATACCCGACTTGTTCCACTTCTAAAACCGGATCATCCGACTTGCAATCCAGGTACTTTTGATCAAACTCATTCGACTTGCACGCCCGAATTTTACGATGCGCCACGCCAATTTTCAAATCAAGTGTATCTTGAATATGTCGATAAACAGATTTATGCAATACTTCTTCTGTTATGTCCGGAATTAATTTAGAAGGCATGTACGTTTCTTCAATGACGAAAGGTTCATCATCGACGATACGAAGACGAATAATATGATAAACAGGTTCGTTCTTTTCAATTACGAGCTGGTTAGCCACTTCATCAGAAGGAAACTCGATATCAAAAGCAATGATTTTACTTTTCACCTGCTGATTCGTCACCAATCTTGAAAAACCAAGGCTTTCCGCACCCATTACGTTTAATTCCGTATCCTTTACCGTTGTTTGAATGATGAATGTGCCATGTCCCCGCTTTCTGAAAAGCAGACCTTCCATTACCAGCACATCCAACGCTCGCTTGATTGTCATTCGGCTGCAGTTGAATTCTTTAGCCAAACTATGTTCATCAGGGATTGGATGCTCTTGCGGGTAATAGCCGCTTTTAATTCGATCCCTTACTTCAATTGATATTTTTTCATACTTATTCATCACGAACCACCCTGTTCTTCACTTCTTCCTATAAAGTCTCTTTATCAAAAAAGATACATTAATACATGCCATTATCCAAGTCTTATACGCTCATTCATCGGCTGACCTTTGAATATTTCTTAAGAAAGAGACTGTGTCAGAAGTTACCTATAACTTCTGACACTAGCCTCTCCCCATTCGTTAAAATCCGTTATTTTTTGCTACTTCTTTAATCCAATAGCCGCTTTTCTTCACTGTTCTTTCACCGTCTTTATCCAGATTCACCGAAACAAATCCGTAACGATTTTTATAAGCATTCGTCCAAGACCAGTTATCCATAAATGTCCACAAATGATACCCTTTTACATTAGCGCCCTCTTGAATGGCTTTATGAACCCATTTCAAATGCCCTTTAATGAACTCGATGCGATAGTCATCCTCGATCATTCCGTCTTCATTACGGAAACGTTCTTCACCTTCTACACCCATTCCATTTTCTGAAATGTAGCATTCGATATTGCCGTAATTCTCGCGCAGGTTTGTGAAAATATCATAAACACCTTTTTCGTAAATTTCCCAACCTCGGTGAGGATTCATTTTACGCCCAGGCATTTCGTAGTAATCAAAGAAGTTCTCCGGCATAAACGGCGCATCCGGGTTTGGCATACTTGCTCTTGCTTTAACACGTCGAGGCTGATAATAATTAACGCCTAGCAAGTCAACTGTGTTGTTTTTCACAAGTTCCAAATCTCCTTCTTCCATCATCGGCAAGAAATCATATTCCTTTAAAATTTGAACCAACTCTTGAGGAAATTCTCCTTTTACTGTCGGATCAAGGAATGAACGGTTAAAAATCGCATCGCAAATGACAGATGCTTTTATATCAGCAGGGTTTTGGCTGCGCGGATAAGAAGGTGTTAAATTAAGGACAATCCCGATTTGACCATCTTGATTTAAACGTCTGTAAGCAGCGACTGCTTTCGCATTGGAAATAATCGTGTTGTAGCCCACTTGAACCGCCTTTTTGAAATCGACTTCATTCGGGTAGTGGAAATCATATAAATAACCACCTTCCACCGGCACAATTGGCTCATTATGTGTGAACCATTTTTTCACGCGATCACCGAATGTCTCAAAGCAAAACGTCGCATAGCGCTCGTATGCATCCACTACTTCACGATTCGCCCAGCCGCCGATTTCTTGCATCGCCATCGGCATATCGAAGTGAAACAGCCCAACAAAAGGTTCAATACCGTTGGCAATCAATTCATCAATGACATTATTGTAAAACTCGATCGCTTTTGGATTCACTTCACCTGTTCCGTTCGGAAACATACGTGACCATGAAATCGACATACGGAATGAGTTATGCCCAATTTCTTTCATTAAAGCGATATCTTCTTTATATTTTGTATAAAATTGAGATGTTTTATCAGGACCAACGCCATTAAAGAAACGGTTTGGCTCTTTTTCAAACCAGTGATCCCAAATATTTTTTCCTTTTCCATCCACATCAGCAGCACCTTCTGTTTGAGTTGCCGATGCAGCAGATCCCCACCAAAAATTTTCAGGAAAACGATATGTAATCGTTTCTGTATCAGGCTCTGACTTTGTTCTTTCTGCTGTAATCATGTTATATTGCTCCTTTTCATACATAGTATTGGTTAAAAATAATCCAGCGGAAGCAATCCTGACTCCCACTGGATTTCATTTTTATTTTTCAATAGTTGCAGCTATTTCTTTTGCATTGTTTTCTTCTTGTTCTTTTTTCATATTCATGCGATCGATTACTTTCAAGAACGGGAACCAAATTGCGAATACAATACAGAAGTTCACAATTTGAAGAAGCGTACCCATAATCGAGTTCGTTGCTAAGTATCCGCTTAATCCGATTGGAACAGTCCAAGGTACCGTTACACCTGTTGGCGGCGGCACAAGGCCAATACTCATGACAAAATATGTGAATCCTACGACAACCATTGGAGCTAATACCCAAGGCACAATAATCAGCGGGTTCATAACGATTGGCAGACCGAAAATGATCGGTTCATTTACGTTGAAAATACCAGGTCCAACCCCTAGTTTCGCCACTTGCTTCATTTGTTTACTTCTCATGAATACTAAAATGGCTACGACAACCGCAAGCGTCATACCTGTTCCACCCATACCTACTGTAAACACTTCCATGAAAGGTTTAGAAATAATATGCGGTACTTCACCAGTCGCTGTGTACGCATCTAAATTTTCGATAGCTAATGTATTCCAAATCGGGTCCATTACAGAGTTCATGATAATCTGACCGTGAAGACCGAAGAACCATAATATTTGGATTAAGAAGACAACTATTAAAGTAGGAATGATTCCTCCACCTAAACCAGTTAATGGTGCTTGAATCACTTCATAAATGACATCATGTAAGTTTGTATGGAATGCTAATGTAACAATTGCATGCAAAGCTAAAAATACAGTCAATGTAATAAATGCTGGAATCAATGCAGCGAAAGATTTTGCAACTGCTGGCGGCACACCGGCAGGCATTTTAATTGTAATGTCTTTTTGTACTGCTTTTCGGTAAATTTCACCGGCCACAAAACCAGTAATCATTCCAAGGAACATCCCTTTTGCTCCAAGGCGATCAAGTGAAAGCACACTTGAAACGGTTTCTCCGCCATCTGTTTCGATGACAAAAGGTGTTAAAAATAAGAATGAAGCTAAAGCTACTACCCCACCAAATACCGCTTCAACATTGTAGCTTTTCGATAAATAATATCCGATACCGAATACGACAAAGACAGTCATAATACTCATTGTCGCACTTTGTGCAACCCCGAATGTATCTCGCAATGTAGCAATCGTACTGTCACTTAAAATAGAATCTAAAAATGGCAGGTTTAACAGTACAACTACCATCGATCCGAAAACAGTTAACGGAAAGGCTAGCATGAAGGCGTCACGCAGAACCGCTAAATAGCGGTTATTGTTTAATTTACCTGCAATCGGCATAAGGAATTTACTGAATTTATCAAACACGACATTACCTCCTAAAGTTTTAATCTTAATGAAGAGCTACCTTGTATCAACAAAAATCGAAATAATTATAGAGTCATTGTTTACGAACTTATTTCATGCTAGAAAACTCTAAATCTTTCACTTTGAAAATTTCCAACAATTCTTTAACAAGCTCTTTCATAGATAAAGTGGACATTAAATGGTCTTCTGAATGCATAAGTAACAATGAAAAATTCGTTGTCTCACCACTTGCTTCTTTTTGGACCATTTGAAAATGAATGTCATGTGAAATGCTTAAATCCTCTTCCGCTTGCTTGATTAATGCTTCTGCTTCTTCAATCTTTCCTTCACGATATTGACGAAGTGATTGGATGACTTTGCTTCGCGCATTCCCACTGTGTAAGATAATTTGAAAACTGATTTGTTCATCCGTTAAATTTTCCAATTGTAATTTTTCCATATCAATCACCCGATTAAAGCTAGTGCTTGCTCATATGCTTTTTTTCCATCAGCCATTCCGTAAGCCATCATATCAATGACATCTACTTTAATGCCGTATTGGTCAGCAGCTTGCTGAAGCTCACCTTTTAAAAAGCTCATTTGCGGCCCGATTAATACAACATCTGCATCTGCCATTTCTGCTTTCGCTTTGTCCTGACCAACCGCCCAAATTTTCGCTTCTTCTCCGATTGCTGCTGCATGTTGCTCCATTTTTGTTACCAATAAACTAGTTGACATACCTGAACTACAAGCTAATAGAATTTTTTTCATAATGAACAAGCTCCTTTTTTATAATTTTGATTAGTAAAATATTAAACCGCTTACATTTAGAAATAAAAGTGAATTAGTATTCCTCTGCAAGCAATCTTCTTGATTAGTAATGGTTTACGTTTTGTGAACCGCTTACATTTATAATTATAGACAGTTTATTTTAAATGTCTAGTCATTTAAAATAAAAAATATAGACATTTATATTTTGTAACATTTAGCACACCATTTTATCACACAAACCATTAGCAATAAAAAAAGGGCTTTAAACGATGTAAAATAATCATTTAAAGACCTTACAGAATTTATTCTTTTTTCCCTTCACCAATCTCATCTACAAGCTTCTCAGCCGCTCTTCGATAAAGGTTGCTCATATTTACTAGAGAGGAAATCAGTAAAACTTTTGATAAATACTCTTCCTCCTCAATAACCGTTTTTTCCATGCGTGCTCGAATGTCCTCTGTGAAACCAGCTGTATTGGATGCACCTTCTTGAAGATAGCGATCATAAAAGCTTTCGAGGTCGAGATCCCCTTCTATCCGTTCATTAATTCCTTGCAAAGTAGCTTGGATATCCTTGATTGATAAGGCACCCTTCAGCTGGTATATGAGACTGATTAAAATAATATGCTCCTTCGAATACTTTTTATTTTTAATTGGAAACAGCAATTTCCCCTTCGCATAGTTGTTGATCATCGTCTTTGTTAAAATCTTTTCATCTTCATTTCTTTTCGTGTCGTTAAATTTATTCTCGAACAATTGAATGACTTGGTCCATATATAAATCAATTTCCGGAATATCATTCAGCGATATATTTTGTTCCTGTCCCAGCTGCTCTATAAAAGATTGAAATTTTTCCACCTTAAAACCTCATTTTCAGTTATATGTACTTTTATTTTATAAATAAAACGGGTAAAAGTAAATATTGACTAGATGGTGAAATGAAGGTATCTTTATAAGTAGTTATTAAAACTACATATCATAACCAAAGGGGATGTATTACAATGAATACCTATATTAGAGAACCGATAAACGGTCTGACCCATCTTGCCGGAGCCATACTGGCTTTTATTGGCCTTTTGGCAATGGTTATAAAAGCAGCCAGTCTGCAGGAATCCGTCTTGCATATAATGGCGATTATCATTTTTGGCATCAGTATGATTCTGCTATACTCTGCTTCTGCTACTTATCACATGATTATCGCGAAGGACCGTATCATTGCTTACTTCAGAAGAATTGATCATTCGATGATTTTCGTTCTGATTGCAGGTTCTTATGCGCCATTTTGTCTCATTAGTTTAGATGGAGTAACTGGCTGGGTTATCTTTTCAATCATCACAATCTTAGCCGTACTTGGAATTGTATTTAAATTAGTGTGGTTCACTAGCCCAAGATGGATTTCAACCGGACTTTATATCGCAATGGGTTGGATCATTATTTTTGCCGTCAAACCTTTGGCAAATGTTTTGAGTACGACAGGATTAATCCTTCTTGTACTTGGAGGAGTTTTTTACACAGTCGGAGGAATTATTTACGGATTTAAGCCAAAATGGCTAAGTTTTAAACACATGGGCTTTCACGAGATCTTTCATATTTTTATCATGCTCGGTAGCCTGGCACACTTCTTCTGTGTCTATCTATATGTAATTTAAAAGACTCTCGAAACTTCCCCGAGAGTCTTTCACTTTTTACGGATAAGCAATAATACATAGACAAACGAGTGCAATCGGAACAAGCGACCATTGCAGCACTCGCTTCCACCTCATACTGCCCCGGATAAAACAAATCGCAGCAGTATTAATCATAATAACCGTTGCGATAAAACTGACGAAAAATCCAAACTCCAAATATCCCGCCATTCTGAACACCTCTTTTGCAGTTTGATTGCGAATTCTTTGTTTTTTTCTACCCGAGGAGGGAAATAAAAAAACCTCGACTCATCGAGGTAATCGCTCAAAATGAACGGAGGTTTTGGAATCATATTAATGCACCATTGGTAATTGACATATACGTTCAGCCAGATGACGCCATTATATTTTCAAATGCCGTTTTGGCAACTTGAAAAGTTTGCTCCTTATATTTTTGCCATTCTATCATTTGATTCATAAAATCTTGATAAGCTTGTGGTGCAGCTGCGAGCATTTTATTCATGCCAGCTCTTGCAGCCGCATCCATTTCCCCTGCTTCTCGAATACAATATTCAATAACTTGCCATAGGCTCGGAGATTGATCTCCCTGTAACATTCTATTTCCAGTGCCGACCGCTGTTACACGATGGTAGGATGCCGGAACCAACGCATCGTGAGTTTCCTTTAATCCATTCAAATTAGCTGTTTCCGGTATATAGTGAAGCTGTGATGCCATTGAACAAACGATTTCTTCTGCATAAAGACTTGTGGCCAGCGCCTTCACCATTTGCCGAACTGTATCTGTATCAGTTTGTCTCACAAAAGTCCCTCCATACATACTTAATGAATTATTCGATATCATATGACTATTGCCTATAAAGGTGACTAACTGCAAGAAAGTGCAAAAGGGCAAAGATTATTTCATCCCAAAGGAACATTAACTCATGTTCAAATGAAAAAATATTGGCATCATCTAAAGATTTAACAAGATATTCCGGAAAAGAACTCTCAGATGTTTCATCTTCCCATAGGTCGTAAAATTATATAAATGCATGTATTTCAAATATCATCTTATAAAAATACTATTTTTTCTGTTGCAACTATCCCCAATAATAAAACCACCCCTGATACATGGAAGCTATCCATGAGCAAGGGTGGTTTTTGCATTGCAGTCCATCAATCTTCTATGATCAAAGGCATTTATAGCAGACTGACAAACTCTTTGTCTTCTTATCCTCTATGTTTTCTTCTATATACGTATAAACCGCAACCGGCAAGTACGAAAACAAATAGGATTAATAAAGTATTGATTGTTGTATCACCAGTTTTCGGATTTTGAACCCAATTTACAATCTTATCGATTGTTGTTGGAGTTTCATCATCCACTGCTGCTGCTTTTGCTGATACTTTAACAATTGCGGAAGCATCATGTGTAATCGTTTTGCCATCCACTTCTACAGAAGCTGTCGCAATATTTTCCAATTCACCGATGTCACCAGCAGTCACGACATACTTACCGGTTAATGTTTTAGACTCATTAACCTCTAATTGATCGATGACAGTGTCAAGACCAATCATATCGTCTGCTACATGAACGTTAGTTAAAGCTTTATTACCTGTGTTTGTGACAACAATAGTATAGGTTACTGTATCGCCAACTGTTGCTTCTTCTTTGTCTGCTGTTTTTTCAACAGTGAACGCATAAGTTGGGTTAACGACAATTGTTTCTTCATCTTCACCAGTTGTATCTCCTGTTGTAGCAGTTACCACATTTTTATATGTTGTATCTGCTAAATCATTTTCAGGAATGACAAAGCTTGAAGTGAAGCTAGCTGTTTCACCGATTGCCAAATCAAATGCGCCTTCATAACCATCAAGTGTTAATTGTTGATCAGCTACAACATCATTTTTACTCAAGACGTCCTCTAATGTAATACCTTCTAAATCAACGTTACCATCATTTGTCACATTGATTGTATACGTTACAGTTTCACCTGGTAGATATTGCGCTTTATCAGCTGTTTTTTCAACAGCTAGGCTTGGATGTTCTAATGTATTGGCAATCTCAA
>JBJFHH010000075.1:0-56564 GCA_051893475.1 Bacillus sp. (in: firmicutes) | reverse complement strand
CCTCAGCCTTCCAAGCTGATGTCGTGAGTTCGATTCTCATCACCCGCTTACATGGAACAGAGTCTATCTTTAATGGTAGGCTCTTTTTGTTTTCGTCGATGCGAGTTGGACGAATTAAAATCGAATCTGGATGAATAAATTTTAAAAGCAGAAGAATTATTGATAGAAGGGGATGCATGCAAGTAAAAGTGGCTTTTGGTTCAATCATGTGTGTGTTATCTGCAGTTTGGACCCAAAGTGCCCCCTTATTAGGTGATAAACATTGCTTTTTATAGTTTCAGGTCCTGATTTGGTGCCGCCAGTTATGCATGATTCTGCAAAAAGTAAAAACCAGGCTTGCTCCTAATCGAAGCTTGCCTGGCTTTTTAATATTTTTATCCGATTTTTCTTACTGTTGCGACATGACTGCCTTCAAGAGACTCTTGCTGTTTACGACGCATTTTTTGTACATCGTAACGAAGCCAAATCGAGATTAAAAAGGCGATAAAGATCAAACCTGCAAACACATAAAATACCGGAATATAACTGTTTGTGCTTTCTTTAATTGTCGAAACAAGGATTGGACCAAACACACCGCCAAGTGACCATGTTGTCAATAAGTAACCGTGAATAGCGCCAATTTGTTTTGTTCCGAATAAATCTCCTGCAAAAGCCGGCAAGTTGGAGAACCCGCCTCCATAACAACTGACTACGAATAAAATCAGTGCCTGGAATAAAAGTACATTCGTCGTGTTAGGGAGCGTTAAAAATGCTGTTAATTGAATAATAAAGAATATTACAAAAACATTCGGGCGACCAAGATAATCTGATGCAGCTGCCCACGCTAACCTGCCTCCGCCATTAAAAAGTCCCATTATTCCGACTAATGTCGCTGCACCTGCAACGGACAATCCAACAACTTCCTGTGACATTGGTGACGCTACCGAAATCATCATAATTCCGGCTGTTGTATTAATAAGCTTCATAGACCAAAGCATCCAAAAATGTTTCGTTTTAACTGCTTGTTTAGCTGTTAGTTGACGCAAATCTTGCGAAATTTTCTTCTTTCCGGATTCTACCGCTTCCTTCATCCCTTCCGGAAGATAATTCTCCGGTGGTGGAGCAATATATGAAGCACCAAGTATCATAAATAAAATATAGCCGGCACCTAAAATAAAATACGTATTGGAAATACCGACATTCATCATCAGGTTCGCAGCAACCGGAGCTGTAATTAATGAGCCTGCTCCAAATCCAAGCACCGCCATGCCGGTCGCAAGTCCCCTTCTGTCAGGAAACCATTTTACCAATGTTGAAACCGGAGAGATATAACCGATTCCTAGTCCTAAACCGCTTAATACCCCGTAAGTCAGCCAATACAGCGGCAATGAATCAACCATTACGGCTACCCCTGAACCAACTTGTCCCAACCCGAACAAAATGGCCGCAAGCATTGCCGATTTCCTCGGCCCATTCTTTTCAACAAAACTTCCGAATACCGCTGCGGAAGAACCCGCTAAACCCATCATAATTGTAAACGCTATCGTAACCTGCGTGCTTGTCCAACCCATTTCCTCGACTAATGGCAGCTTGTACACACTGTAAGCGTATGCACCGCCAATCGAAAGATGAATGGCAATTGCCGATAAAGCGATCAACCATCTGTTTTTCATAGAACCCATCCCCTTTAATTGTGACAATTTTTAAAACTTTCCCCCATGTTTTCAAAATAACACCTTTTTTATGTTTAATCAAGATAATTGTCGAATAAAATAGAATTTTTTACGAATGAAAGAGAATAAACTCGAACAAAAATAGTAAATTTTATCTATTAACTGTTCCTTTTTGTAATTCCGACTTGACTAATAAGGATAATGTGGATTAAATTGATAGTAACAATATCCGTAATAACCATTTATAAGGGAGGAAATGAGATGGGAGAAAATAATGGAATCATTAAAGGGGCAGAAGCATTCTTCATCGAAGGTAACGAAATCGGACTTTTACTGTCGCACGGGTTTATGGGAACCCCGCAAAGTGTGCGTTTTATCGGCGAAAAACTTGCTGAATTAGGGTATACGGTTTTAGCCCCAAGGTTAAAAGGACACGGAACGGATTACTATGATTTAGAAAGCTGCAAAAATGAGGATTGGTTTCATTCTTTAGAAGAAGGCTATAACACCTTAAAAAAACGCAGTAAAAAAGTTTTTGTCATCGGACAATCAATGGGCGGTACTCTGTCACTGTGGCTCGCTAATAAAAATCCGGAAATCGCAGGCATTATCCTCATCAATGCCGCTTTAACGATTCCATCATTGGAGTATTTTAAAAACGAATCTGTTCCAAGATTTATCGATGAAGATCATCCCGATATTAAAGACAAAAACACATACGAAATAACGTATGATAAGGCTCCAATCCAATCGGTACACGAGTTACAAAAGCTGATGAGTGATACACCAGTCATTCTTCCATCCATTCATTGCCCGGTACTCGGTATTAAATCGACCATTGATCACGTCGTTCCTCCTGAGAATACTGATTTCATCCTTGCTAACATTGCCTCCAGCAACAAACAACTAGTCATCTTAGAAAACTCGTATCATGTAGCTTCAATGGATTTTGATAAGCATTTAATCGTCGAAAGCGCTCATCAATTTGTGCAAGGACAGCTCAAGAAGAAACTAGCAATATAATAAAAAGACTTGAAGATGAATAATCTTCAAGTCTTTTTATTAAGCAGATTGCTCTATAACTTGCTGCTCCTGATCCGGAACACGCCATAAAATAATTGCTCCGACAACAAACAGGATGATTAAACTAAAAACACCACTGTTCGTATTGCCGGTCATTTGCGCTGTCGCCCCGACCAGTACAGGACCGGCAATTGCGGCAAACTTCCCGAATATATTATAAAACCCGAAAAACTCATTAGACGATTCCTTCGGCACAAGTCTAGCGAAGTACGAACGGCTTAATGACTGTATGCCACCCTGGACCATTCCGACAAGCATCGCGATTATCCAGAAGTCAAGGCTCGTTTTCATAAAATACGCATACACACAAATGACAATATAAACGATTATACCTACCATAATCATTTTTTTAGCCGTAAATCTTTCACCGAGCTTTCCGAATAAAACCGCACATGGCGCTGCAATAACTTGCGTCATAAACAGCACAAGCAATAACGTTGTCGAATCAATTCCCATATCTGATCCGAAGGCTGTCGCCATCGTAAAAATCGTATGAACACCGTCAATGTAAAAGAAATACGCCAATAAGAATAAAAATAATGCACGATAAGCTTTAATGTTCTTGAACGTTTCATACAATCTTTTGAAACTCATGCGAACCGGGTTCGACACTCGTTCCATGTAATATTTCTGCTCAACATTTTTCAGCATCGGAATCGTGAATAGCCCCCACCAAAGAGCGGTAATCGCAAAAGCAATCTGACTTGCCATTGGAACTGCTAACGGAATAATCTCCTGCTGCGCCAACAAAATCAGAGCAATGCACAGAACAAAAGGAATTGTGCTTCCTATATAGCCAAGTGCGTATCCGTTCGCTGAAATCCGATTCATTCTGTCTTCCTCTGCAACATCCACTAAAAAGGCATCATAAAAAATATTCGCTCCGGCAAATCCAACCGATGTCAAAATGAATATGACAAGCAAAATCAGCCATTGATCATACGGAACCAATGCTAAAACGAAGGTGAAAACAATGCCGAGACCTGAGAAAAACATGAAAAAGCGTTTTTTAAAGCCTTTAAAATCAGCAATCGTTCCTAATAATGGCGCTAAAATAGACACTAACAAGGTTGCGATTGAGTTGGCATAGCCCCAATAAGCCGTTGAGGTCGATGCCGCTATCCCGGCCTCTGAAGCAGCAGCCTTAAAATAAAGCGGAAAAATAGCTGTTACTACGACAATCGAATAAGCGGAATTGGCCCAATCATAAAATACCCAGCCTTTTTCTGCTTTTGACATTTTCGCCATTTATAAACCTCCTATATTTTCAGTTTCCGTTTGCAGCAATGGATGAATAACCTCCCCATCCGTATCTCCCAAATGCAAACCCAATAAAAAAGCTAAAGTTGGACCGATATCCACAAGTTTCATAGAAGGCACCGTTACATTTTTGCGAATCCCCTTACCTGCAGCCATAAAAAACGTCTTATAATTTGGTTTATCCGGTGAATATCCGTGACATGCCAGCATATACTTTTTATTGCTCAGCACGTCTTCACGAGTTACTTGCTTCATATACTGCCCCTCATAATCTTCTATAAAATAAAAGCCTTGAGACGCTTCAATCATAAATGCACATCGCGAATCAGCTCCCCGTTCGCCTGCTTGCATGCCTGTCATATATTGTTCAATGCCGCTGTCCGGATTAATCACTAACTCCTTCAGCATTTTTTCCACATTCCTTAACGTATCAGAATCATTTGGATTATTTACATATATGTATGCTGAGCCGTCACATGTTTTACAATAAGCATCCCACCCCGTCAGCTTCCCTTTTTTATTTACTTCTATTAAGCCTTTTTCACGAAGCAGCACATTTAAACTGACCGCTTTATTCTCATCCAATGCTGCGTGGTCGCCAAGGATCACGATTGTCGTCTCCTCATATAAACCACATTCCTCCAACGTCTCGATGATTCTTCCCAGTCGAACGTCGTGACGGAGAATGGCCTGCTTCGCTTCCTCGGAAAAAGCTCCAAAATGGTGTCGCTTCGTATCCAGATCAGTAAAATGAGCCATCAAAATATTCGGGCTTTTCATTTTAATTGTATGTATCGCCGATTCTAGAACAAAATCGTCAAGTTCCGGCTGGTTCAGACCGTTTCGAATATGCCCGAAGCGCTGGTTCAGTTCCCATTGATAGCCCGGTGTGCCGCTAAATAAAGAAACCATAATTTGATTTTGCCATGGACGATTAGCGAAAATTTCCGGCAAATTATATGTAATGCCCTTTGCTCTTCCTGTTACCGGCCAGAGAAGAGCGGCTGTTGTCAAATTTGCCTTGTTTGCTTCATCATACAGTGTCGTGCCTTTGATGGCGCTTCTGTACCAATTCCAATCAGGAGAAGCTACTCCCGGCTGCAGCAATGTATTATTGATAATTCCGTGCTTAATCGGATAATTGCCTGTTACAATCGTCGTATGACAAGGATAAGTCAGCGATGGATAAATCGTCTCGACATTTTGCACATAGGACCCTTCCCGAAAAATCCGCTGAAAATTCGGCAATGTCTTAATCAATTCATAATCATTTGCCGCTAAGCAATCAAATGAAATGACAACTAAGTTTTTTGTCAACGCTTCCAATAATATCCTCCTCTAAGCGAATCTCTTATACTATTTCTTATATTTTACTACACGCGGTGTTATTCATAAGAGGATTTAATTATTTTTAACAATAAAAATACAATCATTAATTTCTATAGCAATGATTCAGTGGACCGCTACCCTTTCCTAAATCAAGCTGATCCTTTAACGCATCTGTCAAATATTGCTTCGCTAACAAAATACTCGTTTTCATATCATGTTCTGCCGCCAACTGACAGGCAATCGCGGAAGAAAGCGTACAGCCTGTACCGTGCGTATTCGGATTATTAATACGCTCACCAGAAAACCAAGTAACTTCCCCTTGATGATAAAGCAGGTCATCCGCCGAATGTTCGAGATGCCCACCTTTTAATAAAATATAGCCATCATATTGCTCCGCTATTTTCTCTGCTGCTTTCTGCATATCTTCTTTCGTTTTAATGGATACGCCTGAAAGACATTCCGCTTCCGGAATATTTGGTGTAATAAGCGTTGCTAATGGTATCAACTTCGTTATTAATGCATCCATCGCATCATCATTAAGCAATCGACTGCCGCTCGTAGAAATCATGACTGGGTCGACTATAATGTTTTTCGGGTTATATTGCTTCAGTTTTTCAGCTATCTCCACAATAATGGCTGCTGATGATACCATCCCGATTTTGACACTATCCGGAAAAATATCCTGCATAATACAATCCAGCTGCAAACCAACAAACTCCGGCGTTGCTTCCTGTACACCATAGACACCCATAGTATTTTGCGCCGTCAATGCCGTAATTGCTGACATACCGTACATTTTATGAGCAGCAATCGTTTTGAGGTCCGCCTGGATACCAGCTCCTCCGCTACAATCAGATCCGGCAATGCTTAATACCTTCTTCATATCAACACCTCATTAAAATCATTAATATATAAATCAGCGATTCTTTTAATTTCCTCTGCATCTTCCTTTGCCGACTCATCATAAACTCCGATTGTAAAAAAGCCGGCTGCCTTCGCCGTTTCAATCGCATGCAGGGCATCCTCAAAAACAGCAACCTCCTGAGGTTCCGCTCCCCATTTTTCCGCAGCATACTGAAAGATAACCGGACGATCCTTACTAGTCTCTACCTGTGAGCAAGTCAAAATAAAATCAAAGCAATCTATAATCCCCAGTCTTTTCAGGGCTGCTTCCGCATGCTCATATTCCGATGCCGTCACAATGCACATTTTTATATGACGGGCTTTTAACCGCTCTACATATTCACGCACAAACGGCTTTAACGAAACTTCTGCAGCATATTGTTCTTCCACTACTGCTTTAATTCCATTGACGATGTCAGCATTCGATAAAAAAAGCGGAAACTGCTCATTCAAATAAGCCGCAGCCTGCTCCAGGCTCATTGTCTTTACTTGTTTATGTAAATTTTCGGGAGCTTTAATACCTTTTTCTTGTAAAAATAAAGTGCCAGCTTCCTTCCATATATACATTGAATCCAGCAATGTTCCATCCAAATCGAAAATCACATAATTTCTCATGCTTCCACCATTTGTTTGGACAGCTTCGCTAATCTTCTCGTCGCTTCCTTAATATCTTTCTGGGCAAATAAAGCAGAAATGACAGCAACTCCGGCGATTCCGCTTCCGCTTAACTGCGAAACATTTTGCTCTGTAATACCTCCGATGGCAACAACCGGAATCGAGACCGCCTCACAAATACCCTTTAATATTTCAAGACTGACATTTTCAGCATCTTGCTTCGTTGATGTCGGAAACATCGCACCGACACCAAGATAGTCCGCTCCTGCTTTCTCCGCTTCTAATGCCTGTTCGACCGTTTGCGCCGAAACTCCTAATATTTTATATGGACCTATTAATTTCCGTACGGAACTGACAGGCAAATCCTCTTGTCCGATATGTACACCATCCGCATCACAAGCAATGGCAATGTCAACTTGATCATTAATAACAAAGGGAATATTGTAGCAATCTGTTATCTTTTTCACTTGAATAGCTTCTGCCAAAAACTCCTCATAAGGCAAATACTTTTCACGAAGTTGAATAAAAGTTGCTCCTCCAATAATGGCTTCTTCCACCTGCTGTGCAACTGTACAGCCATTTAACCATGTACGGTCAGTTACCGCATAAACTAATAATGTTTCCGGACTAATATTCAATTTTCATCCCTGCTTTCAAGGTTGTTTCATTCAACTTGCTCATATAATCAATTAAGTACGCTCTAAATAACCCAGTTCCTCCATCTGTTGCGTGTACCTTATTAAAAGCGAGTTCTCCACAAATCCCCATTGCTGCAACAGCAGCAACTGCGCTTTGCAATATACGCATACGATTTGCCCCGCAATAGGCTCCAATAACAGATGTAAGCATACATCCCGACCCAGTTATTCGTGACATCATTTCATGGCCATTTTTGATGCAAAATGTTTCTGTTTGATTGGCGACTATATCTGTTTCCCCTGTGATGACAACGACGGCACCCGTTTTTTCACTTACACTATTCGCCAAGGAAACTGTTGTCTCTCTGCAATTCTCTGTCATTAAATCGGCATCTGCGGCATCTACTCCTTTTGTATATCCGTTTCCAAGTGCAATCGTTTTGATTTCTGAAATATTTCCTCTAATTACTGAAAACTTAACTTCATTCAGCAAACGGAAAACTGTGTTCGTTCGTAAAGCAGAAGCCCCGGCACCAACAGGATCGAGAATAACCGGACGCCCAAGTTTATTGGCAGTCTTTCCTGCTTTTATCATCGATTCTATCGTTCTGGCATTCAATGTGCCGATATTGATGACCAAACTATCGCAAACACTAGCGATTTCCTCTACTTCCGCTTCATCATCTGCCATAATTGGCGATGCACCACAAGCTAACACAATATTGGCACAATCGTTAACAGTCACATAATTGGTTATATGATGTACCAATGGCTTTTTTTCTTTAACGTTTTTTACGATTTTCTCAAACATCATTCTATCCCTCCAATTGAACTGCAGGAATAAAAAAATGCGATATACCTAAATAAGGGCATACCGCATCCATTTCATATTCATCCCTACGTTGGCATTATCCATACAGGTTCAAGGGTCAAAGCTACATTTCGCTTACTCTCAGCCTGCATGTGCAAGCCCCCCTATTGCTTTATTCAGTTATAACGCTATTGTAACACAACGTTTTTATACTGCATAGGAATGAACAAAACAACTACCTTTATATTTTCATAGAAGCTGGCTGATTTTTATTATTTTTATAGAAAATTTGCAAGGCAATCAGTCCGGCAAAAATTACAATCCCGATCACATCGGACAAACTTTCCGGATACATCATCATCAATCCGGCTATTACAGCGACAATTCTTTCAAGCCAATGTACTTTTCTGTACCAATATCCAACCAAACCGGCACCGATGGCAATCATACCGCATAAAGCCGTTAAAACAACCCAAATGATTTCAAGGAAGCTGGCATCAATCATTAATAGCTCCGGCGAGAAGACAAACATATATGGAATAATAAATGCCGCGATGGCTAATTTGGCGGAAATGACCCCCGTCCTTATTGGCTCTCCTCCCGAAACACCTGCTGCTGCAAAAGCGGCGAGCGCGACCGGCGGAGTGATATCCGCGATGATGCCAAAATAGAAAACGAACAGATGGGCTGACAAAGCCGGAACATCCATTAATAACAAGGCCGGAGCCGCAATCGTTGCTGTAATAACATAATTGGCGGTAGTCGGTGAGCCCATACCGAGAATAAGGCTGGCAATCATCGTAAACAGAAGCGTTAAAAACAGCAACATGTCCGGATGACTTGTTATATCTTTCGCTATCGAAACAAGGCTGTTGGCCATTTTCAAGCCTAAACCGGTCTTTGTAACGACGCCGACAATAATCCCTGCGCATGCTGTCGCAACCGCTACCGGCACCGCTGTCCGAGCTCCATCCACTAGTGCATCCAAAAAGTCACGGATGCTCATTCTCGTATCCTTGCGAATGGCACTAACCACTACTGTGATGGCAATCGAATACAATGCTGCTCTCATAACAGAAACATTGCTCATCAATAAAATAATGATAGCCAAAATCGGAACTAGCAGATATATCTTTGACATTACCTCTTTTTTCGAAGGAATTTCATCTTCACTCAATCCTCTTAAACCAAGGCGCTTCGCTTCAAAATGCGTCATAATCCAAATTCCGGCGAAATACAGAACAGCTGGGATTGCCGCCGCTTTGGCTATATCCCAATACGTGATTCCGCCACCAATGAATTCTACCATCAGAAAGGCTGCAGCTCCCATAATCGGCGGCATCAGCTGCCCTCCCGTCGAAGAAGCCGCTTCAACAGCACCAGCAAAGTTCTTATTATATCCAAGTCGTTTCATCATCGGTATTGTGAACGCCCCTGATGTGACAACGTTAGCAACAGAGCTTCCGCTGATTGTGCCTTGAAGAGCACTTGAAAAAATCGCCACTTTCGCCGGTCCGCCGACTCTCTTCCCAGCAACTACTGCCGCTAAATCATTGAAATATTCCCCGATGCCTGTCTTTACGAGAAAGGCTCCGAACAATAAGAAGATAAATATGAATGTAGAAGATACACCTAATGGCGTTCCCAATATTCCTTCTGTCGTAAAAAACATCGTCTGCACTAATCGCTCAAGCGTAAGCCCCCTATGTGCGATAAAATCTGGCATGTACGGACCATAAAGTGCATAGACCATAAATAGCACGGCAATAATCGTAATTGGTAAGCCGACTGTCCTTCTCGTTGCTTCCAAAATGAGCAGAATGGCCATCAGACCAACTATATAGTCCATTTGTGTAACCGTGCCGGGGCGCATAACGAGTTCTTCCATCATTAATGGCCAATACGAACCGACCAATACGCCAAGAATCGCCAAAATCGCATCGTACCAGGCAACCTTACCTTTTTTCAATAATGCTTTCCGGGCCGGGAACAGCAAAAATGCCAATCCAAGCGCAAAGCCTAAATGAACCGACCTTTGCAGTTGCGCCATTAAAGGCTTGTCAATGGCCGTATATAATTGGAATAAAGAAAATGCCAGCAACCCGCAAAAAACAAACCACCCCATGAAACCTTTAAGCTTTCTTGTAGCTGCTTCCGGATCATATTTTTCAATCAGTTCCTGCTGTTGTTCCTTTGATAGTGCGGTATCCTTAAAATCAGTCAAAGATGTTCACTCCTTTCCATTGCTCCCACATATTTAATTTTGACGGCTTTATTTTCAGCACGCTTCCCGGTTCAGAAAACGAAGCCATCGGCACAGCCGTATTTCCCAATACGACCTTATGATTGGCCGCAACCTTTCCGACTCTCAATACTATTTCCGGAAAGATACGGTTCATATTCTTTATGTAATATTTTCCTTCTTCCTGCACAAAAACCTCATTATCCTGCGCATCGGAAGGCATCCCTATTCCAAAATCTTCGTACATTAATTGGATTTGACGGATTTCAAGATTATCTGTCAGTTCATATCTTTCCTCAACTAAGGAAAGATGGATTGAGTGTGTATATTGTATAGAAAAGAGCTGCTCTCGATCGATTGCCATGAAAGCAATCAATTCGTTCGTTTTAACATCATAAAAAGCAACCGCATACCGATATGGTATAAAGGAAAGCCCTAATCCTGTAAGAGATAAAAACAGTATAAAAAGAGAAAGCTTCATTTTCATCGATCTGCAGTCCCTTCATAGAAAGAAAAGCTAGCTCAGCAAAAAACACAGCTAAGCTAGCAATTATTCACTTTAATATTATTGAACTCCCTGCTCGTCATAATACTTTTGAGCTCCCGGATGCACTTCGATGCCAACACCATTCAAAGCAGTCTCAAGGCTAATCAGAGCACCTTTAGCATGAGCACTCTCAATCTGCCCCTGGTTCTCGAAAAGCGCCTTTGTCATTTCGTATACAGTGTCCTCATCCAGGCTATCTCTGGCAACAAGCATCGCCTGAACAGCTACAGTCGAAACAGCACTTTCAAGGCTATAGGTGCCGGCAGGAATATCTTCTTTTGCATAGTAAGGGTATTTTTCAATCAGTTGTTTGATTTTATCTTCAGCAATCGGCAGGATTACCACTTTTGAAGTAGCTGCCAATGTTTCTACCGCTCCGGTCGGTGTACCTGCTGTTATGAATGCAGCATCGATTGTTCCATCCTGAATGCCGCCTGTTGATTCATCAAAGGAGAGATGTTGAGGTTTTATATCTTCCATTGTCATTCCGTAGATTTCCAATATTTGCTCAGCGTTCGCAAATGTTCCTGAACCTGGGGCACCTACTGAAACCGTCTTGCCTTTCAGATCTTCGATGGATGTAATACCAGAGTCTGCTGTTGTTACGATTTGGATAGTTTCCGGATATAAAGAAGCGATTGCCTTAATATTCGTGATTGGTTCCTTGAACATCAGTTTTCCTTCCGTGGCATAAGAAGCAATATCTGTTTGAGTAAAAGCGAGGTCTGCATCTTCAGTGCTTATTGCTTGCATGTTCTCAGCAGATGCACCGGATGATTGAGCGGTCGTTTCCGCATTTGTGTTGTCTGTAAAAATTTGCGCGAAGATACCGCCTAAAGGATAATATGTACCGCCCGTACCGCCGGTAACGAGGTTAAGAAATTGCTTTTCCGCTTTAGGCTCTTCCGTTTCAGAAGCTCCATTGTCCGTTGAATCATCCGGCGTATCCTCTTCGGTGTCGCCGCATGCCGCCAAAAAGACCATCATCGATAGCATCAAGAGAAACATTATTAACAATTTTCTTTGTTTCATAGAACCCCTCCAAATAATAGATTAAACGCCAATTCTATTACATAATATCACAATTAATTTATATTTTGTAAAAATAGTAAAAAAATTACTATTATTAAATAAAAAAGCAATGACTATTCACCCACTCATTGCTGTAAAAGTATCATTATTCCCTTTTTGATTTCTCCCATAAATAAAGCGATGCAACAGAACCATATGGCGAATAACGTTCACGATAGCTCGCGAATTGTTTCTTCGTCAAACTCTCTAATCCATACAGTTTCATCATTCCCTTCCGAATTCCAAGATCGCCATAGCTGACGACATCTGATCTTTGCAATGAAAAAATCAACAGCATTTCTGCCGTCCAAACACCGACTCCGTGTAAGGAGGATAGCTGTTTAATGACCTCATCATCCGGCAGATGCTCTAATTCTTCGAGATTAATATGGTCCTGAATGACTGCATCCGCACAACTCTTTATATATCCGGCTTTCCGCATCGACATGCCGCACGCTTGAATGTCCTCTACGGATAGAGATGCAACTGCTTCCGGCTTGATATCCGGTATTCTATCAAGAAGTCTGCTCCGTATGGTAGTCGCCGCTTTTGTCGATATTTGCTGACTGATAATGCTGTTCACTAAGGCTGTAAATAAATTAGGTGTCACTTCCCGCTCAATCATTCCGAAACTTTCAATGAAGGCTCCCAGCAGAGGATCCTGCTTTTTCAAATAATCCCGTTCAACTTCTCCATATTTAAAAATGTCCATGTTTTTTCTCCAATGACAGTAAATATTCTTTTACTTCCAAACCGCCGGCATAACCTGTCAACTTG
This sequence comes from Bacillus sp. (in: firmicutes), assembly GCA_051893475.1. GTDB lineage: Bacteria > Bacillota > Bacilli > Bacillales > DSM-1321 > Bacillus_AD. Next base: position 43,636 of record JBJFHH010000075.1, on the reverse strand, counting down.
CCGTTTTTACCGATTACTCTGTGACATGGTACAAAAATCGGCAACGGATTGCGATTATTGGCCAGTCCCACCGCACGAACTGCTTTTGGATTATCTATCATTTCCGCAATATCCTGGTAGCATCTTGTTTCACCGTACGGAATTTGTTCAAGCGCCTTCCATACCAGCTGCATGAATGCTGTCCCTTCATACTCTAACGGAAGGGTAAACTGTCGGATTTCCCCTGCAAAGTACGCCTTTAATTGCTTCCCTGCTTCTTTTAATAACGGTGTTTCTTTCACTCTTCTGTCCTGCGGGATTTCATCATCTGAAAAATATACTTTTGTAATGGCTCTGCCGTTCTCCTCAATAGCCAGCCTTCCGATTTCTGTTGCATAAAAATATAGGCTGTTCATCATACTAACACCACCCTGCGCAAAATAAGTTACATACATATTATAACAGCTACAGGGAAACTTCGAAAAACAAAGTAAATCAGGGCTGCAAACAGTCACCTGACGACCATTTGAAGCCCTTTTACAGAACTCTATTATTCAATTAAATTTCGTAATGACATTAAAGCCGTACGTTTTATAATTGCTCATATCATTTAAAACATCTGATACATCATCTAGTGAAATTTCACGTGACACAAGCGATTTCGGATTTAGTTTTCCTTGGGCGATCATAGCAAGTAATCCGTTATAGTCTGAGCGCGGATTGCCTAAGCTGCCGACAACCTCCAGTTCCTTCGCTGTAATAACATCGACCGGCAATCCTACGAAACCGCTTTCATTACTAGTCGTCAAACCGATTTGCACATGACGACCACCCTTTCGCAAGCTAAGAACCGAATTTAGAATTGTCTCCTGAATGCCAAGCGCTTCAATGGAAGCATGCGCTCCGCCTCTAGTAATCTCCATAATCGCTTCAATCGGGTTATCCTTCCGAGCATTAACCCCGATTACAGCACCTTCTGCCATCGCCTTGTCCAGTTTCGCATCGTCGACATCAACAGCAATAACTTGTGCACCTACCGCATTGGCCACCTGCACAGCAGACAGTCCGACTCCTCCTGCTCCGTGTACGACAAGCCAATTACCTGGCTTTACATTGCTGCGGATTACGCCATGATAGCCGGTCATATATCGGCAGCCAATCGCAGCTGCCGTCAATGAATCCACCTCATCTGGCAGCGGTACAAGGTTAAAATCTCCGTTCGGGACCTTCACAAACTCTGCATATGCTCCGTCATAGCTGAAACCAAAGATTTGCAGATTGTCGCAACGATTGGAATGGCCGCCCAAACAATTCGAACAATGCGTGCAGCCTTCGTGGAAAGGAGTTGTGACCCGGTCTCCCGGTCGGAAGTTTTTCACCTCTTTGCCTACTTCCGCTACTACTCCTCCGAGCTCATGTCCCGGAATAATCGGCAATACCGGGCTCAGTCCAATCCACTCCCAATCACCCATCCATGCATGCCAATCACTTCGGCATACACCACTCGCTTCTACTTTGACGATCACATCATGCGGTCCTGGAGTCGGGTCAGGTACATTCCCTATTCGTAACGGTTTTCTTTGTTCAATAATTTGTGCTGCGCGCATTTCTTCTTCCTCCTTTAAATCTATTATCCTTTCACTAATAAGATTATTCGGAGGAAAAGATATTCATGAGCAGTAATTGTACAAACTTAATTTTAATTATTTCATTCGAAATACTTCACCCATCGGAACAAACGGAAGTCTTGCTCCTTGCGGAATCACAAAGGCGTGATCTCGTTTAATCATCAAACGGTCGCATTCACCGTCCGTAATAATAAGAATCGGACCGTTTTTCGGAAAATCATACAATTGTTTTTATGTAACATTAAAAATACTATTCAATTAAAAACTCCCTTTGACCATACGTTTCATTTGTACTATACTCATAGCAGTTCAATATGATATAAAAATCACTCTTGCTCACATCCAAGAGTGATTTTTATGCGTTCTTAAATAGGAGAAACAAATGGAAAATGCTCAACTGCAACGTGAAACGAATCACGATAAAATATTGGAAACAAGTATCCTCGCCGGCAAAATTATGCTTCAAAGCGGAGCTGAAACGAGCCGCGTCGAAGATACAATGGAAAGAATTATACGCAACGCTTTACATAAACCGGATAGTACAGAAGCCTATACATATGTAACGGTCAACGGCATTTTTGCGAAAATCACCGGCAGTCATACGAGCTTTGCCCGCATTGACCAGCGTGATTTCGACTTGAATAAAGTAACGATAGTCAATCAGCTGTCCCGTTCCTTTGCTGAAGGAAGTATCGATTTGGAGGACATGCATGCAGAGCTGCTGAAGATTGAAAAAGAATCTGCCTCTATACCTAGATGGCTAAAAGTGCTGTGCACAGCTGGCTTGAGCGGCAGCATTATGCTGATTTTCGGCGGAAGCTACATCGATTTGCCGGCGACCATGATTGCCGGAGTTGTCGCCTATATGACGTTTTTATTCATTTGGAACAACTTAAAGCTCCCTTTCATCTCTGAATATGTTGGTACATTAATCGGTGGTACGATTGGTTATTTCATAACGGCACAATTTGGCGAAAACATCGATCTTGTGATGATTGGAGCGGTTGTTCCGCTTGTTCCCGGCATTCTTATAACGAATTCGATCCGCGATATGATGGCTCGCCATTATTTGTCGGGATTAATCCGTTTTATTGAAGGCATATTCACAGCCGGTGCACTCGGAGCCGGTATCGCAACTGTTTATTATCTATTTATCATTTAGGAGTACAGCTATGTTCGGAACAATTTTAATGCACATGATTTTCAGTTTCATTTCTTCTATTACATTCGGAGTCCTTTGCAATGTGCCTCGACGCTCTTTAATAGCGGGCGGAATTGTCGGCATGATCGGCTGGATGGGCTATTGGGGACTTTCCAGCAACGGCGTAGAGGTATTCTTATCCAGTCTGTGCTGTTCGCTTTTGCTTGCTTACGCCGGACAAGTTTGCGCCCACCTTTTTAAAAAGCCTCTTACTGTTTTCTTTGTGCCCGGCCTTGTGCCTGTCGTGCCTGGAATTACCTTCTATGAAGCTTTTAAGAAGTTGCTGTTAAATGAATATGCGCAATCGTTTTATGTCTTTCTGGATGTCGCTTATTGCGCAGTCGGCATTGCGTGCGGCTTAGTGATTGCCTCAATTATTTTCCGGTTTACAGCCGCTCCGCTTTTTCAATACAAATAAACAAGTATTCTGTATGAAAGAAGCCGGTTTAAATCTAAGCCGGCTTCTTTCATCGAATCTTTAACTTTCGCAAACTTACGCTATGATATTGGCAAAAATAATGGTAGAATGTTATATAGTTTAAATTTTTAGAATACTTATTATTTTTAAAATAATTGGAGTGATTTTTTTATGACAGAAATGCGCAGCAACATGATTAAGCAAGGAGTTGACCGTGCTCCTCACCGCAGCTTGCTGAGAGCAGCCGGCGTTAAAGATGAAGATTTCGGCAAGCCGTTTATTGCGGTTTGTAATTCATATATTGATATTGTTCCTGGCCACGTCCATTTACAGGAATTCGGTAAAATTGTTAAAGAAGCGATTCGAGAAGCTGGCGGCGTGCCATTCGAATTCAATACAATCGGCGTTGATGACGGTATTGCTATGGGTCATATCGGCATGCGCTATTCATTACCCAGCCGCGAAATTATTGCCGATTCTGTAGAAACGGTTGTTTCTGCGCACTGGTTTGATGGTATGGTTTGCATTCCGAACTGCGACAAAATCACACCGGGTATGATGATGGCGGCACTTCGCGTCAATATCCCGACGATTTTCGTCAGCGGCGGTCCGATGAAAGCCGGAAAAGATTCAGAGGGCAAATCTCTTTCCCTTACATCTGTATTTGAAGGTGTCGGCGCATACCAATCCGGACAAATTGATGAAGCAAGACTTCAGGAAATTGAACAAGTTGCCTGTCCTACATGCGGCTCTTGTTCCGGTATGTTCACGGCTAACTCAATGAACTGTTTGGCAGAAGGTCTTGGACTTGCGCTTCCTGGTAACGGAACAATTCTTGCGGTAGCGGAAGAACGTAAAGATTTCGTTAAACAATCAGCAAAACAATTAATGGAGCTGATTAAGAAAGATATCAAACCGAGAGATATCGTAACGATTGATGCAATCGATAATGCTTTTGCATTAGATATGGCGATGGGCGGTTCAACAAACACCGTGCTTCATACATTGGCATTGGCACATGAAGCCGGCTTCGAATACCCGATGGAACGCATTAATGAAATTGCGACTCGTGTACCGCATCTTGCAAAGATTGCTCCGGCATCGGACTATCACATTGAGGATGTACATAATGCCGGCGGTGTCAGCGCGATTATTAATGAATTATTGAAAAAGCCTGGTGCATTCAACGGTGACTGCTTAAGTGTTTCAGGCAAAACATTGCGCGAAAATGTCGCAGGCTGCGAAATTCTCGATCACGATGTCATCCGTCCATTAGACAATCCTCATTCCGAGCAAGGCGGACTGGCTGTGCTATTCGGCAATCTAGCTCCTCAAGGATCGATTGTCAAGGTCGGTGCTGTCGACAAATCAGTAGGCGGCTACCATAGAGGACCGGCAATTTGCTTCAACTCACAGGAAGATGCATTATCAGGCATCATTACCGGAAAAGTGAAAGAAGGAAATGTTGTTGTCATTCGCTATGAAGGTCCTAAAGGCGGTCCGGGTATGCCGGAAATGCTTGCTCCTACTTCACAAATTGTCGGACGCGGACTCGGCGCCAAAGTTGGACTGATTACGGACGGACGTTTCTCGGGAGCTTCCCGCGGAATCAGCATCGGACACATTTCTCCTGAAGCAGCGGAGGGAGGACCAATTGCCTTCGTTGAAGACGGCGACATAATCGAACTAGATATGAACAACCGAACCATTCAACTGGAAATTTCCGATGAGGAATTCGAAAAACGCAAAGCAAACTGGAATGGCTTCGAGCCGAAAGTAAAAACAGGCTATCTGGCTCGCTACTCCAAATTAGTTACAAATGCAAGCTCAGGCGGCGTTATGAAGATTTAAATTTGTTCTATGAAGGGGCTATCCAAATCAATTCTTCCGGATAGCTCCTTCTTTTCATATTGTTTTCTTCCTTGAAATTAGTTCATTTCCCATTTAAAATCTGCAATACGACAGCCAGTTTTATAGTTCCCGAGTTATATAACTACCAAAATTTTCCGTACAATAAAAAAAGATCGATCCAAAGACCGTTCACATAACGACCTTTGAATCAGATCCTTAGGCAACTTCTGTCACATTGCCGTTTTCCTTTTGTTTTCTTCTCCAACGTTTATGGTTAGCCGGCGATAATAGTTTCTCCAGTCTGCCCATGAAAAAGTCGGCAATTACCGCCATTAATGCAGTAGGTATAGCTCCAGCTAAAATGACCGCTTCCCCATCCATAATATTCGTTCCGCGAATGATTATGCCACCTAAACCTCCACCTCCGATAAAGGCGCCGATAGCGGCAACACCAATCGCAATGACGAGCGCGTTTCGCAATCCCGCCATAATGACCGATAATGATAAGGGCAACTCTACCATATAGAGCAGCTGAAATTTCGTCATGCCCATCGCACGACCCGATTCAAGAATCGGCTTTTCGACACCCCGTATGCCTGTATATGTATTTTTAATAATCGGCAGCAGTGAATAAAGAAATAAGCTCATCACGACTGTATTCGCGCCGAGCCCCATAACAAGCATCAGCACCGCAAGCATAGCAAGCGCAGGGACTGTTTGAATGATATTCGCAAGCGACAGTACCCATGTACTTAATTTACTATGCCGAGCAATGAGTACGCCAATCGGAATTCCTACAATGGCTGCAAACAGCACGCCATAAATAGACATAAGAAAATGTCTAAAAAATTGATCGAGCACATATTCCGAATTTTGAGCATAATAAACAAACATTTCTTGCAGCGTATTCATTTTCGTCCCTCCTACTCAAAGTAATTGTTTTTTTCAAGAAATTCCTTCGCTACTGTAGCAGGCTCTTTCTTCAATACATCCGCTTCGTAGTTTAATTCGGTCATTGTTTCATCATCAATTTTCCCGACCAATGTTTGCAAAATATCATCAAGCTCCGGATGTGCCTCTAGCACATCATCTCGTATTACCGGTGAACAATCATATGGCGGGAAGAATTGCTTATCATCCTCCAGCGTCTCTAAATCAAAAGCCTTTAATCGTCCATCGGTGCTGTAAGCAAGAACGACATCCATTTCTCCGCTTTTAACAGCCTGATATACGAGACCGATTTGCATCGGGAACGCTTGTCCAAACTCAAAGCCATAAGTATTAACAAAGCCTTCATAGCCGTCGCCTTTACGGTTCAGCCACGAATTATCGACTCCGAGCTTCAAGTCACCGGCAATTCTCCCTAGATCAGAAACGGTTTTTAAATTCTCTTTTTCTGCTAATTCTTTCGTAACAGTTAGTGCATATGTATCTGCAAATCCGTAAGAGTCATACCATTTTTGCTGAAACTGTTTCTCAAATTCCTCTTGAACAATTCTTAATGCTTCATCCGGGTCACTGACCGGATCCATGCCAAGAGCACCCGATAAATCCGTTCCAGTATATCTTGCTGCAGTAATATCAACCTCGCCTTCAGTCAACGCTTGATGCTGAACAATCGATGAACCTAAATTTTCTACAAGCTCCACATTCAAATCTGTGTTTCTTTCGATTATCAGTTTGAGGATATTACCTAAAATCGATGTTTCACTCGTCGTAGTGGTTGCCACTTTAATTGTGTCATCACCGCTTCCTCCAAGACCAGGCAAGGAGCAACCGGCTAAGACGCTTAATGACAATGCGATTAAAAATACTTTTTTTAATCTGTTCAAAATAGCCTCCTCCTTCTTTTTACGCCACGTCACTTTGCTGGCGTATGCCTTTCGGTGTTACGACATATTCAATTCGTTTTAATACTAAATCCAACGCTAGAGCAAGAAGTGTTACAGGGATGGCTCCGGCAAGTACTAAATCTGTACGGAATAAGTTCAATCCATCAAAAATAAAATCACCGAGACCACCGCCGCCGATATAGGAAGCAAGCGTTGCCCAGCCAATCAAACAAACAGCTGAAACCCTGATGCCTGCCATAATGACTGGAACGGCAAGCGGCAATTCTACGAGAAAGATGCGCTCTAACTGCGTCATTCCCATCCCTTTCGCCCCTTCGAGTAAATCCTTATTAACTCCCCTAACTCCTATATATGTATTACGTAAAATCGGCAGCATCGAGTAGAAAAACAAAGCAACAATTGCCGGAACTTTCCCGATTCCAAGCAAAGGAATAAAAAATGCCAGAATAGCCAAACTCGGAAAAGTTTGAATGACGCTGACAATACCGATGACGATATTCGCCACTTTCGGTATGCTCGATAACCAGATCCCTAAAGGAACGGCAACAATGATACCGAGCAACAATGCCGAAAAAGAAATCATTAAATGTTCACCTGTCTTAGCTAGCAATTGCATCCCGTATTGCGAAAAAAAATCAATGATTGCATTCACAGTAGTCTCTCCTTTCAATTAAATACTTTCTTCCACTTCTTCATTACCCCAGATAGATTCATAAATCGCATCGACTAAGTTCGTTCTTGTTAAAATACCAATCAGTTGGTATTCACGATTGACAACCGGCAAGAATCGCAAACTCTTAATCGACATTTGACGGGCCGCATCTCTCAGTAATGTATCCTCGAACACAGAATCCACATCGGTTTTCATCAATTTATAGACCTTTTTATTCAAATTGAATTCCCGCTCGATATCTTCAACATTTAATAATCCTTTCAGCACATTATTTTCATCGACAACAATTAAAGAATCAACACGTGACTTTCTCATTCGTTTAATTGCATGCGATAATTGACCGTCCTGCTGAATTTTAACCGGACTGTTCAACATAATTTGACCAACAGTCTGAATGCTTTTCTTCGCTTCCTGTAAACGTTCTTTACCGATGAAGTCCTCGACGAATTCATTAGCAGGGTTCATTAAAATTTCATTTGGAGTCCCTTGCTGCACCATTTGACCTTCACGCATGATAAAAATACGGTCAGCCAGTTTCAGTGCTTCATCAATATCATGGGTTACGAACACAATCGTTTTCCCTAACTTTTGTTGCAAGTTTTTAAATTCCACCTGCAAAGCATTACGCGTAATCGGGTCAAGAGCACCAAATGGCTCATCCATCAAAATCAATGGCGGCTCAGCCGCTAGTGCTCGCAACACACCAATTCTTTGCTGTTGTCCGCCGCTGAGCTCATACGGATATCGATCCAAGTATTCAGGCGGCATGTTTACAAGCTCCAATAATTCTTTGGCGCGCTCATTGCGTTTTTCTGTAGACCATTTCAACAGTTTCGGAACAAGTGTGATATTATCGCGAATCGTCATATGCGGAAACAAGCCGATTTGCTGAATGACGTAACCAATCGATCTTCTCAGTTTGACTGGATCCTCTTCCATAATATCTTTATCTTTGAAATAAATTTTCCCTTCGGAAGGGCGGTTCAGACGATTGATCATTTTCATTGTTGTCGTCTTACCGCATCCGCTCGGTCCTATTAAACAAATAAACTCACCTTCATGAATCTCGAAATTTAAATTACTAACCGCTTTCTTCGACCCATATATTTTTGAAACATTTTCAAATCGAAGCATGAATGATTCCTCCTTGACACATACTGATTTTCACTTCTTATACATATGTAAATTGCAAGAAAAACAAAATATGGTAAAAAAACCTAAATGATGATATATGTATTGATACTTTTTTACCCTAACCTGCACTATATGAAACTACTAACCTAAAAAAAGCTGCCTCTGCAGCAGGTTTAAAACAGCAAGGGCAGCCCCAGCGGACTTAATCATTTTTTCATTTTCTTTTTCCCCATATTTTTCAAAATATAGCCTCCCCTGAATCTTCGAGGTTCATAGGAAATAATGAAAGCATTGGGTTCATAGCTCTTTATTAAGGAAAGCAGCTGTTCTTCCAGGTTTCTCTTCGTCAATATTTCCAGCTTATAACGAACACTTGTCATACCTTCTCCCTGAAAGACTGTCACTCCGTATCCCTCGCTGCGAAGTTTTTTTATTAATTCTTCATTTTTGTGAGGAAGATTCACATTGAAAGTCGTATAGCCAATCGCCAGTTTTTGCTCAATTTTTGTACCGATCAAAATCCCAATTCCGAAACCGATTGCGTATACAACCATGCCAAGAAAGGTCTGATTGCCGTTAAAAACCAATGATAATCCGAACACATAAATTAACGACTCGACAAACCCAAGAATTGATGCAGGCACAATTAAATGCTTAACAAGAAAAATTGTCCGCAGAGTAAAGCAAGGTACATAAATTAGCTGCAACAACAAGATCATCAATATTTCTTTCACTAGCAGTACCCTCCTTCATTCATATTAAAAATAATATGAATTGTGCAAATAAACCCTCTCCTACTCTATACCCTTATTTTTCTATGCTAAAAGCAAAAAAGCTTCAGAGAAATAATCTCTAAAGCTCTTTCGCTTTCTGCAAATATTGCTTTTTCACATTGTCAGGAATGATGCTCCCGCCTGTCGCCCAAACAAGATGTACACCTGCTTTTTCAGCCTGAAGACAAGGTCCCTTCATACCTGCTAGTGCAGACGGTTCCAGAAAAATAGCTTCTGCCTCATATAAGTGTTTCATTAGCTTGAGCAATTCATCATCGTCAATCGTATAAATGCCAGCCAGCAACGTCTCGAGCAGTTTGCCGACAAACTTCGATGGTCTCCCGACAGCTAAGCCGTCCGCCTCTGTTTGATTATTTAAACCAATCTCATAAACGCTAATGCCGTCATGCTGCTTTGTCAACAACCCCAAAAGCATGGCAGGCGATTGAACCGGCTCGGCAAAATAGCAATGAACATGCTCGCCAAACATCATTTTCAATCCATATGCAACTCCGCCCGGGCCACCACCGACACCACATGGCAAATAGACATATAATGGATTGTCAGCATCAATGACAATGCTGCTTTCCTGTAATTGCCGCTTCAATTCCAGAGCGGCAGCAGCATAACCGGCAAACAAAAGCCGTGAATTTTCATCATCAACAAAATATGCTTTTTCATCCTGCAAGCAAATCGCTCTCGCTTGTTCGACAGCGACTGAGTAATCGGACAAATGCTCTACAACCGTTACACCATTTTTTCTTAGCAAGCTCTTTTTCCATTCTTTCGCATCATGAGACATATGCACCGAAACACGAAAGCCGAGCGCGGAGCCAATCATACCAATGCTCAGTCCTAAATTGCCGGTAGAGCCTACTACAATATGATATTGATTAAAAAGTTGCTTTGCTTCCTCAGTAATCATACAACGGTAATCGGACTCTTTTCCGATAAGCAGTTCGTGTTCAATCGCCAGCTGCTCGGCAAAACTCAGCACCTCATGAAAACCTCCGCGCGCCTTAATTGAGCCGGCAATCGGCAATAAATCATCCCGCTTTAAAAGCAGCCTTCCTTTAATCGTTGTATGATATGTACTTTCTAACTTTTCTTTCATCTCAGCTATACCACTTAACGGCGATTCAATTACGCCTTCAAATCCAGCCGCTTCATGAAACAATCTTTTTAAAACCGGCTGAAAGCGAAGAAAACGGTCACTCGCTTCCCTCATCAGCTCCACATCCAGCGAACAAACAGGCTTAGCCTCATAATCAGGATTTTCCCAAAAAACGGTCTTCCCAGCCGCCATTTCCTGTACTAGCGGATATTTTTCCATCCATTTCTCCATATTCATCCCCCATTTTAACTTCATATTAACACAAATAGGAAACAGGACCTCTCCGTACACGAGATGTCCTGCTTAATCAATCATTTCAACAAATTGCTGTACACACCTTCCTCAAACTGCGAAAACACATCCAGCACCTCATCATCGGCAAACGGCAATATTTGTGTCATAAAGATAGCTGCGATTTTCTCCGTTTCGTCCATCCAAAAATACGTATTGCCGAGCCCCGCCCAAGCTAGACTGCCTGCTCGTCTGCCATTGGGCACATCTTCCGTATTAATCATAAAACCATATCCCCACTTTTTATCCATATTAGGAAAGAAGTTTACATTATTTGTTGATGACGGAAGAGCTGTAATGAGCGGCCTCATATTCAAGTCGCCTATTTGATTAGTGATCATCATCTCCACAGACTGCGGCTCTAAAATTTGCGTATCCTGCCATTTGCCTCGGTTAAGAAGCATTTGCAAAAATTTCATATAGTCGCCGGCTGTCGAATACAACCCGCCGCCGCCCATATAAATTTCCGGCTCCTGCGTCACTTCAAAATCAATAGCATGCAAACGTCCGTTTTCGTCCCGCACATGCATAATCGCCAACCTGGAACGTTGCTCTTCCTTCAATATAAAATCGGTATCATTCATCCCAAGCGGCAGCAAAATATGCTCAAGCATATAATCACGCAACGATTGACCACTGACCGCCTCAACAACCTTGCCTGCCCATTCAATATTGATACCATATTCCCAGCGTTTGCCGGCATCAAATACTAATGGTGTTTTCTCCAATGTTTCATTTTTGCATTGTATGATTCCGGGAATGTTTTGCTCTTTTGAATATGTGACAATGTCCTCATTCCACATATCGTACACAAATCCGGCTGTATGAGTAAGCAAATGATGAAGCGTAATCGGATTAGCTGCTTTTCGTAAAAGCGGCATGCCGGAATCGTCATATCCGTCGAGAACAAGCATTTGCTCAATTTCAGGCAGTACTTTACTTACCGGCTCATGAAGTTGAAGTTGACCTTTTTCAACGAGTTGTAACGCCGCTACTGTTGTAATTACTTTTGTCATAGAAGCAATCCAAAAAACGGTGTTCATTGATATCGCCTGCCTGCTGCCTTTTCCGATTTGCCCGTAGGCTCCTTCATACAATATTTCGTCTTCATCCGCAACAATTGCAACGACACCGGGTATGCCGATATCCGCTATTGCCTTTTGCAAAATAAAATCAAGCTCCGTATTACTCATACAACACTCCCCCAGTCATATCATTTAATAAATAATATTCGATTATTAACTGTTTTTTCCTTTATTATAAAAGCTCTGTTCTCTCGGAAAATAGTTTGGGGTTTTCATTTCATCACGATAAGTTTTATGAAACATATGAGTAGTAGCCGGTGCCATTGCCGGTATAAGCGCCTGCCAATTTCCGGTTACCTCACGCTTGCAGGCTGCTTCTTTTTTCTCAAAAATACGGAACTGTTCCGCAGCTGTATGATGATCGACAATCGTTATCCCATGTTTCTTATAGGAGCACAAAACAGCCTGATTTAATTCAATTAATGCTCGGTCTTTCCATAACGAGCTATGACGCCTAGTATCAAGAGCCATCAGCTCGGCAACAGCCGGAAGCATATTGAATCGGTCCTGATCGGCAAAATTGCGGGCACCGATCTCAGCACCGGTATACCAGCCGTTAAAGGGAGCAGCCGTATAGGAAATCCCGCCGATTTCCAGTCTCATATCAGAAATAAACGGTACGGCATACCATTTTAAATCCAGCAAATGAAACGGCCAATCCGGATGTTCGATTGCCACTTCCTTCACTAAATCAGATGGAATAGAATACCAGACAGGCTCATTGCCGTCAATTGAAAAAACAAGCGGCAGCACCTCAAAATCTTTCTTCTTTCCTGCCCAGCCGAGCTCCTCACAATACTCCGTAAATGAAACAAAGTGAGCATCGCCGATTAGTCCGCAATCTGTTTCATAGCCTGCATAGCTGACTAATTGCGAATTATAAATGCGAATATGATTCTGTTCATTCTTATAAGGCTTAAAAACGGTAATGACCGGACGGATTTTCCCTCCATTTGTTGCATAATCAATATGATGCAGCAGCTTCTGATAAATCCCCTCCTCATCATTCACTTTCCGCGCATCCAGCACATGGAGGTTTTCCCAAAAAAGGCGCCCGATACAGCGATTGCTGTTTCGCCATGCCATTTTGGCTCCGTGTGCAAGTTCTTCATATTTATGTTCATAAATGCCCGTATCTTCTATTTCTTGTTTGATTTCCTTTAACCGTGCAGCCAATTTGTCCTCGCAGCCAAGTTCAACATAACAAGTACGAAGAAAATCAGCGGCTTGCCGATACAATTCATTCATTTGTTTCATTAGTTGCTTCCCTCACTTTTATAAAAAGGACACCAGCCTATTAAAAGTAAGGTATTATATTCTAAAAGGTTATAACTGGTCACTCGTGTCTAAATAAAAGAAAAAAACTGCCCAGCATCTGGACAAGCTCTTCATTTTATTTTCCATCATTTCTTCGGCAAAATAACGAATGTAGCTATACTATTAGCAAGCAAGTTATTTTTTTCATCAAAAACTTCCGCTTCAACCGTTGCCATTTTTTTGCCCTTCGACTTTACATGTCCTTTAGCTGTCAACTTGCCGCTGAAGCCCGGCTTCAAAAAATTAATCGATAGATTGACGGTCGCAATCGTCTCTGTTTCATCGAGCAAAGTACGGACACTCATGCCGCTCGCAGTATCAAGAAGCGAGGCTGTCACACCGCCATGCAATGTTTGATTCGTATTCATATGCTTGTCCGGCTTAATCTCCATATAAAGCGTTGCTTGTCCAGGCTCTGCTTCCGTACCGATAATGTTCAATGTTTCTGAAAAAGGCGCATTCAAAAAAAGATCCTTTAAATATTGATAATAGCTTTGTTTCGTTGCATCCACGCTGCAATCCACCCCTCTTTGTTCTCTATCTTTTCTTACATACATTATTTCTCTTATTAATTCAATCTATTTGCCTTATCTAAAAATCAGAATTTACAAATAATTCATAATATTTTTCTTCACAAATGGAAGTTTGTATATTAAATTAATATTAATATATTTTTGTATAATAGTAAAATTCTACCTCAAAAGGAGGAGCAATCATGCTCTATGGAATCATCGATGTCGGCTCGAACACCATTCGTCTCAATATTTATTCCTATAATGACCAAAAAGTGCAATCGTTGCTTCACAAAAAAACGATGGCCGGTCTAGCTGGATATGTGTCAGATGGCTATTTATCAGAAAAAGGCATTAAAATTGCTTGCCATGCATTAAATGATTACAAAAACATTTTGCTGAATTTCAACATAGATAATATTTTTGCCTTCGCAACAGCCTCTTTACGAAATATTATCAATACAGATGAAGTTGTCCGTAATATTTTCGAAAAGACCGGTTTAAGCATCGATGTCATTTCAGGTGAGGAGGAAGCGAAACTTGGCTATCACGGCGCAGCTGTTCACTCTAGTATCGATACGGGACTTTTCATCGATATCGGAGGAGGTTCTACTGAGCTGGTCAGCTTTGAAGACCGCAAAATCACTCGCGCTGTCAGCCTGCCGATTGGCTCGTTAAGCATGTACTCTAAACATGTCAAAAAGCTGTTCCCTAAAAAAGAAGAAATTGAAGAAATCAGACAAACTGTATTACAGGAATTACATAAGCTCGGAAAAGAACATCATCAAAAGTATGAAAGTATTTGCGGAGTCGGAGGTACGATTCGCGCAGCCAAGAAATTGCACGACAATTTATTCCCGGAGCAATCAGAACAACCGTTACAGGCTGAAAATATTCAAACATTACTTCAATACCTACATAAAGCTGACAAAAAGATGCTCCGACGCATTTTGCAAACTATTCCCGACCGGATTCATACAATTGTACCAGGTTTAATCATTCTTCATTTAATTGCCGAGCATTATGGAAGCCAAACCATTACGGTCAGTCCTTTCGGTGTTCGAGAAGGATATTTGTATATGAAAGTTTTAAAGGAGGGATGTACATAATGGCGAAGTTAAAAAAGAAATATGATTTCAGCTATACACAAAACAGGGAACTATCATGGCTGAAATTTAACGAGCGCGTATTGGATGAAGCAAGTGACCCTGCTGTACCGCTTTACGAGCGTTTAAAATTCGTTTCTATTTTCGAGAGCAACTTGGATGAATTTTTCATGATTCGTGTAGGAAGCCTACTTGATTTATCGATGCTTAAAGGCAATCGGATTGATAAAAAGAGCGGGATGACTATCGGGGAGCAGTTAAAGAGAATATTTAAGGAAGTCGCTCCGCTTTATAAATATAAAGACAAAGCTTTCCAAGAAATTAAAGACAAGCTCAAGCATTATGATATTCATCATGTAACGATGAAGGAACTGGATGAAAAAGAGAAAAAATACATTAAGCAATATTTTCATTCCTATGTATTGCCAGTATTATCGCCGCAAATTGTCGACATACATCACCCTTTCCCTCATTTACCGAATAAATCAATAAATATATTCATCATGATGAAAGATAAGGAGCAAACTTCCTATGGAATTATACCGGTTCCGCAATCTTTACCTTATGTCACTTATTTACCGGGAAACAGCATTCGCTACATCAAAATTGAACAAGTTATTTACGAATATGCCCACCATGTGTTTGACCATTTTTCTTTATTAGATAAGACGATTATTTCCGTCACAAGAAATGCCGATATAAGTCCGGAAGATGAAGTCTTTGCCGATGACGACGACTATCGCCATCATATGAAGAAAATATTAAATAAACGGAAACGGTTGGCTCCTGTCCGATTGGAAGTTCAAAATGATGCGTCAGCAGAACTCCTGGACTATCTGTGCGACCGACTCAACATGACAAAGGAGCAAGTGTATAAAAGCAAAGCTCCGCTTAGTCTCAACTATGTATTTGCTTTGCACGAGAAATTGTCGCTGAACAAAATACGAGAAATCTCGTATCCGGCTTTTGAACCGCAAGTACCGGTTGCCGTATCCAGAAAAGAAAGCATCATTAGCCAAGTTCACAAAAAAGATTTACTGCTTCATTACCCTTATGAGCAGATGGAGCCTTTTTTACGATTGCTTAAAGAAGCAGCTTACGATGAAAGTGTCATTTCCATCAAGATTACTATTTATCGGCTATCCAGCAATTCCAAGCTTGTTGAATATTTAATTGAAGCAGCTGAAAATAACAAAGACGTTACCGTTCTTATGGAACTGCGCGCCCGCTTCGATGAGCAAAACAATATTGATTGGGCGGAACGGCTGGAAGAAGCCGGCTGTAACATCATTTACGGTTTTGAAGGCTACAAGGTCCATTCAAAGATTTGTTTAATTACACATTGGGAAAACAATAAAATCCATTATATTACCCAAATCGGCACAGGAAACTACAGTGAAAAATCAGCGAAAATGTATACCGATTTATCGTTTATTACAGCAAGCAACCGAATCGGAAACGACGCTGCCAACTTCTTCAAAAACATGGCTATCGCCAATTTAGACGGACATTATGGGCACCTGCTCGTTGCTCCAGCCAGTTTGAAGCCTTCACTGCTGGCACGAATTGATGAAGAAATCATTAAAGCTCAAAATGGCTATGACGGCTCGATTATCTTAAAGATGAACTCATTGACTGACCGCGAGCTGATTACAAAATTATCGGAAGCATCATGTGCCGGCGTCAAAGTTCATCTAATCATTCGCGGCATTTGCTGTCTCGTTCCGGGCATTGAAGGTAAAACAGATAACATTACGGTCATCAGCATTTTAGGCAGATTTTTGGAGCATTCCCGGATTTATTGTTTCGGTGAAGGTAAGGCGATGGATTTATATATTTCATCTGCGGATATTATGACAAGAAATATGGAGAAGCGCGTCGAAATTGCCTGTCCTATTTATGATCCGGACATAAAAGAAAGAATCCACAACATATTGCAAATCCAGTTGAACGATAATATGAAAGCCCGACTTTTACAATCAAATAAAGAATTTATTAAACGGACCATATCAGAAAATAAAATGCCGATCAGCAGCCAACTGTATTTCATGGAGCAAGCGCTGCAAAATGCAAAGCAGCTATTGGCTGAAGAAGAAAGCGATGAATATACACAACAAGACATAATGGTCTCTTCCGTTGTAAACCATCAGGAAGTGTACATCAATGCCCCCGAAACAAAGCCAAAACGTCCGCGGATCATTAAAAGGCCTCGCAAATCAAGATTGCAGATTTCATACCGAAAAACAATGAGACAGTGACAAAACGAAACAGCTTCCTACCAACACATTAGGAAGCTGTTTTGCTGTTTTATCCGAATATTTGATTTTTCAAGCAACCATTATATCCCTCTCCTATTATTGGAAAGACGAAATGCAAACAAATTAATAGAAATTTCTATATTAAAAGAGTAATATGTAAGATTGAAAACAATGTAAAACCTATATATAAAATGAACGTGAATCCTCACTTCGATCGCATTAGGAGATGTAACAATGAAACCGAAATATTGTAAAGAATCAAGAGTAAATAGAACAAGCCGTGTATTTCCGAATGATGTAAACAATCATCATACTCTATTCGGCGGCAAGCTTATGAGTGATTTAGACCAAGTCGCGTCCATATCGGCAGCACGTCATAGCCGTTGCGAATGCGTAACAGCATCAACAGATTCCGTAGATTTTCTACAGCCAATCGGAATGAGCGATTCTGTTTGCTTCGAATCTTATGTCACTTGGACCGGCAATTCCTCTATGGAGGTATTTGTTAAAATTGTAGCAGAAAACTTAAGAACCGGTGATCGCAAAATCGCCGCAACTGCCTTCCTGACATTTGTAGCGCTTGACGAAAACAACCGTCCGACTCAAGTACCTAAAGTCATCCCTGAAACAGATGAAGAAAAGAAACTGCATGAAACAGCCGAAGAGCGTGCCATCATGCGAAAACAGCGCAAGGTAAAAAGCAAAGAGCTGGCATCCGTTCTGACAACAAAACGATTCTGGGATTTATATAACTCATAAGAAGCGAAACAGCACTTCATGATTTTGAATGATGAAGTGCTGTTTTATTTCGTTATAAATCCCTGAAAATACATTTTTGTCCAAAAAGTGAAATCTGTTATATACAGCTTATTCTCCTTCTTTTATAATGAGGGGCATGAGATACTTCCATTTTGGAGAGGAGATTATAATATGCCTGAAAAATTTGCCGCACTTGTAGTCGATAAAAGCGAAGAGCAGTTTTCTGTTAAGTTAAAAACACTTTCAACTAATGACCTTCCGCAAGGAGATGTCTTAATTCGTATTCATTACTCAAGCGTGAACTATAAAGACAGCCTTGCTTCCATCCCGAACGGCAATATTGTGAAAAGCTACCCGTTCGTTCCAGGTATTGATTTGGCCGGTGTTGTCGTTTCATCTGATAATCCGCGCTTTAAAGAAGGAGACGAGGTCATCGCAACAAGCTATGGCATCGGCGTTTCACATTATGGAGGCTATAGTGAATTTGCTCGAATCCCGTCTGAATGGATTGTTCCGCTTCCGAAAGGTCTGACATTGAAGGAAGCGATGATTATCGGAACAGCCGGTTTTACAGCTGCGCTTTCCGTACAAGCATTAGAAGAACAGCATATTACCCCTGAGCAAGGAAAGGTACTTGTGACAGGTGCAACAGGCGGTGTCGGAAGCTTTGCAGTCGCAATCTTATCAGCATTAGGCTATACAATTGAGGCGAGTACGGGCAAGAGTTCTGCAGGCGATTATCTGAAACAGCTCGGAGCGGAAACAATACTGTCCCGTGAAGAAGTGTATGACGGTAAAATTCGCGCGCTCGGGAAGCAAAGATGGGCAGCAGCAGTCGACCCGGTCGGCGGCGAACAGCTGGCAGCTATTTTGAGCCAAATCAACTATGGCGGTTCGGTTGCTGTCAGCGGTCTGACAGGCGGCGGGAATGTGCCGACTTCTGTTTTCCCATTCATTTTAAGAGGTGTAAACTTACTTGGAATCGATTCAGTTGAATGCCCGATGGAAAAACGCAAAACGGTTTGGCAAGCGTTAGCTACAAATTATAAGCCAGCTAACTTGGAGCAACTTATTTCACAAGAAGTGACACTTGAAGAGCTTCCTGACATTCTTCCAATCTTATTAAAAGGCGGAGCGACAGGCAGATTCCTAGTTAAACTTAATTAATCAAATGAAAAAGAGCCTGAAATGATGTGCCGACTCATTTCCAGGCTCTTTTTATTTTATTGACTAACGTAAGCAATAATGCCTTCCTCATCATCAAGCACTAGCTCAATGCCGGCATATGGATTTTGATCTAATGAGCGCTTAATCCAGAAACGTAAAGCTTCAATCATATCTTTATGAGTAATGATTTGACTTCTTCCATGGAAAAACACTTCTGCCGAAAAGCCGTAAGCCTCATCATCAAACATAAGCTCCACTTCGATTTCTTCCGGACTCATGCGTTTTGAATCGGCCATATATAAACAAATAGCATTAATGATATCTTGTTCTGAAATCTTTAATTTCGCCATTGTCTTTCTTCCGCCTCTTTACGTTTGTTTTTGCTTTTAATAAGCGTTACGATTTTCCAAATGATCATGATAACCGCAACAACAGCAATCGCATTGATCAGCAATCCTAAAATCGCTCCAAATGCTCCTAAGTTTCCTAACAGACCGCCTAATAATAAACCGGCTAATCCCCCGAACAATAGACCTTTCATAAGGCCTCCGCTGCTGCTCTTAGTTGCTGTTGATTTTGTTGTGTTTGTATCTGTTTTCGAGCTGTTTGAAACATTGTCGGTTTTTGTATTGTTATTATTTTGTATATTTGATTTATCTGTGTTGAAGCTTTTCTTTCCTGATTTGTAAGATTTGGCGCTGGCATAGTTTGTTGCCTCATCGAAAATCAGATTCCCTGCAGGTGCTAATACAAGAGTCAATGCCAATAATGAAGCAAGTACTTTTTTGATCATTAATTGTGTTCCCTCATCTTTCTAAAATGATAATATAGACCATTGTTACACTATTTTAACATACTTTCTATTATTACTGGGTATAACTTGCTTAAAAAAATAAATAAACCCTGCCTCTATTAAACTAGTTAATTAGGCAGGGTTACGTTTTGGCATCTGTTAAGAGATCCGTTTTCATCACGTCCTTTATTATTAGTCAGTCATTTTACTGTATTCGGTCAACTGTTCTTCCGTTAAATGTGTAATGAAATATTGGAAGTTCATAATCTCCATTCCGTAATTCTCGCATGCAATCGTGTAGCATTGATAAGCTTGTCGATATAATTCCATCGTTCTCTCTCCTTTGTTATATAACAATTTTATAATTTGTATAAATAATATATAACAGCAGGGAGATTCTGTCAATTACCTTTTTAAAAAAATAGACAATGTTAATCTCCGCTGCCCCCTGTCGTCACCCTTCGCCCCAATCCAAAACAGAGCGATAAGAAAAGCACAAAAAATCTTACATAAGATTTTTTGTGCTTTTCTTTACTCATTCTATCCTGTTACACACTAACATCGACCCTCAGAGCCGTTTTCAATACTTTGCCGCTCGCATTGCGTGGCAGAACCTTAATAAACTCCACCTCAACCGGCAGTTTATAAGAAGCTAGTTTTGTTTTGCAATAAGAAATGACCTCATCCTTCGTTAAAGATTGACCTTCCTTACAAACAACGTAGGCCCGCGGCACTTCCCCATATAATTGATGAGGAATTCCGACTACGGCTGCCTCCAAAATAGCTGGTATTTCATATAAAACTTCCTCTACTTCCACCGGATAGACATTCTCTCCTCCGCGAATAATCATATCTTTCTTCCTGTCGACGATATATAACAGCCCGTCTTCATCGAATCTCCCTAAATCACCGCTGTACAGCCAGCCATCCTTGATCGTTCGCTTCGTCTCTTCTTCATTTTTCAAATAGCCCTTCATCACTTGCGGACCTTTCACCACAATCTCTCCAACAAGTCCAGTCGGCAGCGGTTTTCCGAATTCATCCACTACCTGTACCTCGGTCATCGGCAACGCTTCACCGACTGAACCGATTTTATCCAATGCATAATGGTCTTTTAACGTTGTAGCAGCCGGTGAGTTCTCCGTTTGCCCATATAGATTCTGCAGCTTCACTTCCGGAAAAAGCGCTTTCAACTTCTTGACCAGTTCATAAGGCATCGGGGCTGCTCCATAGGTAAGTAAACGTAAATTCTTCAGCTTTAATGACGCCATTTTTTCTGTATTCAGCAGCATATTATACATGGCCGGCACACCAAAAAAGATCGATACACTTTCTCTTTCCATCGTCAGCATTGTTTGTTCCGGAGAAAACAATTCTTCTATTACAATCGTGCCGCCGCGATAAATGACAGGAATGCTGAGCACATGGCTGGCAGCGCAATGGAACAGCGGTGCTACAATATGACTGCGGTCCTCTGATGATAGGTCCATCGCTTGCGCCCAAATTTCCGCCGCGGATTTCACATTGTTTCCTGATAACATAACTCCTTTAGGTTTACCGGTCGTGCCGGACGTATAAAAAATAACAGCTGTATCATCAGGCTTAATAACAGGTTGTGTAAAACGGCTCGTATCATCATTAATAATCGAATCAAATTTATCATCAATAGATACCGCAAAAGTAAAAGTATCAATTGCGGAAGGAAGCTGATGCAAAGTCTCTGTAAAGCGGGGGTCATAAATGAGCGCTTTTGCTTCTGAATGAGTAAAAATATAATGAAGCTCTGATGCGGTCAATTTTGTATTAACCGGCAGAACGATAAACCCTCCGAGCTGACAGGCGTAATAGCTTTTTAAAAAGAAATCTGAATTATGAAGATAAACAGCAATGACATCACCTTGCTGCAAGCCTTCTCTTTGAAAGTATGCTGCTAAATTCTTTGCTTGCCGGTAAAAATCCCGATATGTAGTCACTCTTCCTTGAAAAGACGTAATGGCTTTTTCTGGTTGTATCTCTGCATGTTTTGCTAATTGTTCGATTACAAACACGATTACCAGCCCCTTTTTCTTTAATCAATTTTACATAATTATCCACTTAAGAGAATTATAGAGGCTGGCTCAAATGATGTCTATTGTTTTTGATTTTGCTTGGTTGATTTCCGTTGCGGATGGACGCTTTCCGCGGGCTTGAGCCAAGCCTCCACTCCAATCAACAAAAAAGTCTGCTAATAAACGTTTAAATAAGTATCCGAACATCAATTGAAGCATACCTAAAAAAACACCCTAATCACAAGAATTAGAGTGTTTTAACCGAAAATATAAAACTGTTAATTATGAAGCCTGTCTTTCAGCTGTTGCTGGTTCGATTGCATCTTCTTTCTTTTTCCCGATCATGTTGAAGACAATGTTAAGCACGATCGCTGTTACACTGCCTGCAACGATTCCATTACTTGTTAAAATCGTGATGCTTTCAGGAAGTTGAGCGAATAAATCAGGTACAACTGTTACACCTAGACCAATTGCAACAGAGATTGCTACTACAAACATATTTTCTTGAGAAGCTAAGTTTACTTGACTCAAAATTTTAATACCCGCAGCAATAACCATACCGAACATTGCAACCATTGCTCCACCAATAACAGCTGACGGAATAACAGTTGTTAATGCACCGATTTTAGGTACTAAACCGAAAAGAATTAAGAAACCTGCTGCCACATAAATAACTTTCTTTGTTTTCACGCCGGACATTTGAAGCAAGCCGACATTTTGTGAGAACGTCGTATAAGGAAATGCGTTAAACAAACCGCCAAGAATACTTGCAAAACCTTCTGCACGATAACCTTTTTCCAAATCTTCTTCTTTTAATTTTCTGCCTGTAATATCAGCAAGCGCGAAGTATGTGCCTGTTGATTCTACTAAGCTTACAATTGCCACCAATGTCATCGTGATAATTGGTGTAATTTCAAATGTCGGCATTCCGAAGTAGAATGGTGTCGGCACGTGGAAGAATGCTGCATCTGTAATGTTTTGTGTATCAACCATGCCCATTAAGAATGCTGCAACCGTACCAATAATTAAACCTACTAAAACTGAAATCGCACGTAAGAACCCAGTGCTGAATTTATATAATAGAATGATAACGAATAATGTCCCGAAACCTAATGCTAAGTTTGTTAAAGAACCAAAGTCTTCTGCGCCTTGACCGCCTGCTAAATTATTAATCGCAACCGGAATTAATGTAATCCCAATAATCGTAACAACTGAACCTGTTACAATTGGAGGAAAGAAACGTACAAGCTTTCCGAAAAACTTACTGATCAGCACAACAATTAATCCGGAAGCCATAATTGAACCAAAAATACTGTTAATGCCATACTCCGTGCCGATTGCAATCATTGGAGCTACAGCCGTAAATGTACAACCAAGCATAACCGGTAAGCCAATTCCCATAAATTTATTACGGTACAATTGCAATAATGTCGCGATACCGCACATCATGATATCAATAGAAACTAAATATGTTAATTGCTCTGCTGACAGACCTAATGCCCCGCCGACAATTAATGGAACAATAACAGCGCCAGCATACATCGCCAATACATGTTGGATACCTAAGGAAGTAATTTTCATTGGTCCAATATTTTTCATTATTGATGATCCCCTTCATTTACAAATTGAACTTTTCCACCTTCTAATGATGCAATTTTTGCAAGTGACTCCAATTTAACACCAGTTTCTTTCACTGTTTTATGACCGTCCTGGAATGATTTCTCAATCACAATTCCAACTCCGACCGGATTTGCTCCCGCTTGTTTCACGATATCAATTAACCCTAGGGCCGCTTGTCCGACCGCTAAAAAGTCGTCAATGATTAACACATTGTCACCTTCCGTAATGAAATCGCGGGAAATTGTTACTTCATTCGTTTCCTGCTTTGTAAATGAACGCACAGTAGATGTAATTAAGCCTTCTGTCAGTGTTAATGACTTACGTTTTCTGGCAAAAATCATCGGCACACCCATTTCAAGCGCAGTCATTAAAGCAGGGCCAATTCCTGAAGATTCAATAGTAAGAACTTTCGTGATGCCCAACCCTTTAAATCTTTCAGCAAATTCTTCCCCGATTTGCTTCATTAAAATCGGATCCATTTGATGGTTAACAAATGAGTCTACTTTCAATACTGTATTCGAAAGTACTTTCCCTTCATCGATAATTTTTTGCTTCAACGCTTCCATTCTATACCTCCAAAACTTATCGTCTTCTCATTTGCAAGTGATTTTTCCGTATAAACAAAAAGCTCAGACTTAGACTGACTCATAATAGCAGAGTGCAGCAACTAAGCCTGAGCTGTTAATAACTCAAGAAAAAAATTACTCACTCATAGTCAAGTTGTTTACGGTAACTTGGTAGAAACTTGCGAGCCATATTCTCGCTATTATATGAGAGACATCTTATTTAATATTTTTGTATTATAACAATTGCTTTCTGCTTTGCATAGGCTTTTTTACACTGTTTAAAAAATCTTTATTTTCAAATAACTTTACTTCTTTGGATGTAAACGCTTTTCATCCAGTTAAAATATACTATTTTCGCTTCACATTTCATTCACATTTTTCCTTCAAATAAAAGCTAAAATCTCCTTGTTGTATAAATTTTATACTATATAAACGTTGTTAATATTAGGAATGAACAATGTGTGAAGATAAAAAAACCACCTAGTAAATTTTGGATAGTTTTGTATGATGAAACTGTACTTATAGTATTTTCTAGAATATAGAAAGGAGTGAAAAAAATGG
This sequence comes from Bacillus sp. (in: firmicutes), assembly GCA_051893475.1. GTDB lineage: Bacteria > Bacillota > Bacilli > Bacillales > DSM-1321 > Bacillus_AD. The sequence goes on along the minus strand of JBJFHH010000075.1, from coordinate 18,929 downwards.
CACAAACACAATTGAAGAACAATAAGCCAGATCCTCACAATGACGAACACGGATCATTAAAGGGGACGCTCGCTTCCGTTATTATACTCGGATTAGTAATTGTTATTACATGGGTAAGTGTTTATTTATTATTTGTCAGTCGTTTATAGAACATGAGGGGGGAAACTGCAATGCATATGCATAAATTCGAAAAGCTATGGCTTACTTTCGGAGCTGGCGCACTCTTATTATTTTTGACTGTACTTGGAGTGAGTGCTTTCTACCTTGGGAATCAGCCACCAAGCTGTATGTTGACAATCGATCCAGCAAAAGTGGAGGAAACAAAGCCATTTGATGAGCCGGGGCTTCATAAAGTGGAAGGAGAAGAGTGGGATTATGAACTAATCTTTGTCGCTTCCGCTTTCCAATACAATCCCGGTAAAATAGAGGTACCGCTGGGGTCTACAGTGAAAGTTACAGCAACAACAAAGGACGTCATTCACGGCTTCAGTGTTGCAGGAACAAACATTAATATGATGATTACACCGGGATTCATCAGTGAATATATTACAACATTCAATACTCCTGGACAGTTTCTGGTGTTGTGTAACGAGTATTGCGGAGTAGGTCATCACATGATGAACTCAAGAATTGAGGTGGTTGAACAATGATAAAAGCATCGATGTCCAAAATAGATTCCCAGGATGCCAAGCTGGTAATGGCTCACTTTTATGTGGCCTTTATCGCATTGTTTATCGGCGGTTTTGCAGGGTTGCTTCAAGTATTGGTACGTACCGGCAAAGTTGAACTGCCCTTTGGGATTGATTACTACCAAGTATTAACTGTTCACGGTGTTTTACTCGGTCTGATTCTTACAACATTTTTTATTATCGGCTTTCAGTTCGCTGCCGTCAGCAAAACAGCCGGAACATTGTCCGATAAATTGCGTGCAACCGGTTGGATCGGCTTCATTTTAATGACTGTCGGTACAGCTATGGCTGCTGCAATGGTTCTTTTAAAAGAAGCATCGGTTTTATTCACCTTCTATGCTCCTTTGCAAGCGCACCCGATTTTTTACATCGGTTTAACGTTAGTGGTTGTTGGCAGCTGGTGCGCAAGCGGAAGCATGCTTACACAGTATGTAAAATGGAGAAAAGCAAATCCAGGCCAAAACAGTCCGTTGCTTACATATATGGTCGTAATCAATACTTTGCTTTGGGTAATCGCATCGATTGGTGTCGCTGCAACAGTATTAGGTCAATTGCTTCCTTGGTCGTTAGGGCTAGTTGATACTGTTGATGTTTTAATCAGTCGTACTCTCTTCTGGTACTTCGGACATCCGCTCGTTTATTTCTGGCTGCTGCCTGCTTATATGTGCTGGTATGTCGTTATACCAAAAGTGCTGAATACACCGATTTTCTCCGATTCTTTGGCACGTATGTCATTCATTTTATTCTTAATCTTCTCAGTGCCGGTCGGATTTCACCATCAGCTGCTTGAGCCGGGTATTGACCCAGCATGGAAATTCCTGCAGGTCATCCTGACATTCTTAGTTGTTGTTCCATCTTTAATGACTGCATTCTCTTTATTCGGAACGTTCGAAATGTACGGCCGTTCCAAAGGAGCCACCGGATTATTCGGCTGGTTTAAGAAACTTCCTTGGGGAGACGCTCGCTTCGTCGTTCCGTTTATCGGAATGGTCGCGTTTATTCCAGCTGGCGCAGGCGGGATGGTTAACGCATCCAACCAATTGAATCAAGTCGTTCATAATACGGTATGGGTAACAGGTCACTTCCATTTAACATTGGCTACTTCAGTTGTGTTAACGTATTTCGGGATCGCCTATTGGCTCGTTCCTCATTTAACAGGCCGTGTTTTAACGAAAAAAATGAATAGACTGGCTATCATTCAAGCCGGTATTTGGGCAATCGGTATGGCATTTATGTCCGGTGGGATGCACGCAGCCGGTTTGCTGGGCGCACCGCGTCGTTCGTCTTTCTCAACTTACGGGAACTCTGAACAAGCTCTGGAATGGATTCCTTATCAATATGCACAGGCAATCGGCGGCTCCATTTTGTTTATCGGTATTATTTTGGTCGTGTACATTTTCATCAACCTTGCCTTCTTTGCACCGAAAGGCGATCAAGAATTCCCGGTTGGCGAAACCTCAGAGCATGCAGAGAAAACACCTGCTGTTTTTGAAAACTGGAAATTATGGCTTGGTGTCATGGTTGTATTGATTCTATTCGCTTACACAATACCATTTGTCGATATGATTCAAAATGCGCCTCCTGGGTCACCTGGTTATAAATTGTGGTAATGCAACAGTCTTAGACCTATTTGAACCTTCAAGGATAGAGCAGCTGCTCTATCCTTTTTGCAGACCATTGAGAACGTCTTTTCTCAACGGTTGTTTTACATTTCTTCCTTTTTACTTCACGTAAATATTTGACTGTAGTCAAATTAGATTTGTTTGAAGCATAAAAAAGTGCAAAGCTTGCGGGAGGCGAGTCGGACTGATTATTCGCGAAAGCTTTTTTGATTTATTGCGTGCAAATCAAACAAAGAGGTGCCCAAAAGACACCTCCCTGTTCTTACACTAGTTTATAAATATCGCTGTACTTATCCTGTACATAGCGGATTAAATAATCGACATTCAAGCCTTCTCCTGTAATATCATGAAGAAGCTCCAATGGTTTTTTCAGTTTGCCGTATTGATGGATGTGCTCGCTCAACCATTCTTTAATCGGGACAATATTTCCTTCGGCGAGCAGCTCATCATAATTAGGGATATCCTTCAGCATTGCGTTTTTCCATTGCGCTGCGTACATGTAGCCAAGCGCGTATGACGGGAAGTAGCCGAAACTGCCGCCTGCCCAATGAACATCCTGCAGAACACCTTCTCCATCATTTGCCGGCTCAATTCCTAAGTATTCTTTATACTTCTCATTCCACACTTTCGGAAGGTCTGCCACTTCAATTTCATTGTTGATTAAAGCTTTTTCAATTTCATAGCGAACCATTATATGCAATGGATACGTCAGTTCATCACTCTCGATGCGGATCAGTGATGGTTTCGACTCGTTAATGGCACGATAATAGTCCTCCAACTTCACATGACCGAATTGTTCCGGCGCATTTTTTTGCAATTCCGGATAATTATTCTTCCAGAAGCTAAAATTACGACCGATAAAGTTCTCGAAAAATAATGATTGCGATTCATGAATACCCATTGAAGTTCCAGACGCTAAAGTTGTTCCCATCAGGTCTTTCGAAATATTTTGCTCATAAATAGCATGGCCGCATTCATGAATCGTGCCGAATACAGCTGTTCGGAAATCATTTTCATCATATTTCGTTGTTATTCGCACATCGTTAGCATTTAACGTAATCTCAAATGGATGCACCGTTTCATCGAGACGGCCCGCTTCAAAGTCATATCGCAATTGCTCTAAAATTTTCAAGCTGAAATCTTTTTGCTTTTCTTTCGGAAAATGCTGAAATAAGAAATCTACTTCCGGCTTATGTTCACTTGCCGCTATTTTTTGCACCATTGGTACGATTTCATTTCTGAGTTTTCCAAAAACATCATCCAATATTTCAACAGTCATGCCTGGCTCATAAATGTCCAACAGTGTGTTGTATTTATTGCCTTCATAGCCCCAATATTCAATGAATTTGCGGTTGTACTCGACAATTTTCTCCAAGTATGGCTGGAACATTGCAAAATCAGCTTTTTCTTTCGCTTCTTCCCAGACACTTTCCGCTTTCGTTGTAAGCATTGTATAATCTTTGTATTCATCTGCCGGGATTTTTTTGTTGCGATCGTACTCTTTCTGACAATCCTCGACTAATTTCTGTGTCGTGACGGATAGCCCTTTAAATGTTTCTTCTTCTGTTAATGCTTGTATGTATGATTCCATTTCATCACTTATTGACATCGCAAATACTTCTGATGAAAGCTGTCCGATGACAACAGAGCGCTGATCGACACCTTTTTTCGGAGCTCCTGTACGCAAATCCCAAAATATTAATGCTAACGCTTCATTGTAAGCAGTCATTTTTTGAACGAATTCCAGAAAATCTTTTTCAATTTTATTTACTGTCATTTCACTACCTCCTATTCCATTTATTTTATCACACTTAAGAAAAGAAGAAGACCCCAGTTTCAGTCTTCTTCTTCCCTTGTTTATTATTTAATGATTTCCGGCTTAACCGGCAAAATATTTTCAATATGTTGCAGCACTTCTTTACTTGTATCACGATCAACAAACAGATGAATTGTACCATAATCGCTGCTTGTGCGAATCAGACGGCCGATACCTTGGCGAAGACGCAATAGCATATACGGCAGATCAACTTCTTCAAATGGCTTTTCCAGTGCATCTCGCTTCGCTTGGAATACCGGATCGTTCGGCGGGTACGGCAAATTGTAAATGACTACTTTTGTTAAAGCATGACCGGGAACGTCCAATCCTTCCCATAAATGATACGAGCATAAAACGGAATGCTGTTCGTTTTGGAATCTCTTTACCGTTTTGCTCATTTCTTCATCACCTTCAAAGTAGACAGGGAACGTGAACTCTTCAGCTGAAACCGCGCGTTTGAATTGCTCCATTTCTTCAAGAGACGGGAATAATACTAATGTGCTTCCGTTGTTTTGACGCATAAGATTAATGACTGCTTGATCTTTGCTTGAATGCTCTTGCGCATCTGCCATGGCAAGCTCAACCTTCATTACCTCGTCATAATCAAAAGGAGAATCAACGGAGAAGCTTAAATAGTCACTGATGCCTAAACTACTGGCGATATAATCGAACGAACCTTCTTCAGATAATGTCGCTGAAGAAAATACATAAGGCATCTTCTTCGAGAATACCTCTTGACCTAGTATATCGCTGACGAGTCGCGGCATAATGACCAGTACATTTTTCAAATCCGCTTTTTCAAGCCATACAACAGCATTTTTCCCAGTTGAGAACAGTGAAAGCGAGTAGGATACTTGCTCTAAAAATTCTTCGCTCCCCTTTAACGTATACTCGTCAATTGTATACATCTCCGCTTCAAACACAAGCGCTTCTAAAATTCCATCGATTTGCTTGCGCAAGCGGTCCGCCTTTTGCTGAATCATCTTAGGAGAAGTGATTTCATATCGGTGCGACCCTTTAATATGATGACTGCCCTCTTGCAACTGTTTGAAAAATTCTTCATTCTCATGAATGCAGTCTTCAATCAACAGCAATGTTTCCTCTCTCATATCATTAGCTTGCAACGCAGTCAGCACTTCGAATAATGTATCTTCTGCAATTCGGTACGTTAAGCCTTTCTGTGCAGAGAACTCAAGCAAATGTCCTTCATCAAAAATAACCGTGCTGTATTCAGGCAATAAAGGAAGCTGCCCTTCTCTTTTTCGCGCCTCTTTTGTCCAAATATGCTCCATAAAGAAATCATGTGAACACACAATCAAATCTTGTGCCTTACGGTAGTGATCACGAGATAATGTTTGGCCGCAGCGATGGCGTTTTTCGCATGAAAAACAGTTTTGCAACGAATCCCAGCCAACTTTTTGCCATTCTTCATCCGTTAAATAAGGATATTCCTTACGGTCGCCGTACACTTCGAATTTTGTCATTGATGAGAAATCATTAATGAACTTTGGAAGATCATCATAGAGCTGATCGATATTTTCACTGTCTTCCTCCATATAGGCTTTATCCATTTTGTTCAGACACACATATTGGTCTCTCGATTTAGCCAAACGGACATCAATATTTAATCCTAAGCTTTCCGATAATTTGGCGATGTCTCCTTCTTCCTTAACCAGCTGCTCGATTAATGTTTCATCAGCGCAGGAAATAATCGCCGGCTTGTTTGTGTAACGCGCGTAGCAAATCGCATAAAGCAGATAAACGATTGTTTTCCCTGTACCAACTCCCGCTTCAGCAAAAATTGTTTTCTTTTCTTTAAAAGCCTTTTCCAACTGAAAGGCCATAAAAATTTGCTCGTCTCTTTCTTCAAAGCCTTTTTCCGGCAAAATGTCATAAAATACATCGCCAATCCATTCGGATAATTTGTCATAAAACGCATCATTTTTTGAAATAGTAAACGGAAGTGTTTTCAGCATTGTAAAAATCCTTTCTTTGTTCGGTCCACAATAAAAATTGGCAGAGAGTGTTCTTCCTGCCAATTTGTTCATCTTCTATTTATTATACCTTTTTTAACATAATTCCTCTCATTTTAACTATGCATACAAGGAGGATTTTTACTGTTCTTTTCTAGGCGGTCTTTTTCCCCAATATTGATAGAAGTCCGTTTTGATAAAGCCATTGAACAGCTTGCGCTTTTTCGTTGCCGGCTTTCCGTAAAAACGTTCGAATCCTTCATGCGAAGTCAGCATATAAACAGACCAGGTTTCGTATTGCCCGAATACCTTGCCCATTTCTGTATACATTTTTTCAACAGCAGCTTGATCGCTCAAACGTTCACCATATGGAGGGTTTCCGATAATAACGCCATACTGTTCATATTTTTCATTCACTGTAAAATCGCTGACTTGCATTTGCTTAAACGTGATTAAATCTCCAAAACCTGCTTCGAGTGCATTTTTCTTCGCGATTTCCACCATACGGTGATCGATGTCGGAGCCTGTAATATTGAGCGGTTGGTCATAATTCGCTTTCTCATCAGCCTCATCACGCACTTTTTCCCAAACCGATTCCGGCATCCACGGCCAAGTTTCAGAAACAAACTCTCGGTTGAAGCCAGGAGCGATATTTTGCCCAATCATTGCCGCTTCGATAGCAATTGTACCTGATCCGCAGAACGGGTCAACAAGCGGACGGTCCGGCTGCCAATTCGTCAGCATAACAAGAGCAGCTGCCAACGTTTCCTTCAAAGGCGCTTCCCCTTGATCAACACGATAGCCGCGTTTATGAAGTCCGACTCCTGATGTATCCAATGTAATAGTTGCCACGTCTTTCAGCATCGCAATTTCCAACTTAAATAGCGGTCCGTTTTCCTCAAAGCGAGCGATACGATTGTACGCTCTTTTCAAGCGTTCAACAATTGCTTTCTTCACAATTGCCTGACAGTCGGAAACACTGAAAAGCTTTGACTTATGCGATTTGCCGGCAACCGGGAATTCACCGTTTTCCGGAATGAAGTTTTCCCAAGGGATTGCCTTTGTATTTTCAAATAATTCATCAAATGTAAGTGCTTTGAACTGTGCCACTTGAATCTTCACTCGATCGGCCGTGCGCAGCCACATATTGGCTCTGGCAATCGCTGTTTCGTCTCCTTTGAAGATTACTTTGCCGTTGTCGACCGTACATTCGTAGCCAAGTGCTCTTACTTCTTTTGCTACCAGCGCCTCTAACCCCATAGCAGCTGTCGCAATAATTGTGTATTGTGCCATTTCATCACCTTTTAATTGTAATTGCTTTATATAATTATGTTATCAAAACAAATTCATAGTTGCATTTAATCTATTTTTCCCGATAGTACAATAAAGACTCTCCGCTTAAAAGGAGAGTCTTTTGTTTTAGCATCATGTTATAAAGTAATATGAATTTGACAACGCTCTATAAGCCATGTTTTGTTCCTTCGTATTGCAAACGACCAAAGATTAGTCTCATACAGAAGGCGGTAATCATCTATCTACAGACATAAGTCTGTCCTTTACCTCGTTCATTTCCAAGGTGTAAGGTGCCCCTACCTAAATTTGGGTTTCTCGCTCGTGGGGTTTACCCGTTCCACCCTTGCCATTTCTGACAAGGCTACGTCACTGTGGCACTTTTATAGGGTACTGGACCATATCCGCAATGGACTTAGGTCGCTCCCCGGCCGTCAGCCGTCAAAGCTGCCCTAGCTTATTTTTTCACTAGGCACGAACACTACAAGCATCTCAGCTTGTGCGAGCATGGACTTTCCTCTACAATCTGCATAAAGCAATTGCAGCAATTACCCGAACGTTATCAAAAACAACATTACTCATTATAATGGTTAGGAAACCATTTTTCAATGGTAAAAACTTGAATAGAGCAATCTTTTCAATAAAAATGGGTTATTCGTATAATTTATTGCCAAAAACATGTTTCTCTAAATTTGACAATCTTTTCAAAATATCAAAATTCGTTGTTCCTGGAGCAGCCTGTTGATAAGCTTGTGGAGCTGGGCGGCTGCCGCTTTCTTCTATTTTCTTGCGCAGTTTCATATTTTCTTGTTTTAATTCTTCGATTTCCTGCTGAAATGTTTCATAATCGCGAATTACGATATCCAAGAATTGATCAACATCTTCCGGTTTATAACCGCGCATAGCAGTCTTAAATTCTTTTTCTAAAATATTTTGTGCAGTTAGTTTAATTTTATCCGACATTATCTGATCACCTCAATACATGTCTCTATTCATGACTTTTACTACTATTTTTTCAAAAAGGATAGTCTTTGTCAATTTATCTTCTGAAATATTATCAAAAATAACAAGAATACATTACTCATTATTATGTTCATATCCCGCTTCTTCTATAATTTGCTGAACATCATAAAAACTGATTTGCAATACCTCATATGGATGATTCTCTGCATATTCTCTTGCTTTTTTCCAAAAATATTGTGGCGATCCATCATTTTCTTCATCATGAAAAATGAGTGCACCATTGGTCTTATTCAATAAAAACTGATCGCGATTCTTAAATTGGACCGGACTGACATATGGCTGATTGGATACAGCCTGTACGAAATCCGCCTGTGAAGCAATTGAATGGTAATATTCCTGATTCTTCTCATTCCAATTGCTTTCATGCTGCAAAAACGGCGTTATAATTGCCAAACGCAGATCCGGATAGATTTTCTTCAAATCAAGAACGACTTCTCCGGCCCACAGTTCAACACCAAGCTGACCTGATATTATCACCCACTCTAACCCTTCTTCAATGAGATAATCAAGCCGTTTGCGAATCGACTTCTTAATGAATGCGACTTCCTTCGCGTTATTATCGAAAATCCCTAATTCAAAATTCTTATAGCCTGTTATGTATAGTACTTTCAGCATTTCAATCTCCTTATCGAAAAGCGGAAGCGGCTCGTTCAGCGACGCAGGGAGGTTGACGAAGTACACGAATCACCAGCCGCTGCAGCTAGACATAAATTAAGACGTATATTTTTAGGAAAAGGGCTGTTCGCCAGCCCTTTGTTGTATTTTAACACCATCCGCAAGGTCTAGGAGGGAGCGGTCCGCACACGACATGCTGACTGCAGCATCTGTTAGAGACAGAGCAAGTATTCTTAAAATAATGCTGATGCTGATACACATGATCATTGACTGTATGATTGTGGCTCGGATGCACATGCGGAACTACATGTTTGAACACGTTTCTATTAACCGAATATTGCGTCGGATGAACAACCGGTGATGTTGTTTGAGTTGGAGCATAGCTCACAGGTGCTGCAACTGCTGCAAAGCTGCCAGCTGCGGCATATGCCGCTGGTGCTGGCACAAAGCCGCCGGAAACAACTCCTGTGCCTTGAACACCGCCGAAACCAACATTACCAACCGGGCCGGTATATGCAGGCGCAACAACACCTTGGAAACCATCATTTCTTACATTCATTGTAGTGGCCCCTTTCTTCATAAATTTATTTCCTTAACAATCTATGAAGAAATATAAGCATTTGCACTAGTGAAATAACCCAATTTATAACAAAGCATAAAAGCTATTTTTCAATAAAGTGAAAGCTAAAACCGTCAAAAACAATACAATAAAAAAGGAAGCTAAGATCACCTTTTGCAAAAAAATCACCGCTTTATCCAAAATAAAATTTATTTTCTCCGCTCCTTATTTTACACATTTCACGCCCGGTAAACAACGGCAAATCGAACTCAATCGTGCACATTTTAAAAAATGCGGTCATATTTATATACACAGAGATAAATGTCTGCTAATCACTGAGAAAGGAGAGCCTTTTGCCATGAATGAACATCGTCTGAACAAAAATACACCTTCTCCTAAAAAACCGGAATTATTTTCAGATTTCATCTCGAATATGAACCACCTATTTGGAAGCAAAACGCATAAGGGAAATGGGTTGTTGCAGTCCATTGATGATTTTTTTATCCAGTCCTCCCAAAATAGAAGCTTTCCTATTGAGACGGAAGAGAAGGAAAATATGTATATCGTAAAAGCTAAATTAGCCGGAATCAGCAAACAGCAAATCCATATCGAGGCATACAAGCAAACATTGGTCATTACCGTTGAGAATCAAGAAACAGTCAAAAAAGAAGACAGCAGCAAAAAAACATACGAATTGCGCCAATCAAAACAAACCGTTCAGCGCAGTGTGACTTTTGTTAAGCCGATTGACGAAAAAGCGATTACAGCTGGTCACAACAACGGACTTTTGGAAATAACAGTTCCCAAATTGAAAGGAACTTCAGTAAAAATTAAGCCTTAAAAAGGATCGTCTTACATTGACGATCCTTTTAGCTATGGAGTTACTTTAAATATGCCACCCAATCCCTTAAACATATTTTGCACCTGACTTACCGTTCCCATCATTTGCCCCGCTGTATTCATCATTTTCGTTATATCAAACGACCCATCCTGCGTTTTAAACTGTTTCAAAACAGATTGAAAACCGGAAGTTTGCGGCTTTTGCATGAAACTTTGCTTCGGATAAGGATTCGGATACGGTATAGAAGACTGTTGCTGATTCTTTTTCATTTGCAGCGGATTGGCAAAAGGTGAAAAGGCTTGATTCGGTCTTGGAGGATCAGGTTGATTGTAATAGCTCTGTCCCGGATGCATCATTTGCTCACCCGTGAAATGATTTTGCGGTCCTGCACTATATGGATAAAATCCTCCGGCAGCATTTTGAAAGGGCATCTGCTGCTGTGGATAAACTTGAGGCACTTGCTGGTAGCCGGATGGGCCATACATATTATGAAAGTTTCCCATCATCGGATAAATCGGTTGATTATACGATTCATACCGGAACATTCCGTGGTTTTGTCTCCACATCGGAAAACTTCAGCTCCCTTCACAATTAATAATGCAATAGTCATTTGCTATAGTATATGTACTCGGGGAATATTGTGTAACTCGAATATTAGTTCTCCTTCAGCTGTCTCTCCATCGTTTTCAATAAAAATTTCGTCGATTGTAAATAGCTTTTAAAACGGTTATAGCTTGTGCTCCAATAAAAAGCTTGAACACTTAATTGACGCATATTTTCAACGACTTGCTCAATATGCCTTTCCCCGATAAAATAGCCTCGCTGTTTTTCGATGACTGCCTCCATTTGGTGCAGCCAGTTCATCGTCAGTTCATCCGCTTTTTCAGCAAACGGCTCTACCTCATTTGTAAAGTCATATTGCTTCTTAGTTGTTCTTACATCTTCATACAAATCATTTATTTCATCCAATAGCTTTAAAAGCCGCTGGGTACATGCCAATGCTTCTTTTTTCTCCACTATGACATTTCCTCCTGAATTTTCGATTATGCAGTTCAATAATATTAGCTATTATACCCCTCAAAAAAAAAAGCGTCTAATTTAGACACTATATTTCGGATGAATAACCAGAGCTGGTTGCTTTGTCTTTTGACTGCGATGACGATTCACCATTTCATTGATTGTATTGCATTGATTTTGCACTTTTTCAATTTCCTTTTCTTTCTCGTTCATTAAAATAACTCGCTCTTTCTCTATCACTTCAGTTACTTGCATTTCCAAAGCGTCTAATCGGTTATTCATATCACTCACCAGCAATTCCAATTCTTCAGTCGGTATCAATTGATTTTGCATCACTCTACCTCCTTAAAAAAGTGCCTATTAATTTAAAAGTAAGTATTCTAAAAATACATATTAAATACCTTCATCGTTGACAAAACTAGAAGCATATCGGCAAAGAAAACGGTCTCAAGCAAACATTCGACAAAATCCTATACATATTTCGCTTTAGCTTTGAGAAGAATGTTGTTAGGAGGTGTGACAAATGGGAAGAAATGATTCAAAAGAACAAGAACTGAAAGAAAAGAAAAATAAAACAACGAAAGCCGGACAAGGTAATCCAAAATTATCAAGACCAGACCGTCCGGCAACATAAATTCAATTTGAGCCAACATCGAAATTCATCATTTCAATGTTGGCTCATTTTAATGAGTTCCGGCATCATTCATAAAGCGGTACAAATAACTGAATCGTTTGAGTTGATGCCTTTTCTTTTTATGTAAGTGCGTCATATTAACTTCTTTTGGCAATTTCAACTGTGAAAACCACTTCCTACTTACTTTCCGACTGTGGTCCCATTGTTCCAGTACATAATCCGGATGCTGAATAACCGGATAGACAACTCTTAAAAAAGGCGTATCTCTTCTTTTCCTCTCCGGAAAGTACTGTTCATAATCCATTCTGGAACCGGTGTGCTCCGTCAAAAAAGCAAATTGATGAAACTTAGGAAATAGCTGATAATCAAATAAAATATTCGCTAACCCTTTTCCAAGCTGAATACGCTCCTGCAGGTTCCTGAAATGATGAACCGGCAAACCGTATAGTTCACCATTCATTGTCGGAAACAGAACAGCATTCATTCGCAAAGCATCCTGCAGCAAAAATAGTTTCGACTGAAATACTTTCTGCTGAAAAAATGAATTTTCGACCACCGGCTTTTGAATGACATTTTGTTCGTTAATAATGAGCGCAGTCATCAAACGTTTTCTGTCTCCATGTTCCCAGAAATGCTCCCATTCTCTCTCCATAAATGACGTCACAAAAAAATGCGGCAAATAATGAAACATTTTCTCATTCAATATCGTCGAATAATGGTAAAGCAGCAGCTGCGGAAATACATCCTTAAAAATTAAATAATTGGCTTTTTCATACGTCAGAAATAAATAGTTTCGATACTGCGGGGATAAAGTATCTTTTAAAGGTGATCCTTCCAGATCGCACATATTATAGCCGGCATTTCTTGAAACCATGCTGGCAAGGAATGACCATTCTAATTCCGGATATGCCTGAAAAAAATGAAAGTACGCATTCGTCCTTGATATATTATCGATATTCCATTTTTTAGTCAGTCGGCTAATTGTAAGAAAAATGTCAGTGATACTGTGGGCCGTGTCAATAGATGGCAATAAAAAATACATGAAAGCAACCTCTTTCTAATTTATGAAAAAATGGTGTATTATTTTGTAGTTAGGTTGAAATGATTCCATATATTTTATACTAGATTTCATTTCCATATCTGTTATCATTAAAGGTGGTCTGGAGGTTTTGATGAATGGTCTTTCATTATCCAAACGGCAGGAAATTCGTTTCTCCTGTACAAACGAATAACAGTAAAGACAGAAAAGGCAGCAACGTGATTAGCTACAGTAATCGCGGAATGACACTGGAAGATGATTTAAATGAATCAAACGCCTACTATTTATCACGAAACATAGCAGTGATTCACAAAAAGCCGACTCCCGTGCAAATTGTTGATGTTCATTATCCGAAAAGAAGCGCAGCGGTTATTAAAGAAGCCTATTTCAAGCAAGCTTCTACAACGGACTACAATGGTGTATACCGAGGCAAGTACATAGATTTTGAAGCAAAAGAGACAAAAAACCTAACATCCTTTCCGCTTCAAAATTTTCATGCACACCAAATCCAGCATATGGAGCAAGTCTTGTCTCACCAAGGACTCGCATTTGTCATTTTAAGCTTTTCAGCTAGCAATGAGATCTTCTTAATGGAAGCGCAACAAATCATCAGCTACTGGAATCGAATGCTTGACGGCGGGAGAAAATCTATAACAAAAAAAGAAGTTGAACTGACTTCATATAAGATACCGATCGGTTTTCAACCAAGAATCGACTATTTGAAAATAGTTGATCAGTTGCTTCAGAAATCCGAAAAGGTATAGAAGAAAGGCAGGTTAGCTGTTTAATGACTGACAAGACTCTATCAAGAGAAGAACGTAGAAAACAGTTAAAAAACGAAAAATCGAAGAAAAACAAGAAGAAAAGCGGCTGGTTTAAAAAGATCATGCTTACGCTTTTATTTTTAATAGTTGCAGGTTTAGTCGCAGGAATCGGGCTATTTGCCTATTATGTAAGTTCTGCGCCAGAACTTGATGAATCGCTTTTAAAGGATCCCATATCATCAAAAATCTATGACAGCGAAGGAAATCTGATTACAGAGGTCGGTGTAGAAAATCGGGATTATGTCACCTTTGACGAGATTCCCGAAGTTATTGTTGATGCTGTTTTAGCAACAGAGGATTCAAGATTTTATGAGCATCACGGAGTCGATGTTTTACGATTGGCAAGTGCTGTTGTTGCCAACTTCACTGATGGTTTTGGCTCACAAGGAGCTAGTACGATTACACAACAGCTTGTAAAACGTTCCTTCCTAACGGATGAAAAATCATTGAAACGTAAAGCACAAGAATTATGGCTCTCTTTCCAAATCGAGCGCAAATATTCAAAAGAAGAAATTTTCGAAATGTATATTAACAAAATTTTCTACGGCGAGCGCGCAAATGGTGTTGCAACAGCAGCTCAAACGTACTTCGGCAAATCTTTGGATGAACTGGAGCTGTACGAGGCAGCAACTCTTGCAGGACTGCCGCAAAGTCCGTCGCGTTATAATCCTTTCAACAATCCTGAAGGGGCAGAAACACGTAGAAATGTCGTATTAACATTGATGAACCGACACGGTTATATTACCGAAGCAGAGATGAAGGAAGCACAAAGTGTGCCGATTGAATCAACTTTATTAGCTGAAGAGGATCGTAAAAATGATGAAGATTTGGCATACTACAACTCTTTCATTGACCAAGTTATTGAAGAGGTAGAAGATAAGACGAACTACAATATCTTTACCGATGGACTTGAAGTATATACAACCATAGATGCAGACATGCAAAGCTACATTTATGAATTGCTTAACAGCGATGAATCTGCTATTAATTTTCCGGATGAAGAACTGCAAGCGGGTGTCGTACTGCTTGATACAACTTCCGGTGAAATTAAAGCGATTGGCGGCGGACGAAATCAAACAGGTGCCCGCTCATATAGCTATGCAACCGATATTAAAAGACAGCCTGGTTCAACTATTAAACCTATTTTAGATTACGGTCCGGCTATTGAATATTTACAATGGTCAACATACGAACAAGTTGTCGATGAGAAATATTCTTATAGTAACGGCACACCAATCAATAACTATAACGATAAGTATCATGGACAAATGTCTATTCGTAAAGCATTGGCTAAATCTTATAATATCCCGGCTTTAAAAGCATTCCAAGCTGTCGGAAACGAGAAAGCTCAAGCATTTGCTGAAAATCTTGGCCTGGAATTTGATGAGGATATATACGAACCGGCAAGTATTGGCGGATTGAATACAGGTTTTTCTCCACTGGATATGGCTGGTGCCTACTCTGCTTTCGGTAATGAAGGTGTGTATAATGAACCGCACACTGTGACAAAAGTGGTACTTCAGGACAAGACAACAACCCTTAATCTGAAGCCCGAATCAAAAGTTGTCATGCAAGATTACACAGCTTTCATGATTTCTGACATGCTGAAAAGCGTTATGACAGAAGGTACTGGTACGGCTGCAAATATTTCCGGATTGCCTGTTGCCGGTAAAACAGGAACAACAAACTATTCGGAGGACGAACTTGCTAAAACCGGTTTCCCTTCCAGTGGTGTTCCGGATTCATGGATGGTCGGCTATACGACACAATTTACAACAGCCGTTTGGACCGGATATGAGAACAGAACAACAGACTATTTAAGTACTGAAAGTCAGCAATTGGCGAAAAAAATCTTTAAATATATCATGACGGAAGCGTCTAAAGATGTGACAACATCAGATTTCAAAAAGCCAAGTAGCGTTGTGAAATCAGCAGTTGAAGTCGGTTCTAACCCAGCTGCTCTTCCTAGTGAAAATACGCCTTCCGATAAAATTACGTACGAGTATTTCGTTAAGGGCACTGAGCCTACAACTGTATCGCAATCGTATGAAGCAATCGATCCTGTCACTAATCTGCAGGTTCAATATAACGAAACTGCCAACGAGTTGCACTTAACATGGGAATATCCGACTGATGACGAAAATGACTCACGACCATCCTTTAACGTGAGCGCGACATCCGACAGTGGAGGAGACGTATCAGTATCATTATCCGGAGAGATGGAAGCACGCGTTTCTAACCCTACACCGGGTGCCATTTATAACTTCTCTGTTACAGCAACAGTCGGAAGTGTAAGCAGTGACCCTGCTACGATCAGTATTCAAGTACCGGGCAGCGTTGAAGAAGATACGGATGAAGAGCAACCAGAAGAAGGTTCAGATACAGAGGAACCAGCTGATGAAAACACTGACAGCAGTACTGATGAAAGTAATCCATCCGATAATTCGAACAGTAATGACGAAAACAACGGTAATGAAAATACGAATAACGGTGATGCAAACTCAAGCGGATCAGTTGATGGTAGTACAAACAGCAATGGAAATGCCGGTGCTCAAGGCTCTACAGACACTGAACAAAGCATTCTTGATATACCTGTTCAGCAAGTCCTATTTTCACGGCTATTTCAAAGCTTAAAATTTTTGTTCAACTAACTTTGAATATGTAAAAAAACTAGCTTTGTTCGATGACAAAGCTAGTTTTTTTTATTTCTCTTTCTTTTGATTTGATCAATTGCAATAATCTTCTTTAATTC
Source organism: Bacillus sp. (in: firmicutes) (assembly GCA_051893475.1). Lineage (GTDB taxonomy): Bacteria > Bacillota > Bacilli > Bacillales > DSM-1321 > Bacillus_AD. The sequence continues at coordinate 2,235 of JBJFHH010000075.1, read as the reverse complement.
AATCATAATTTGCGAAAGCACTTTAAAAGACGCATAAAGATTTGGACGAGTCATGATAAAGCTCATTCTTTCGGCGAAGTTCACCGGAACAGATGAACATATTTCATTTATATTGTCCCAATTCAGCGTAATCTGCTGCCCGTTATGCCAAAACAAGGTAGCGATACAAAGCTTAATCCCTTTTCTCATTAAAGGATCCGCTTCTTTGACAGCTCTTTGTTTATAAAGCTCTTCCAGCTCAGCTTTCAGCTGCTCCCACTCCTCACTTAATTGAGGAATAATTTCTTCACTATGCATCCATGGCTGATAGCATGGCTTCCCAGCCAATGTCAGCAACTCATAGTTCAAGCCTTCGACTCCTGAAATGTTCCACTCTTGGAAATCCATTACGTCTATTTCAGCTGACTCGTTATCAGCAAAAAATAATGGATGTTTTAATGTTTCCGGAATATCTATTATTATTTTTTTGTTCATGCTTTTTTAACTTCTTTCTCTGCTTTTAGTCGTTTTTTTCCTTCACGGCAAATGTCATTTAAAGGACATACTGAGCATTGTGGATTTTGGGCCTTGCAATGATAGCGTCCGAAGAAAATCATTGTATGATGTGCCACCGACCACTCCTCTTTCGGAAACTTCTTCATTAACGTTTCTTCTACTTGCAGCACATTATCCTTCCATCGGCAAATGCCGAGTCGTTTGCTTACCCGTTCGACATGAGTATCAACCGCAATCGCCGGAACACCGTATGCCACGGACACAACAACATTGGCTGTCTTCCGTCCTACACCAGGCAACTTCATTAATTCATCTCGGTCATTCGGTACAACGCCATCATAATCACGCAAAAGCATTTCACTAAGCTTTTGGATGTTTTTCGCCTTATTGCGGAATAAACCGATTGAACGAATATCCTGCTGCAGCTCTTCTAACGGCACACTTAAGTAATCCTCTGGCGTTTTATATTTTTGGAAAAGCGTTGCCGTTACTTTATTGACGAGCACATCCGTGCATTGCGCCGATAAGGCGACTGCAATGACGAGCTCAAACGGGTTGTCATGCACAAGCTCACAATGTGCGTTTGGATACATTTCTTTCATTTTCTCCAAACAATAGAATGATTGACTTTTGTTCAACATTTATTTAACCCCTTTTTCATACCTTTTTAAATGAAAAGGCCTCTCCAAAGCGGAAATCACTTCAACGGAGAAGCCTCTTTGTATTTTCCAATCAGTGCAAATCTCAGTTCTCAAGCCAATTGTAAAACGGAACTTCCTTCGCTTCTGTTCTTGCAGGCTGTCTGTCGCGCATCTGATGAGAACGGAACTTTTCACCATAAGACTTCGCCTGTTCCGGAGTCTTAATGCCATTCTTTTTCCATTCAAACAAAATACGGTCAATATAGCGGAAATTCAACTTGCCGGAAACAACCGCTTCCCGTAATGCAGCCTTGATGATTTGGCTGTCCTCATGGTCATCCATCCACATCCCTAATGTTTCGCATTCAAACGGAGACAAAGGACGGCCAAACTCCTGTTCAAAAATACTGTATAAGCTGCTTTCCTCTTCCTGCTTCGTTGCAACTGCTTGGACTTTGTTTCTGTTTAGAAAATGATCGATCATTTTTTGCTGGAAAGGTTCTAAAGAATATGCTTCGCTACGCACATGATCGACTGTTAATTCTTCGATAATCTCCAAGTATCCTCTTTGAATTAACTTTCTTAATATATTGGCACATTCAATCGTTGAAATAGACATTCTCCCACTTAGCTGTTCAAAGGTCGGAAAAGCATTTCCCTCTTTTTGAAACTGCTGTAAATGTAAAAGTAAGATTAATTCTTGTTCATTCAGGCCCATTTCGACATAATGTACGAAAAGAAAAGAAGGAATCGTCAAGTTTCCTTCCTGAAGCCATGTTAACATTTGTTCTCTTGTCATAACCGTACACCTCTTCTGCTAGTATATCATGAAAATCAAGTCAAGAAGAACAGGTTAAACTTACTTTTTGTTTGTATATTTCATTCCTTTCCTGTCGAATTTTAATCCGATTCGACTTTTATATTATGTGGATATTTAGCTAAAATAATATTGGTGAAGTTGATTTCACTTCTTCCTTATTCCACTATCGGAGCAGTTTCGTGAAATAAGATACAAATAATTTACCAAACTAAATTTACGGAAAGTTTACGGTATAATATTTAATAAAGTAGATATGATTTGAGGAGAAGTAATATGAAT
>JBJFHH010000074.1:0-4180 GCA_051893475.1 Bacillus sp. (in: firmicutes) | reverse complement strand
GCGGGTTTTTGAACGATGTGTGATTTCACTCACGTTTTTTCTCTCCTTTATTCCCGTTGTATATAAGGAACGATATGAATATTTGAGTTTAGTCTAATATAGCGCTAAATGTTGTCTGCGTTTTTGCTTAATTTTAGAAATACATACAATGTCATTGTATCAGTGATGTTTAGTTTTTGACAACAGTTTGACTATCATTGACGGCTTTAGAATGATTTGTCAGGGAGAGTAAACGGGAATCTTATATGTTTTTCCGATTTGCATTTCATGGGGAGATTGTCCATCGTTCAGTTCTTGGAAATCAAGGATGATGGTATTGATTGGTTTCGGCAAGCCGTCTTCTTCTCGCTCGATTATGCTTAATAATGTATCTCCCGGTTTCACTTCGATTTCTTTATAAGGCAGTTCAGATACAGATTCTTCTGCTGTTGCCGGTACAGAAGCGGCCGGTAAGGTACCGGTTGTCAAATCAAAATAAGCGCTATATATAATAAGCCCGATTAAAAGCACAATACCAAACTTTTTCAATCCAATTCCCTCCATTGATTCCCCTTTTACTGAAATATATGAATGGCAGACAAGCTTTATGCCGAAATTTTGGCACTTGGAAAATTTAAATCTTCTTTATATTGAGTTTGCAATGGAGTCGGATAGTAAATAAGGGATAAGAAAAAGCTAGCCGGGTCGGCTAGCTTTCTTAATTGACAGTTTGTTTCTTCTTTGGTGTCGGGATTTCCTTATAAGCTAGGTACACGATCACGAAGGATACGCCCCAATTTACGAGAGAGCCTGCGATGACCGTTACTTGCATAGCGTTCATAATCGCGAAAAAGACGGTCGCTAATGTGACGCTATATGCGGAAATGCGCCACATATGTCCGTATTGCAGATTTTTTCTGCCTACATTCAGCATGACTGTTGCAAATAAAGCCAGAATAGCAATTTCGATAAACTTCATTCCAGCTGTAAATATGTAAGATACAATAATGATGGTCACCAATATAATGGTTAATAGACCATCCATTTGCTCCATAAATTGCAGTAAATCAGCCTTCGTTAATTCAAAGCCGTCAAATAGACTGTATGGCTGTGATTGGGTGATCCCGTTTGTAACGATGACAAATTCTGACGGCAACAAAGCGAGGGCATTATCCGACTTTAGAGCGATGTCTTCGGCAGATACAGTACCTTGCGCATCAAAGTAAATATCAAAATCCTCATTTGTTGCTTCAATAAGAGTGTCGGCATCTGCATGCAATTTTCCGTTTGAGATTTCAAAGTCAGGTATTTCGTTTTCAATGGCGTTTTGGAAAGCGTGCGTTCCATTGTTTACACTATTTGCAGTTGTTATGAAAACAGGCAAAGATGAAATCAATACTAATAAAAAAACATATAAAATGGTTTTTCCGATTCCTTGGAAGCGGAACTTAGCAATATCCTTTGGTGAATATAGGCTAAGCCAAAATTGTTTGAAAATATTCATTCTGTCACACCTTATTTCTACATAGTTACTGATAATTTTACTTCCCTCGAGTGTATATTACAATAAGTTTAAAGAATTCTATAACTAATAGCCATAAATGACGGTTCAATTTAAAGGGTTTTGTAAAAATTAAAGTGTTTTGTAAAAAATACTTTAAAATGTAAAGGTATTGTAAATTCTGCGCTAAAGACCTTTACACTTAGTGAATTTAATCACATAATAACAAAGTCTTAGTTGATGATAAAGTTTTGAGGGGTTGAAATTTTAGTGGAATTAAATATACAGGAAATGATTTTTCAATTTTTAGGCGGTCTTGGTATCTTCCTGTTCGGTATTAAATATATGGGCGACGGCTTGCAAAAGTCAGCCGGCGATCGTTTAAGAGACATTTTAGATCGTTTTACAACAAATCCTTTTATGGGTGTTTTAACAGGTATTATTGTTACATGTTTAATTCAAAGCAGCTCGGGAACGACTGTTTTAACAGTTGGTCTTGTCAGCGCAGGTTTTCTAAACTTAAGACAAGCTATCGGAATTATTATGGGTGCCAATATCGGTACAACGATTACAGCTTTCATTATCGGTATTAAAATTTCAGACTATGCATTGCCGATTATTGCGGTTGGTGCGGTCTTATTGTTTTTCTTTAAGAGTCGAAAAGTGCACAATATTGGACAGATTGTGTTTGGATTTGGTGCGCTGTTCTTCGGTTTAGAGTTGATGGGTGACGGCATGAAGCCGCTTCAATCAATGCAGGAATTCAGAGATTTCACATTGATGATGAGTGATAACTCTATTCTTGGAGTATTTGTAGGAACAATCTTTACGGTCATTGTACAGAGCTCTAGTGCCACAATCGGTATTTTGCAGGAACTGCATGCACAAGGTTTAATGGACATTCAAGCAGCGCTGCCGGTATTGTTCGGTGATAATATCGGAACAACGATCACAGCTGTTCTGGCATCAATCGGTGCATCTGTTGCGGCAAGAAGAGCAGCTGCTACACATGTAATGTTTAACTTAATCGGAGCGACCATTTTTATCATCATCCTTCCGTTTTTTACGGATTTAATCGTGATGATTCAAGGTGCACTGGACTTAAATCCAAAGATGACAATCGCTTTTGCACACGGTATTTTTAACGTGACGAATACAGTGATTCAATTCCCGTTCATTGCAGGTCTTGCTTATATTGTAACGAAGCTGATTCCTGGTGATGATTCTATTATTGAGTACAAAACGCAGCATTTAGATCCAATCTTCATTGAGCAATCACCGGCAATTGCTGTCGGACAAGCTCAGGAAGAAGTGATTCGCATGGGTAAATTCGCGATTAAAGGTATGGAAGAAACGCGTGAATTTTTGAATACTAGACAGCCTAAGCATGCGGAAACAGCTTTCCAGCTGGAAGATGCAATCAATAATTTGGATCAAAAAATTACGGATTACTTAGTCAAGCTTTCATCACGCTCATTATCTGAGCATGAATCGGGAAGACATGCTATTTTAGTCGATACAGTTCGAGACATTGAACGTATTGGCGATCACTTCGAGAATATTGTTGAATTAACAGAAGTTCAAGCGAACAGCAAAACGTTTTTCTCTGATTCAGCGCTTGAGGATTTGCAAAATATGTTCTCAGTAACATTGGAAACAGTCAGAAAAGCAATTGATGCCTTGGATTTCAACGAGAAGAACTTAGCAATCGAGGTATTGAAAAAAGAACGCAGTATCGATGAGATGGAAAAATCATTGCGCAAGAAGCATATCGCGCGTATGAATGACGGCAAATGCAGTGTGAAATCCGGTGTTGTATTCGTAGATATCGCCAGCAATCTGGAGCGAATCGGAGACCATGCTGTCAATATTGCCGAGACAGTTCTTGGAGATAGTAAATATAAATATAGATAATTAAGTAGCCGATTGCAGTCATGGCTGATGACTGCAATCGGCTATTATTTTATCGTTTTTGAGATATCTCTGATATGATAAAGAGAAAGGATGACTTTTTAATAAGGGGATGTTTATGGAAATCTTATTTTGGGCAATTATTATTGTATTGTTCATTATTAGTTTTGTCGGGCTGGTGTATCCGATTATTCCGAGTGTGCTGTTTATAATCGGCGGAATCGCAGCGTATGGCTTGTTTTTCAGTTTTGAACCGTTCGATTGGCTGTTTTGGGTTATACAGGCGCTGTTTGTCTTGTTGTTGTTCGGAGCGGATTATATTTCAAATTTAATTGGCGTTAAGAAGTTCGGCGGCAGTAAAGCTGGTATTTGGGGAAGCACGATTGGATTGCTGATCGGTCCATTTGTTATTCCTGTTGCCGGTATCATTTTAGGTCCGTTCATTGGAGCTGTGCTGGCAGAATTATTGGTGCACCGAAAAGGCGTGGGCGAGGCATTGAAAATCGGATTCGGGTCCGTAATCGGCTTTATTACCGGTGCTTTGGCTAAGTTCATTATTCAGGCTTTTATGATTATTTATTTTTTATTCACTGTATTGTAAATTGAAGTCATATTGATTGAAGCAACTAGCAATCTTTGTTAATCTAATGATAGCAACTGATAGCAAGTGAAAGAGCTGTCAGCTGAAAAATTTTTTACATATAGGAGGAAATATTATGTCATTCGAATTACCAAAATTACCTTATGCTTATGATGCTTTAGAGCCTCATATTGACAAAGAAACAATGA
>JBJFHH010000073.1:0-4190 GCA_051893475.1 Bacillus sp. (in: firmicutes) | reverse complement strand
TCATATCTTCTAAACTCCACCGGTACATGTGCTGCCTGCAATCGTTCCGCATACGCCTCCCCTTCATCCCGCAACGGATCCAATTCAGCAGTAATCACCAATGCCGGCGGTAGACCACTTAAATCCGTTGCCAACAAAGGAGATGCATACGGATTTTTGCCATCTTGTTCATCATTCAAATAATGATTCCAAAACCAAACTATTGTATCTTTTGTTAAAAAATATCCATCTGCATTTTCTGCATAAGAAGTCGTATCAAAAGCATAATTCGTTGCAGGATAAATCAGCATTTGATAACAAATTGCCAGCTCTTTTCGATCTTTAGCCATCAATGCGACAGCTGCAGCCAAATTTCCTCCTGCACTGTCTCCTCCGACAGCCACTTTTGAAGCATCTACTTGAATCAGCGGTGCATTTTCAATAACCCATTTGACTGCTGCATAGGCATCATCTGCAGCTGCCGGGAATTTATGCTCCGGCGCTAACCGATAATCGACTGATACGACAACGCATTCAGCCAGGCTTGCCAACTGGCTGCACGATGCATCGACTGTATCCAAGTTTCCAATCACCCAGCCGCCACCGTGAAAATAAACAAGTGCCGGGAAAGGACCTTCGCCTTTCGGTGTATAAATACGAATCGGTATGTCTCCATCCTCCCCAGGAATTGTTCGGTTCTCGACCTTTTCCACGTCCCCCATCGGTCCAGTTAATGGACCCAAATTAATAGCAAGACGCGCTTGCTCAGGAGTGAGTGTATGCAATGGCGGACCACCTGCCGCTTCTAGCTGCTCTAATACAAACTTTGCTTGAGGATCTATATACGTCATTTTCAATTCTCCATTCTATCGTTTATTTTTTAACAGAAAACCTTCATAGCCTTTCGCAGCAATATCATCACAGATTTGCCGGTATGTGCCGACACCTCCGAGATAGATTGGAAAACTTCTCGGTTTGCCTTCAATGTTCGCACCCATATACCAGGAATCTGTTTGGACAAGAAGTGTTGAATCAGCTACCTCCTTGCAATGCGCACTCCATGCATGTTCAGCATCCACCTGCGCTTCAATTGTGTCGATTTCCTGATTGCGAAGATATTCAATGCAATCTGCAATCCATTCAACATGCTGCTCGATGGAAACTGCCATATTGCTGATTACAGATGGACTCTCCGGCCCGGTGATCATAAACATGTTCGGAAAACCGGCATTGGCTACTCCCAAATAGGTCCTCGTCCCTGCGCCATCTCCCCACTTTTCCTTTAATGACACACCGTTTCGTCCGCGTATATCGATTTTCAAAAGCGGTCCCGTCATCGCATCAAACCCGGTTGCAAACACAATGACATCAAGCTCGTATTCCGCTTTCGTCGTTAAAAGGCCGTTTGGTGTAATTTCAATAATCGGTTCCGCTTTCACATCAACCAACAAAACATTTTCACGATTAAAAGTTTCAAAATAACCAGTGTCCTGAATCGGACGTTTCGTCGCATAATAGTGCGCAGGAGATAGTTTTTCCGCAAGTTCAGGGTCACTGACTACCTCCTTGATTTTTCCTCTAATAAAATCAGCCGCCGTTTTATTCGCTTCCGGATTCACAGATAAATCAATATACGTACTGGCAAAAATTTTATCGAATCCACCGCGTTGCCAAGCTTCCTCAAAGACCCGCTTACGTTCTTCCGGTGGATCTTCCAAAGCGGATTTTCCGTTAGGCATATTCGGGAAACCGTATTGCGTATGGCGCAAATTGTCTTTTATTTCCCGATAGTTTTCCTTCACCTTCTGAATAAAATCTGCACCATATGAATAATTACGTGCCGGCACACTGTATTGCGGAGTGCGCTGAAAAACGGTCAGATAGCCGGCCTCTTCTGCGATGACCGGAATCGCCTGAACGCCGCTCGAACCAGTACCGATTACACCTACGCGCTTATTGGAAAAATCAACTTTTTCATGCGGCCAATTTCCTGTGTGATACCACTCGCCTCCAAAGCTTGCCAAGCCTTTTATGGCAGGTACATTTGCTGCAGAAAGACAGCCTACCCCGGTAATAAAATAAGTTGCATAAACAGTCGTGTCATCTTCAAGTGTGATCAGCCACTTATTTTTCTCTTCTTCAAAACTCGCTGATTTTACGCGTGTATTGAACTGTATATCCCGTCTCAAATCAAACTTGTCTGTCACATAGTTCAAATAGCTAAGAATTTCCGCTTGTTTCGGATATCTCGTCGACCAATTCCATTCTTGCAAAAGCTCCTCCGAAAACGAATAACAATAGTAGATGCTTTCCACATCGCAGCTTGCACCCGGATAACGATTCCAATACCATGTGCCTCCCACTCCGTCCGCCGCCTCAAAAACATTCACAGACAGACCGGCCTCACGCAGACGATAAAGCATATACAATCCCGAAAAACCGGCGCCGATAATGACTGCATCAAATTGAGTATCCGCCATTTCAATACCTCCTCTCTTACATTTGAAAGCGTTTACAAATTGTTGTTTAACATTCTTTGAAGCTTGCTTGTACGACATTATATGAGCGTTGTTTAGCTTTCATGTCTGTATTTCTTTCGCCAATTAAAATGTTAAGATAGAGCTAACAAAATTTTCAAAGGATAGGAGATTTCGAAATGCTGAAAGACGATTGGTTTACTGTTCGACAAATTGATGAAAATACTTTTGCCATTAGTGAGTTGGGGCATTGGGAGAAGGTTCATTCTTTTTTATTGCTCGGTGAAACGAAAGCGGTTCTTATAGATACCGGTTTAGGAATCGATCACATGAAACGAATTACTGATCAGCTAACGAGCTTGCCGATTGATGTTTTAACAACACATGTTCACTCCGACCATATCGGCAGTCATGGTGAATATACACGGATTTTTGTGCATGAAGATGAAGAATCTTGGCTTATTCATGGCATTGTCGGGTTATCTTTAGAACAAATAAGAGCTAATACAGCAAGGGACATCTCCATTCCTATACCAAAGCATTTTAATCCGGATACATACACGCCCTTTACCGGAAAACCTGCCGGACTATTGAAAGATGGAGATATTATAGATTTAGGTAATCGCAAATTAATAATTTATCATACACCCGGTCATTCACCGGGTCATATTGCTATATTTGATGAATCGAATGGTTATTTGTTTACCGGTGATTTGCTGTACGATGAAACACCTATCTATGCCTTTTATCCAACGACAAACCCAATAGATTTAGTCAATTCTTTAGAAAAGATTACCCAAATCCCAAATGTGCAAATGATTTACGGTTCGCATAATACATTAGGCCTCCATCCTGCTATTCTTGATGAAGTGAAAAAAGCTGTCATTTACTTGAGAGAGAATGATTTAGTAAAGTTCGGCACAGGCATTCATCGATTTAACGGATTTAGTATAAAATTCTAGAAAAAATAAAGTGACATGAACAAAAAACGGGTAAATAAAAGAAACTGATTTGACTCTCCTGCAGCAGGAGATTATAGAATGAATGTAGATAAAGGGAGCTGATTGCGATGTTTCGAATCGGTGAGTTTTCCAAAATGACGAAAACGACGGTAAAGACGCTAAGATATTATGATGAGGTTGGCTTGTTGAAGCCGGCATTTGTGGATGATTGTTCGAACTATCGCTATTACACGACCGAACAGCTCTATCCCTTGCAAAAAATTGTCTCATTAAGACAGGCAGGTTTATCAATTGAAGAAACCAGACAAATGATGGTCGGACAGCATATGCCGGATATTCTCGAAAAAAGACAGGCTAAGCTTGAAAAGGAAAAACAAGAGATAGAAGAAAAGCTTCTTCGCATCCATCTAATTTTACAATCTATAAAGGAGGACACCGAAATGCGCTATCAAGCAATTGTCAAACAAATCCCCGCCTACACCGTCTATTACAAACAAGGTACAATTCATGATTTTAGCGAAATGAATGCATTTGTATTAAGTGCCGGAGCTGAATGCAAAGAAGCCAACCCGACATTAACATGCATCGAACCTGATTATTGTTATATCTCTTATCTTGATGAGGATTTCAAGCCGGAAAATATGCGGATTGAATATGCTCAAGCCGTCACTAAGAAAGGAATCGAAACAGACAATATTAAATTCAAGACACTTACGCCAATCGAAGCGGTTTGTGTCTACCATAAAGGCAGCTACGACGGACTGCAGGAAGC
>JBJFHH010000072.1:0-4228 GCA_051893475.1 Bacillus sp. (in: firmicutes) | reverse complement strand
CCACCGCAATATTATTTGCATATTGTTTACTCCGATTTTCAAGCATCTGTCCAAATGTAAGTCCTTCCCAGCAGCCTGTTTTCCGATAAAACGAGGCACGTTCTTCTGGCCAAGGGGTGAATCCTTCCAACATGTTTTAGCCTCCTTTAAAACAATCTCATATCAATTGATAACGATTATCATTATCAGGATTTATCCTATTCTCTTTTTTCAATTAGGTCAATAACATTTGTTATCTTCACAACTTTTCTACTATAAAAATTATCCTCGCGAGAAAAAGATAATTATAGTACAACTAATCGTAGTTTCTATGCAAAGATTAAATGAGGCTTATCAAGTAAAACTGTTGGTAGAACAATGATAATCGCTTCTGCATTAGTCTGGTTTAACGTTAATTCTGATACGTTTCATGTCCATTTTATTATTGCAAGAGAACAGAAATATAAATAGGAAATCACTCATAAATACTATTCTTTATAGTGTAATTCCAAAAAATAGGCACTAAATACTGTTTTATTGAAAAACATTGAAATTCAAATTGAGAACTATTATCATTTAAAACATCGCGTTGATAACGATTCTCAACACCAACCGTTTCAACATTAATGAATCACAGCGTGAAATTGGATTTCACTTTTTTTGAAAGGACGTAAGAAGATGATTGACAGCGAATTTAAAGACAAGGTAGCTCTTGTAACCGGAGGTGCTCAAGGAATCGGTGAAGCCGTTGTAAGAGAATTAGCCAATCAAAAAGCAAAGATAGCTGTTATTGATTGGAATGATCATAGACTTGATTCTTTGGTCAAAGAGTTACAAACAGAAGGACATAATGTTACAGCTTTTTCAGCTGATGTTAGCGACAGTAATGCTATCAAAGAAATTGTCACTACGATTGAACAGACATTGGGTCCAATTGAGATGTTAGTAAATGTGGCCGGCATCTTGCGTTTGGGTTCAATCATGTCATTCACTGATCAAGACTGGGAAGATACATTTTCGATTAATACGACAGGCGTTTTTAATGTCTCACGGGCCGTTGGTTCATACATGATTTCTCGTAATGCGGGTTCTATTGTAACGATAGCCTCAAACTCATCCAATATGCCCCGTATGTCAATGGCGGCTTATGCAGCTTCTAAAGCAGCGACAACTATGTTTATGAAATGTTTAGGATTGGAATTAGCTCCCTATAATATTCGATGTAACATTGTCTCTCCTGGTTCGACTGAAACTGAAATGCAGTTGTCGATGAGGCAAGCGGAAAGCACCGCAGAGGGAATTTTAAAAGGAGAGTTAGAAACTTTCCGTGTGGGAATACCGCTTCAAAAAATGGCGAAGCCTTCAGATATCGCCAAGGCCGCATGCTTTTTATTGTCAGACCAAGCCAATCATATTACGATGCATAATCTTTGTGTAGATGGTGGAGCAACACTAGGAGTCTGATTTTTCAAAAAACATTAAACGAGTAAAGGGGCATATATTTTATGATTCAGCATACCGCAACAAAAATTAAGCAAAAACAAATAATAGATGATTACGAAACTGGTGACTTCTTCTTAGCTTCGCCAAATAGGACACTGCTTGGTAAAGGCATATTCGCACAAGTACCAACTATCCATGAGATAGATACTAATAAAAAAAGCAGTCTGTCTCAACGAGTGAAGACGGCATTAAACGAGGCCGAAAACAAAGGTTATCAAAATCCTTATGTTGTAGGTGCGATTCCTTTTAATCCTGAACATCCTGATTATCTGATAATACCTAAACAGATGACTGTATCGATGCCTTTACAGCATGATGCCATTGAGACGAAAGGCACATCATCGCCCAGTGTAATCGATCTTCAATCGATTCCTCAAACCGCACAATATGTACATAACGTCAATCAAGGCATTGAATTAATTAAAAATGGGCAGTTAGATAAAATCGTTTTGGCTCGTGCTTTACATGTAACAGCATCAAAAGCAATAGAAATTACACCTTTATTGCGGCAACTGGCAGCACATAACTCGGCCGGATATACTTTTTCTGTTGATTTATCTCATTCTTCAAAAGATAAATCCAACAAGGCAAAGACATTAATCGGTGCAAGCCCGGAATTATTAGTGTCGAAATCCGGCAACCATCTGACGGCTAATCCGTTGGCAGGCTCCAGACCTAGAAGTGCTGATCCGCTTGAGGACCAACGACGAGCACACGAGTTATTGCATTCTAGTAAAGACTTGCATGAACATGCGGTCGTTGTTGAAAATGTCGCAGATATACTAAGACCATTTTGTGAAAAATTAGAGGTTCCCGAGACTCCGTCACTAGTGCAGACGGAAACAATGTGGCATCTTTCCACTGAAGTAAAAGGAATAGTGGCAGATGACCAGACTACTTCTTTGGATGTTGCTGTTGCTCTTCATCCAACCCCTGCTGTTTGCGGTTCACCGACAGAGGCTGCAAGACAGGCCATAACGGAAATCGAACCTTTTGATCGCTCTTTTTTCACAGGCATGCTAGGTTGGTGCAGTGCGAATGGTGACGGAGAATGGATTGTGACGATTCGTTGTGCAGAAGTTGACGGGCAAGAAATGCGCTTATTTGCAGGAGCCGGGATTGTTGAAGAATCACAAGCACAACTTGAATTAGCAGAAACAGCGGCTAAATTTCGTACAATGCTTTTGGCATTGGGACTAGATGACGAATTATCCATCTGAAGTTTTATCGTTTAATAAAATAATAGAAAGAAGGAGTGATTTGATGGCTATTCCAGCTATCCAACCTTATAATATGCCCGTACAAACGCAATTCCCAATAAATCGAGTATCATGGAAAGCAGATCCTAAACGTTCGGTTCTTCTTATTCATGATATGCAACAATATTTCTTAAATGCTTTTACACCAAATGCATCTCCATTAACGGAATTAGTAAAACACATTGCGATACTGAAAGAGGAATGCAAACTTTTAGGTATTCCCATTGTTTATACAGCACAGCCTGGTGCTCAAAATCCAAAAGACCGATCACTTTTGACTGATTTTTGGGGACCTGGTCTTAAAGATGATGTCAGTCAAACAAAAATCATTGAAGAAGTGGCGCCTAGTGAACAAGATACCGTATTAACCAAATGGCGTTATAGTGCTTTTAAAAGAAGCAATCTATTAGAAAGCATGCAGCAACAAAGTCGTGACCAACTGATTATTTGTGGCGTTTATGCACATATTGGGTGCCTATTAACAGCAAGTGACGCATATATGCAAGATATACAGCCATTTCTTGTAGGTGATGCAGTAGCTGACTTTTCCCTGGAAGAACATAAAATGGCATTAAAATATGCTGCAGGGCGTTGTGCTGTCACTATTTCAACATCTTCCTTGCTAGAAGATTTAAAAAGGAACTCAAATCTGCAACTAAATATCAATTAACATATTAATAGAAATAAAGATGAATAGGCTGTAGCATAGCTAGCTTCAGCAATGGAAAAAGTGAAATTGGTGCGACCAATTTCACTTTTTTCCATTTTCTATATTAATTCCTGATTATTGGTCACTATTCTTTCGACTTTTCAATTAAACCTTGATGAGATTTCTAAAAAGGCATTCATCCAAAATCAAAATAATTCCGCTTCAGAAGCTTCGGCTTTGCCATCAACTCTGCGTACGTAAGTGACTTCTCGATATTTTTCGTATTAATAATAAACAAATGATTTTCGATTTCTTTCCCTACAGTTTCATCTTGATAAACGGCTCCGCAATGACTGCAGGAGAATGACGGAACTTCCCGGATTTCAATCGCTTTCGTTCCGTCCGGCAGCTCCCAGTATACATTATCCTTGATTCTTGACGGTTCAGGCTGTTCGCACCAATGACAAGTTTCCATTTTAGCCGTCCTCCTTTACCGGTTTGGTCGCTTTCTTTTGCTCGGCCTGGAATTTCTTCTCCTTCAGCTGATCGCGTTTTTCGCGTTTATCCTTCAGTGAAGCATGCTCAGGGTTTGTTTCATATTGCTTCCGCTTTTGAATGCGAGGAAGATGATTAGGAACAAGATTCAGCCGCTCATCATGAAGCAGACCAGAAATACCTGTTTCCTTTCTTTCCTGCACGCCATAAATGCTTTCGAAATATTCATCTGCCAAACCCGGTGTATAGTTTTCCGGCTCCGGATAAGTGGTGATGACACCTTCAAAATTACGAAGCACTGTTTTGGAAGGGCTTTGAGATAAAATATAATTCGGCTGCAAGG
>JBJFHH010000071.1:0-4234 GCA_051893475.1 Bacillus sp. (in: firmicutes) | reverse complement strand
TTTTTGCGGGGGCAGGGAGCGAAGGCAAGTTCGCATGATAACGCAGCTTGATTGAAAAAGAATCTTCGGTTGAACCGAAGATTCTTAAAGTAGCCTTGTTTAGGCTTTAAAACTGTCTTGCCATTTGAGCAGGCGGTTTTCCAGCAGTCGCACGAAGGAGTCGGATAGTTTTCCTGCCAGGGCGAAGATAATGATGCCGACGAAGACTGTGTCCGTTTGCATAAATGAGCGGGCATCTTGAATCATGAATCCGACTCCTCTATCAGCACCCAACAATTCGGCGACGACTAAGCACATCCAAGCGGTGCTTAGTGCGAGGCGTATACCGAGAAGAATGTTAGGCAGAGATGCCGGAATCATGAGCTTAGTTACGGTTTCTAACTTGCTGTACTCCAAAATTCGGGCGACATCGTAGAGCTTTTGGTCGACATTGCGAATGCCGAGAAATGTTTGCAAATACAAAGGGAAAAAAGCTCCCAATGCGATGAGAAGCACTTTTGCCAGTTCCCCGAATCCGAACCACATTATGAATAACGGTGTCAGGACAAGCAATGGAACCGTTCTGATCATTTGAATCGTCGGGTTTAAATATTGCTCGGATTTGCGGTTCATCCCGACAATTAATCCGATGGTTAACCCGAGGAAGCTTCCTAATGAAAAGCCGAGAAAGGCACGCCATAGACTGATTTGCAAATGAGTTGCCAAATCTCCTGTTTGCAGTAAAGTGATGAATTGCTGCCATATTAACGACGGTGATGAAAATAATTGTGCAGGCAGCAGGCCAATGAAACTGAGCAACTGCCAAAGGGAAAGGATACCAACCGGTAAAAAGATCCCTCGCAAAAAGATATCCAAGTTTTTTATTTTTGTCTTTTCTGTAAAAGTAATGCTTTTATTTTGCGTAATTGTACGTGTAGACATGTGAAAATCCCCTTTCTCTATTTAAATACTCCAATCTTCTTTTTCACTGGAAGAATGACCTAAATAGCTCATCAGCAATGTCCGGTATTCCTGAAATGATTTTGCTGCCCGGTTTCTTGGATAAGGCAAGTCAATCGGAATGATTTTTTTGATTATTCCGGGTTTCGAGCCCATAACCGCTACTTTTGATGACAGAAAAATGGCCTCATCAATATCATGGGTGACCAATATCATCGTCGTTTGATTTTTCTCCCATATCTCTAGCAAAGCTTCTTGTAAATGCGTGCGGGTAAAGGCATCTAGTGCCCCGAACGGTTCATCAAGCAGCAACACTTTCGGGTTGCGGAGCAGTGCGCGAGCGATAGCGACGCGCTGAGACATGCCTCCCGATAATTGACGGGGAAAAGCTTTTTCAAAGCCGGTCAATTTGACTAGTGAAATGATTTGATCGACCCGTTCACGGATTTCTGGTTTTTTTAAAGATAAATTTCCGGCAATGTTCTTTTCGACGGTCAACCAAGGAAATAAGCGGTGCTCCTGAAAGATGAATCCCCGTTCTTTAGTCGGGTGAGTGACCTTCTCGTTTTCTATGAAAATTTCTCCCTCGAAATCGATATCGAGTCCGGCAATGAGTTTTAACAATGTGCTTTTTCCGCACCCGCTCGGTCCGATCAATGTAATAAATTCTCCCTTGTTTACAGTGAAAGCTAAGTCGTCTAGCACATGTACACTTTCTTGCTGATTGCGAAATGTTTTGCTGACATGGTTGATTTCCAGTGTAGTCGGCATAATCGTTATCATCCTTTCTTTAAAAAAATAAGAGATTCCATGAATCAGCGCGCGGCGTTTTCATGGAATCTCCAGTTCACTAGTCAATTCCTAAAATATTTGGTGATTCATAATTTACCATTTATTGTATTGATAATCAATAAATAAATCCGATTAATTTTATGAGAATTATAAAATTAAATTATTGACATGTATTTCCAAACGGTGTTATGATTCATTCAACTTCATTCCAACAAATTCAAATATTTGTAAAATTGACTGGAAAACCAGAGATTCGATGATAGGTGCTTTACGCATCCTTTGTTGGATCTCTTTTTTTCTTCTTAAACCAACTATTCGGATGGTTTAAATCAAATTAAAGAAAGGGGGATCGATTTGAAAAAATATATTGTTGGAATCATTTATTTTTTTCTAACTGTGTTGGTGTTGTTCGGGTGCAGCAATGCTTCCGGAAAAGAAGAGGCTGTGCAAGTGAACATTGCATTGAATGGAAAAATGAGTCCATTGCTCATTGGAAAAGAAAAGGGTTTGTTTGAAGAGGAATTTGCCAAATACGGTGCGGAAATTTCTTGGAGCGAATTTCCGAGTGGGCCGCCATTACTGGAGTCATTGGCATCAAATCGTGTGGACTTGTCCTATTTAGGAGATGGAGCATTGATTGCCGGTCTGGACAAAAACTTGCCTTTTGAAGTGATTGCGCAAACGGGCAGAGGAGCTGCACTTAGCAGAGTCATTGCCCAAAGTGGTTCCGGCATCGATTCGATTGAGGATTTGAAAGGTAAAACAGTGGGGATGCCGGCAGGAACAACCGCTCATGTGTACTTATTAAAAGCATTGAAATTCCATGGCTTGAACAGTGAAGATATTAAAATCATCAATTTGCAGCCTGATGATGCGCAAGCTGCTTTTGAATCAGGTCAATTAGATGCTTG
Source organism: Bacillus sp. (in: firmicutes) (assembly GCA_051893475.1). Lineage (GTDB taxonomy): Bacteria > Bacillota > Bacilli > Bacillales > DSM-1321 > Bacillus_AD. The sequence goes on along the minus strand of JBJFHH010000071.1, from coordinate 1,592 downwards.
GGCAGCCTGGGAACCATACGTGACGAATAATGTGGCAAAAGGAACAGCTAAGATTATCGAGGTCGATGGTGAAATTCTCGCTCCAGGCGGTGTCATTGCCCGCACTGGTTTTGCAGAGGAGCATCCGGAGCTTGTGGAAGCTTTTCTGCGCATCTATAACGATATTATTGAGTGGCAAATTGCCAATCCTGATGAAGCGTCTGAAATTTATGCGAAAGAAACGAAAATGGATTTCGACACAGTGAAGGCACTTATTACAGCTGAAGATCCTGACTTGCGATTTACGGACGAATCTATTGAAGCACAGCAAGATACAATCGATACTTTAGCGGAAATCGGCTATATACAAGAAAAGTTTAGTTTTGAAGAGCGCATTAACAAGAAGTATTTAGATGCAATCTTCAATTCAAATAAATAATTAATTATTAGGAGGAATTGAATATGTCAAATACGCAAATCAAATCATTGAAGGTTACACCATTAGCAGGAAGAATCGGGGCAAGAATTGAAGGAGTCAAGCTGAGTGACAATCTGGATCCTGCTGTTTTCGCAGAAATTAAAGAAGCTTTGAATAAGTATCAAGTTATTTTCTTCAGAGATCAAAACCATTTGGATGATGCAAGTCAAGAAGCATTTGCGAGATTGCTTGGAGAGCCGTATGCCCACCCGACTGTACCGGTGAAGGAGAACACAAACTATATTTTTGAATTGGACTCTAAGGCTGGTGCTAAAGCGAATAACTGGCATACAGATGTTACGTTTGTTCCTGAAGTACCGAAGTATTCTGTATTGCGCGGAGTGAAAATACCGGCAGTAGGCGGCGATACGGTTTGGACAAATACACATACAGCCTATGAAGACCTGCCTGAAGAATTGAAGCAATTAGCGGAAAAATTGTGGGCTATTCATACGAATGAATTCGACTATGCACAGCTGAGCAGACTGCCTTTAAAAGGTGAGAAGGAAAATGCCCAATATCGTTCTGTATTTGAATCAACGGTTTTCAAAACGCGACATCCTGTCGTCCATGTCCATGAGGAAACTGGCAAGAAGCATCTATTATTGGGAGGCTTCGCCGGAAGGTTGCAGGGATTCTCAACTAGCGAATCTGAGAAGCTGATCAGCATTTTCCAAGCATATGTTACTCGTTTAGAAAACACTGTCAGATGGAATTGGGCTGAAGGTGACGTCGCGATTTGGGATAACTTAGCGACACAGCATTATGCAATTGCTGACTACGGCGACACACAACGTATTGTCCGCCGCGTCACAGTAGGCAAATCCATTCCGGTCAATCAAGAAAATATTCAAAGCTCGCTAATTAATAAGAAATAATTAGTTGTGACAGCTATATAAGGGGCGGGTTCATTAGCTTAGCCCCATGATAGATTCAGATAAAACAAGCACTGCCTTTCCTGTTTAAAGCGGGAGGGGAGTGCTTGTTTGGTTTTTTATTGAGGTTGCGATATTTGAAGAGCGGCAACTGTCATTTGTTTTGATCGAGTGTGCCTGACCTTTGTTTATTGCAGGCATTCGAGAAATTTCATTGACAAAAAATTTTTTGTTATATAAAATTCAAGTTAAGAAATGGT
>JBJFHH010000070.1:0-17868 GCA_051893475.1 Bacillus sp. (in: firmicutes) | reverse complement strand
AAGACACCGCCCTTTCACGGCGGTAACACGGGTTCGAATCCCGTACGGGTCATACAATGAAAAGATGCAGAACTTATTCTGCATCTTTTTTTATATTTATTTATGGAAAAAGACTTTCGATTATTAGATCGAAAGTCTTTTTGTTTGTGCTTTAGAATAGATTTGGTAAAGGAGTAAGGCGAATACGGACAAGATGGCACCCGAGATGAACGGTAAATTAATTGAAACAGAGAATAACCATCCTCCTAATGGCGGGCCAATGATTCTGCCAAATGAGTCAAATGAAGAGAGTAGGCCTGTTGTATTGCCATATCCTCTATTTTGATTTTTCGTTAACATTGCTGAAATAGCTGGTCTAATGACACCATTGCCGATTCCGAAAATAGTTAAGAAAATGGCTGACGTCCAAAAATTTGATGAGAACAGAATTAAGATAAATCCAATCGCAGAGACGATAATACCAATTCTGATGACTGCTCCTTCTCCGAATTTTTTGGTCATCTTACCGACTAATCCGCCTTGGACAATAGCACTTCCAAGGCCCATAATCATAAAAATATATCCTAATTGAACAGTGCCAATTCCTGCTTTTTTAGCTGCAAAATAAGCAAAAGTTGTTTCCAGCCCTGCAAGGGAAAGCGTAACTATCAATTGCAGGAAATAAATGATCGATGCAGGACCTTTAAGCATATTGCCTGATGTTTTCTCCTTATGTCCCTTCATTCGTTTTTCTGCAGGAAGCGATTCTTTCAAGATGAATACAACTATAATGCATGTAACTACTGAAGAAATACCGGCAATTACAAATGGCAAGGATAAATTGGTGTCAGAGAAAACGCCGCCTATGGCCGGACCAAGTATAAAACCAAGGCCTGTAGCTGCCCCGATTATCCCCATGCCTTTCCCGCGATCTTCTTCCGTTGTAATATCAGCGACATAAGCCATTGCTGTTGGCATATTTGCTGAAGAAAGGATACCTCCGATTATTCTTGCAAGGAATAATCCCCATAAAGATTCTGCCATTGCCATAATAAAAAAAGAAATTGCTAACCCTGCTATCCCAATAATCATTACCGGTTTTCTGCCTATTCGATCGGATAGGCGTCCCCACATTGGTGCAAACAGTAATTGCATGATGGAATAGACGGCCATCAGAAATCCGAGTTCTGTCGGAGTTCCTCCCACTTCCTCAGCTAAAAAAGGAAGTACAGGTATAATGATGCCGAATCCAACCATTACTAAAAACATGACTAAAAATAAAATAGGAAGTACCTTTCTCGATTCCATTATTACTCAACTCGCATTCAGTAATGTTAGTCAGAATTGACTATATTTGCATTATATCGTATGTGGAAGTGACTGTCATTTGAGAAGACTTACATTTAAGACGGTCATAAAAGGGAATAAAGTATGGACATCATAAATAAAAATTCAATAAAACAACCTTTTTAATGAAAGGAGTGACTATTTTGAGTAAGGAAAGGGGTTCAGTTTCAACAAAGGTGGTAAAGAGCGGTGTTTCGTTTGGATCAGCTTTAGCCATTACAATTTCATGGAGTTTGCATCATTCTGTCATTTGGGCAATCATTCATGGTTTGTTTAGCTGGCTTTATGTGATTTATTATTTAATAACAAGATAAAAAAGAAAAGATACGCTGCAGTCATTTAATAAAGAGCGTATCTTTTTTTATATTGTTATTCTTCTTCATAGCCATCCGTTTTATGAAAGGGAATGTTGCCGATGATTGATTCGATATCTTCATCATCAAGCATTTCTTCATATTGTTCATGGGTTTTTGAAGGAGTAATGATAATTTCTTCCCCCGTGATGTCGCTAGCAATGAAAGATTCAATTTCCTCAGTGAAGCCTTCATGATCATCACGGTCTTCATATAAATTTCCATACTCCTCAAAGTAGCCTGTGAAGTCAGCAGGTGTTTCAGACGTTCCGTATCGGGCGACTTCTTGGAAAGTATCCAATCCATCATTAATATACGGGCTGATATTTCGGTCAAATGAATCTCTTGCAGCCGGCTTCAAGAGTTGTTCTTCAACCGGACGATCTGTAGCAATGGTTCGGTCGGGAGTATGTTCAATACAATAGACGGAATAAGGAATAACCTCTAACCGCTCGTATGGAATTTCAGCGCCGCACACGACACAATTTCCGTATGTACCGACAGCCATGGCATGAAGGGCATGATAGACCTTTTCCAATTCATTGGCTGTATGGTCTTCAATAGCATGGTCCTTTTCTCTTTCGAATAATTCAGTTCCAAGATCGGCAGGATGATTGTCATAGGAAGATAGCTCATCAACAGCATCTTTTAATCCTCGTTCGTTTTCGTCCATAGCTGTTTGATTAAGCGTACCCTTCAATTCTTCTTTAAGCTCCTCCAATTGTTCCTTTAAGGATGCTAGTTGATGTGAAGAAAGCATGTATGTAAGAAACCTCCTTTAAGAAAGTATGAATTCTTGAACGGTAAAGGTCTTTCATATCGTCTTACATAGTATTAACAGCATAATAAAATTCATGCTAAAAAAAGCTGCTCACATGATGGAGTGAGCAGCAAATTGCAAAACCTATATAAAATAACTGATTAAAAGTCCTAATGCCTGTAAGAAACCGAATATCGTATTTGTTTTAGCAGTGGCTCCCATTGCCGGCGCCATTTCCTTCGGTGTTTGTCCCGCTGAGAAAATTTTTATTGATTTAATCGGTAATGCTATGCTTAAGTAAACAAGCAGTAGCCATGAAGATACAAGTTGCATGATGACTAAGACTGTAATGATGGCATAGGCCATAATGAACATGGAAGCCAGCACATATATAGCATTCTTTTTGCCGACAAGGATGGCGAGTGTTTTTCTGCCGCCCAACGTATCTTCATCGATGTCCCGTATGCTATTTGATAGAAGAATGGCACCGACTAACAACGTAATCGGCAATGAAATTAATACAGAAAGCATCGTTACTTCACCGGTTTGAATATAGAAGGAAATTAAGATGAATAACATCCCCATAAAAAAGCCGGAAAAAATTTCGCCAAACGGTGTAGCTGAGATGGGATAGGGACCTCCTGTATATAAGTAGCCGACAGCCATTCCGATTAAGCCGATCAGGCATAGCCACCAGGAAGTTTCTCCGCAAATATAAATCCCCAGTAACATTGCTAATCCGTATAGGCTGAATGCGATAGCCAGGACCGTTTTTGGCGCTACACCTTCACGGACGATTGCCCCGCCGATCCCGACAGAATGCTCTGTATCTATCCCGCGTTTATAATCATAATACTCATTGAACATATTGGTTGCTGCTTGAATCAGCAAACAAGCTGCCATCATTGAGAGAAATAAAGGGATATGTATTTTCCCGTAATGAAGGGCAAGAGCCGTACCAATTAAGACAGGTACAAATGAGGCTGTTAATGTATGTGGTCTCGTTAATTCCCACCATACTTTCCAGCTTGGCTTATTCGGCGCCGACTCAGAGTTAGCGTGCATTTGCATGGATTTGTCTCTCCTTAAATAAATAATTACTTTATTATTATAAAGGCAAAATATAAAAAATAGTTGAAATATGGTTTATTTGGTGTAAAATAAAGTATTTTCGTTCAATTAATCATTATGCCAACTTAAATGGTAGAGGATATTTTCATTTTAAAATATAATAGAAGATAAGACATATTTATTAAATTGTTTTGTTGAGGATAATTTTGTAACCTGATTAGTTAGTCAATTGACATTATTCTTAAAACAAGTGTATCTTTAAGTGGGCTTTAGCAGATATAAAGCATAGAAGGAAAAGGGGGGATCCCATATGGCTATCGTAGTTGACACAGAGCTCCTTGAAGGTTTACAGAAAGCAGTAAAAAAAGCAAATGATACAAATACTGCAGTACTTTTTAGTAAAGTAGTGAAAATGCAGGCTTTAAGTCCCCTATCATTTTATACAATTGGAAGAGAACAATATTTAGGAGAACGTTTCTTTTGGCAGGAGCCTGATACGCATTCTTCCATAGTAGGATTAGGGAAGGTTGAAATAATACAAACAGAACCGTCAGAAAATCGATTTAAGAAAATTAGCTGTAAATGGAACGAAGTAATGAATAATAGCGTTATTCTAACAGATTTCAATCATATTCCAGCTGCAGGTCCAATCCTTTTTGGCGGTTTCTCCTTCGATTATAAAAAGAGCCAGTCCTTATTATGGGATCACTTTGGCGATAATTTTTTCTACATCCCTCAATATATGATGACTCTCATAAATGACCAGGCTTTTTATACGACGAATATCCTTTGTTTACCCGGAGGAAATATTAAACGTTTGATAGAGGTATATGAGCAAGGTGAACAGCTCAGAGAAATGGTTGAAGAACAGCAGATAGATGCCCGTCATGAGCTAGTATCTAAAGAAGAAATTGAGCCGGAACAATGGAAAGAGACAGTCGCCAAGGCTGTTCAAACAATCAAAAGTACGGGCATTGATAAAATCGTGCTTGCGAGAGAGCTTAAGCTCGCTTTTGAACAACCGATTTATGCGGAGGCAGTGTTGGAAAGACTATTGAAAGAACAAAGCTCTAGCTTTGTTTTCAGTTTGGAATCCGGCAGTGATTGCTTTATAGGTGCAACACCGGAGCGTCTGGTGAAGAAGGAAGGCAATGAAGTGCTATCTACTTGTTTGGCTGGTTCTATTGCCAGAGGGAAGTCTGAAGATGAGGATGAGCAATTAGGACAAGAACTGTTGCATGATCCCAAAAACTTAATGGAACACCAATTTGTCGTGAGTATGATTCAGAAAACGATGGAAAAAGCATGCGTAGATGTGCTTGTTCCGAGTAGTCCGATTTTAATGAAAACAAAGCATATTCAGCATTTATATACGCCAGTTCGAGCGATTTGTGAAGGTGAAACGACGATTCTTGATTTGGTGGACAAGCTTCACCCGACGCCAGCGCTTGGGGGGTTGCCACAAAATGCTGCTGTCAGCTGGATTAGAGAGAACGAATTATTGGAAAGAGGTTTGTACGGCGCGCCATTGGGCTGGCTTGATTCGAATGGGAATGGTGAATTCGCTGTTGCGCTCCGTTCCGCATTAATAAAGGGGAATGAAGCTTCTTTATTTGCCGGCTGCGGTATTGTCGAAGATTCTAAGCCTGAAGAAGAATATCAGGAAACATGGATTAAGTTTAAACCGATGCTGAATGCACTAGGAGGCGTATAAACATGAATCACCAAGAGGCTCTTACAGCATACATTGCCGCATTTGTCGATGAGCTTTCACAAATGGATATAAGGCATGCGGTTATTAGCCCGGGTTCGAGGTCGACGCCTGTCAGCATGCTGCTGGCAAGCCACCCGTCGATAAAGACACATATAAATATTGATGAGCGATCAGCTGCCTTTTATGCTTTAGGATTAGCTAAGGCAACACAAAATCCGGTAGCATTAATTTGTACATCGGGTACAGCGGCTGCAAATTATTATCCTGCTGTTGTGGAAGCGAACCTTTCAAGGGTACCTCTGATTGTCATCACAGCTGACCGACCACATGAGCTTCGGGACGTAGGCGCTCCGCAAACGATTAATCAAATCCATTTATACGGCGATCATGTGAAGTGGTTCAGTGAAATGGCTGTTCCTGCCGGGGCGGAGAGCAATCTTGCCTATGTGCGCAACATAAGCCGGAGAGCTGTTATAGAAGCGAAGAAAAAGCCGGCAGGACCTGTACATTTAAATATGCCGATTAAGGAACCGCTTATTCCGGATATGAAAGAGGATTATTATCATGCTGGCCGTTTTAGCCATACAGTCGCTTCAGACTTTGATACCGGTTGCTTGCAGGTCAGTCAGGCAACATTGGACAAGCTGGCAAGCGAGTTGGACAAAAATCAAAAAGGGCTAATCATTTGTGGAGAAATACATGATGCTGCTTTTGCTGAAAAAGTGATTCAGTTAGGAAAACAGCTGAAGTATCCGATTTTGGCTGATCCGCTGTCACAACTGAGAACGAGTTCCGAATCAGCGGATATTATTGATTGTTATGATAGTTTATTGAAGGTGGAGGCAGTCAAGGATGAGCTAAAACCGGATATCATTATTCGATTCGGGGCGATGCCCGTATCGAAGCCGCTAATGCTGTTTTTAAAAGCTTGTCGGGAGGCTATACATATCGTTGTTGATAGCGGCTCGGGCTGGAGAGAGCCGGCCGGGGTGCCTGCATCATTTATATACAGTGATGAAGCATGGCTTTGTAAGCAGCTTACAGAGCTTGTCTCTGCAAAAGAGAGCAATAAATGGTATACCGATTGGACGGTACTTAATCGTCAGGTTAAGCGTGTTTTAACATCGCTTCGGAATGAGGAGTGTTTAAATGAAGGAAAAGTATTTCTCGAGTTGCAGGATGTGACTCCAATTGACTGTCAGATTTTTGTGAGTAATTCGATGCCGATTCGCGATTGCGATACATTCTTCCATACTCATAAGAGCGATAGGAAAATTCTTTGCAATCGAGGCGCAAACGGAATAGACGGCGTTGTTTCTTCTGCGCTCGGTGTAAGTGCTGTCGGTTTGCCGACTTTGCTGGTCATTGGCGACTTGAGCTTTTTTCATGATTTAAATGGTCTATTGTCCGCTAAGATGCTTAACAGAAACATTACGATTATCGTCATTAACAATGATGGCGGCGGGATCTTTTCATTTTTACCTCAAGCAGCCGAAAAAGAACATTTTGAAGAATTGTTCGGGACACCGCACGGCTTGGACTTTTCACATGTTGTTAACATGTATGGAGGAGAGTTTACCAGAGTGAGAGATTGGGAACATTTTAGACAAGCGGTATCCGGGTCTTTCGAAAAAGAAGGAATAAACGTTATTGAAGTGCAGACGAATCGCGAGGAAAATGTCCAATTACATCGGAAATTGCAAAATATTGTTTCCCAGGAAATAAATTTGTTGTCTGTCGGTGAAACAGATGGAAATTAACTGCAGTGGAGTCGGCTATTTTGTCGAAGTTTCCGGGAAAGGCGAGCCGTTATTACTGCTTCATGGATTTACAGGTGACCATACCACCTGGAGTCATCTCGCCGATTCACTAAAAGACAACTATTTATGCATTGTGCCTGATTTGATTGGACACGGGAAAAGCGAGAGTCCGCATGATTTTTTTAGATATGACTTAAAAAAGGCGGCAGCGGATTTGAAGCACATGCTGGAGACGTTGAACATCAGGTCTTGTCATGTGCTTGGCTATTCAATGGGGGGCAGGCTGGCATTGCAATTCAGTGTTCTTTTTCCGGAGTGTGTTAAAACGTTAATGTTAGAGAGTGCATCCCCCGGGTTGTTACAATCTGAAGAGCGTGAGCAACGCAAAATGCAGGATTTACAGCTTGCTGATCGGATTGAACGTGAGGGCATGGCGGCTTTCGTTGAATATTGGCAAAGCATTCCCTTATTTAAGACACAAGAGAAACTGTCGGTTGAGAAAAAAGCTGCCATTTATGAGCAGCGAATGCGTAATAACGAAGTTGGTTTAGCGAACAGTCTTCGCGGCATGGGAACAGGAGCACAGCGATCATTATGGGATGAACTCGTCAACATACAGTTTCCGGTGTTACTTTTAACCGGTGAGTATGATGAGAAGTTTTGCAAGATTGCCAAAAAGATGAGTGCAATGCTCCAAAATTGTGAATGGCAAATAATCTGTGAGGTTGGTCATGCAATTCACGTGGAAGATTCAGAAATGTTTGGTAGAATAGTAAGTGGGTTCATAGAGAACAGGAAGGAGAGAGAGTATGGCAATTAATTGGGTACAAGAACGTGAATATGAAGATATTATTTATTCGACTTACAATGGTATTGCAAAGATTTCAATTAACCGTCCGCACGTACATAATGCATTCCGTCCAAAAACGGTTATGGAATTAATCGATGCAGTTTCTTATGCACGTGAGGATGCAAATGTGGGCGTTATCATTTTAACAGGTGAAGGCGGCAAAGCTTTCTGTTCCGGCGGAGACCAAAAAGTTCGCGGTCACGGCGGATATGTAGGCGACGATCAAATTCCTCGTTTGAACGTCTTGGATTTACAACGCTTAATCCGTGTAACACCTAAGCCGGTAGTGGCGATGGTTGCGGGTTACGCAATCGGCGGAGGTCACGTATTGCATATCGTATGTGATTTAACGATTGCTGCTGATAATGCGGTATTCGGTCAAACAGGACCAAAAGTGGGAAGCTTTGATGCCGGTTATGGTTCAGGCTATCTTGCACGTATTGTCGGTCATAAGAAAGCGCGTGAAATTTGGTACTTATGCCGTCAATACAGCGCACAGGAAGCACTTGATATGGGGCTTGTAAACACAGTGGTTCCATTAGAGCAATTGGAAGAAGAAACAGTGAAATGGTGCGAGGAAATGCTGGAGAAAAGTCCGACTGCTCTTCGTTTCCTAAAAGCAGCATTTAATGCAGACACAGATGGTTTGGCTGGTATTCAACAGTTTGCTGGTGATGCAACGCTGCTTTATTACACAACGGATGAAGCGAAGGAAGGACGCGATTCTTTCAAAGAGAAACGTAAGCCTGACTTTGGTCAATTCCCAAGGTTCCCTTGATTCGCCTATAAAAAATGAGCAAGAAGCTTGGCAAACTATTATTGTCAGGCTTCTTCTTGCATTTTACAAATAAAAGCGAGAACGAAAGAAGGGAAAGGGAATGGAAATGGAACAACAAAATACTATGCCGAATTGGCTAAAAAAACGTGCTTTGCTATCTCCTCAGAGAACAGCGCTAATCTATGAGGAGAAGCATTACTCTTTCAGTGATTTATATGAGCTTTCCATTCAATTCAGCCGAAAACTGCATACACTCGGTATCCGCAGCAACGATAAAGTAGGTTTATTGATGAATACAAGACTTGAAATGGTGATAGCTATTCACGCTGCGATGCAATTAGGTGTTGAACTGGTGCTTTTTAATTCAAGATTGACGGCTCAAGAGCTATTGTGGCAGTTTGGCGATTCACAGCTAAAGTGGCTTATTACCGAAGGGGAATTCCAGGAAGTTGCTGACAGCAAATACTCGCCTATTTTCATTGAACATTTGGAATTGGTTGAGGAAAGTGAGCTTTTTATAGAAGCGGATGAGTTTGACTTAAATAAGACTGCGACAATTATGTATACATCGGGCACAAGCGGATATCCGAAAGCAGTTAGGCAAACATACGGGAATCATTGGTGGAGTGCGGTCGGTTCGATGCTGAATCTCGGTTTGCATGAAAATGATCGCTGGCTGTGCACAATGCCTTTATTTCATATTAGCGGATTGTCCATTTTGCTTAGAAGTGTTATTTATGGCATGACGGTCATTTTACATAAACAGTTTAATGAAAAGCTGGTAAACGAGCATATACGTCGTTATGAAGTGACGATTATGTCGGTTGTGACGACGATGCTTAATCGTATGCTGGCACAGCTTGGTGACGAGGATTATCCTGTATCTTTGCGCTGTTTATTGCTTGGAGGGGGTCCCGCACCGTTAAGTATACTGGAAAGCTGCAAGGAAAAAGCGATACCTGTGTTTCAAACGTATGGCATGACGGAAACTTCCTCACAAATTGTGACGCTCTCGCCTGAGTATAGCCTCGAAAAACTTGGTTCAGCCGGTAAGGCCCTTTTCCCTTCACAACTGAAGATTATTCTAGAAGGACGTGAAGCTGGAGTAAGGGAAATCGGCGAAATTTTGGTCAAGGGGCCGAATGTGACTTCCGGCTATGTGAACAGACCAGAGGAGACAAGCAAAGCATTTCTGGATGGATGGCTAATAACTGGCGATATCGGTTATGTGGATGAGGATGGCTTTTTATATGTAGTTGATCGGCGTTCTGATTTAATCATTTCGGGTGGAGAGAATGTATATCCAGCGGAAATTGAAGCCGTGTTGATGAAGCATCCTTCCATATTTGAGGCTGGGGTCACAGGAGCGGATGATGCGACATGGGGACAGGTGCCTGTTGCATTTGTTGTGCTGAAGTATTCGGCTGATGAGGATGAGTTAATCAGCTATTGCCGACGATATTTAGCCGGCTATAAAGTGCCTAAAGAAATTTATTTTGTAGATGAACTGCCAAGGAACTCCTCTAACAAGTTGATACGGCGTCATTTAATGAATTTAATAGAACAGTAGAGGTGCCAGAGATGAATATTCATTCGATTACTTTACGCTATATAGAAGCGCCGTTGAAGGAGCCTTTTGTAACTGCGCTGAATACTGTAAAAACAAGGGAAGCTATTATAGTGGAAGTGAAGGATCAAGATGGCAACAGCGGCTGGGGAGAGGTCGTAGCTTTTTCGAGTCCTTGGTATACAGAAGAAACGATTGTCACTTGTTTGTATATGCTGAGGGACTATTTGATTCCAATTTTGAAAAAACAGTTGATTGCTAATCCGAATGAGTTGCAGAAAATTTTAGCGCCTATCAGAGGTCAGCATATGGCCAAGTCAGGTTTGGAATGCGCGTTTTGGGATTTGTACGCCAAGCAAAGGAATATACCGCTGTATAAACTTTTTGGCGGAAGCAGAAACGAAGTTGAGGCAGGTGTCGTGATTGCTTCTAATAATCTTTCTGCCGCGATGGAACAGATTAGTCAATATAAAGAAGCAGGATATAAACGCTACAAGATAAAAGTTAATCCGCAAACAGCTATCAGCTATGTGGAAAAAATCAGGACTGCTTATCCGCAACTGCCGCTTATGGTTGATGCCAATTCATCTTTTACTTTAGAGCATCTTGATTTGCTAAAACAGTTGGATGCATATAATTTAATGATGATTGAGCAGCCTTTAGCGCATGATGATTTGCTGCAGCATCGCATCCTTCAAAGTCAGCTGAAAACGCCGATTTGCTTAGATGAAAGTATTACTTCGGTACAAATGGCAATCAATGCGTGCGAAATGGAAAGCGCTCAAATACTGTGTGTGAAAATGGGAAGAGTAGGCGGTTGGACGGAAGCAATCCAAATTCATGATTATTGCAGAAGTAAAAATGTCCGGCTTTGGTGCGGCGGGATGATTGAATTCGGGATTTCCAAAGCCCATAATATGGCGCTGGCAACACTGGAAGGATTTCGAATACCTGGCGATATCTCCTCTTCTGAACGTTTTTGGTACGAAGATATTATATTGCCGGAAATTAAAGTAGACAACGGCAGGCTTGTCTTATCTAAGGAAGCCGGTATCGGTTTCGACATCCATTTTCCAGTATTGAATCGTCTGACGAAATTAAGGGAAGATTTTATTTTTAGTAGGAAAACGGTTTAATTTTGAGCGGAAATAGGCGAATACAGATATTGTTCGGATAGATAATCTTGTATAATGGATGTAAGCTGTTACGGATCGACATACTATTAATGGATAGGTAGGGGATCTTGCGATGACAAAAGAAAAGAAAGCTTATTTAATAGCTGAAATTTTATTGGAACGAAGTATGCCTGACTATGTAATTAGAGTAATAACCGATCTTGGTGAAGATGATTTACTGTATTTAAAAGAAAAAACCAGTCATGAACATCATTAATATGTACCAACTATAGGGAGTTGCAAACGCAATCATGAATTGCTTTTGCAACTCCCTATAGTTTTGGGCATTATTCCATTAAACCGAGCTCTGTGGCTCTGTAGGCAATGATTCGGTCAATGTCGGCCGGCAAGTTTTGCAGTGATCCGAATTCATAGTTCCAATAGTTTGTAAAGGAATCGACAACGATTGGAAATGTTACATTATTGGATTCGGCAAGCTCCTCCTGAAATTCATGGAGCAAGCGATCTTGATTCATCCTCAAACCCTCCTTTTTTTCTAAAGATGTAAGTTTAAGTCAATATAAGGAATCTTTAGGACGAAAGGTTTGGCATCCGGTTTCACCGCTCGTTCTGGCCCGGCCCTCGGAATAAACGTCGATCATAATGTTTTTAGCAGAACAACGGTTGCCGCTTTTCCAAAAAAAACAGCTGTTTGCACTACATTTTACGTCTTTAGCCATGAAAGCACCCTCCTTATACAGATAGCTTTCACTTTTGCCTGAGGTAGTATGATTGGAAAATGTTTAAAGTGCTTTGTCGTCTATTCCATTTAGCCAGTCACTGATGGTCGTGATGACGGTTTCTACTGTGCCTTCCTTAAAAGGCGACTGTAAATGAGCGGCTTCTGCAAGTGCAAGGAAGGATTTGCTTCCGCCAAGGTCGCAAAGCTGCAAGTAATCGTTCCATGCGGAAGGGTCATTCTCAATTGAACGCTTCCAGAACTGAAAAGCACATATTTGCGCCAATACATAATCAATGTAATAGAACGGCGAATTATAAATATGTCCTTGCGTTTGCCAATAGCCGCCATTTTCTAAAAAGGCATTTCCATCGTAGTTGCGGTACGGCAAATATTTGAGCTCGATCGAACGCCAAGCTTGTTTTCGTTCAGCAGGAGTTGCCTCAGGATGTTCGTATACGAAATGCTGGTATTCATCGACGGTCACACCGTACGGCAAGAAAATTAAAGCGGAGCTCAAATGGGAGAACTTATATTTATCAGTGTCCTCCTTAAAGAAGAGCTCCATCCAAGGCCAAGTAAGGAATTCCATGCTCATCGAATGGATTTCGCAAGCTTCATAGGTAGGCCAGTAATATTCCGGGATAGACAGATTGCGGCTCCGGTATACTTGAAAAGCATGGCCGGCTTCGTGTGTCAGTACATCAATATCTCCGGAAGTACCATTAAAGTTCGAGAAAATAAATGGCGCTTTATAATCAGGCAAGTACGTGCAATAACCGCCGCTTTCCTTACCTTTTGTTGCAACTAAATCCATCAGCTGCTCATTCAGCATGAAATCGAAAAATTCTTGCGTTTCAGACGAAAGCTCTGTGTACATTTTCTTTCCATTCTCAATTATCCACTTTGCATCACCTTTAGGTGTGGCATTTCCTGTTTGAAATTCAAAGCTTTCATCATAATATTTGAGAGTATCGACATCGATTCGCTTGGCTTGTCGTTGTTTTAACATACTGACAAGCGGAACAACATGTTCTTCTATTTGTTTGCGAAAGCTAGCAACCATATCAGCGTTGTAGTCAGTCCGATTCATACGGTAATAGCCGAGCTCAACAAAGTTTTGAAAGCCTAATTTCAAGGCGATTTCATGGCGTACTTTTACGAGCTGATCAAAGATACTGTCCAAGGTTTCTTCATGTTCTGCCAAAAATCCGAAATACGCTTTCCCTGCGTTTTGGCGGATGCTTCGGTCTGGATTCTCCATAAACGGCTTAAGCTGTGCCAGTGTTCTTTCTTCACCTTGAAAATCGATTTTCGCAGAAGCAATCAATCGTGAATATTCACTGGATAATTTATTTTCTTTTTGCAACAGCGGGATAATCTCCGGAGAGAAAGTCTTCAACTGAGCTTCTGCCAACTGAAAGAGTTGGCTTCCGTAATGCTGCTCCAATTCTTGGCGAAACGGAGAATCAATCAACGCTTTGTAAAATTGGCTTACATATTCCTCGACGAGCGGGGAAAAGTCATCGATATAATCATTCTCTTCTTTGTAAAATACATCATTTGTATTGATCGAATGACGAATATAGCATAGGTCGAACATTGTCTGAATCGTATTTCTCAGCTTATTCACTTCATCAATGGCGGCGATTTGCTGCGTCACTGATTTTGCTTCAGTGAACTGCTCAATCGCATTCGTAAAACCGGTTTTGACTTCCTCCAATTGCGGGCGTTTGTATATATAGGAAGAAAAGGTCATCCAAACACATCCTTTATAATTTTCTATAAAATCATTTTATAACAAATAATGGGATGATGGCGAAAAAAAGAACAATCCGATGAATCAATTGATTTCGTTGGATTGTTCTTTTTGCTGGAATTTATAAAAGTTCTGCTTTCTTAACAGGGCGTTTGCGCTTTTGTAGTGAGTCGACGTCTAGCTCCAGCGCCCAGCACCTAGTGAACTTCGGCAACCTCCCTACGATAAGTCAACATCGAATCACTGTCGTTCTTCGTGTTTCCTATATCTCAGTCAGCGGCCTCCAGTTCATACGGTGCTAAACAGGGCGCTTGCGCTTTTGTTATTGCAGTGCTGTTTTTAATGTTGCGAGATTATCTTCCATGATGCTGAAGTAGTCTCGGTTTTCAGCGATGTCTTCGTCAGTCAGTACGGATAAGTTGTGCAGAGTAAGAGCTTCTGCGCCAATTTCTTCTTGAATGATTGTTGTCAGTTTTGAATCAATATTTTGTTCGAAAATAACATAGTGAATATCGTTTTCTTCCGCAACCGTCATAATATTTTGAAGTTCTTTTTGAGTAGGTTCGCTTGAATTTGTTAAACCGGTTACGGCAATCTGTTCAAGTCCGTAGCGGTCTTCCCAATATCCGTAAGCGGAGTGAGAAACGATGATTTTCTTATTCGGGCTGTTCTCGATAGTATCGGCGAATTCCTGATCCAATGTTTCCAGCTTTGATTTTAATTTTTCATAGTTTTGCTCAAAATATTCTTCTTGCTCCGGTTTTAGTGTAGCAAGCTCATCTTTCACAGCTTCTGCCATGTGAATCATGATGTGCGGATCCAGCCAAACATGGGGATCAACATCTCCGTGGTCATGTCCGTGTTCGTCAGTTGATGTTTCTTCTTCTGTAGCATGATCGTGATCTGCCTCTTCTTCGGCATGCTCATGGCCCTCCGTTGCTAATTCACCGATGGCGATGACAGGCACACCTTCTTTTTCAAGAACGGACTCGGCGTTGTTGACGAAACCTTCTAAGTTATATCCAATATATAAGAAAAGGTCAGATTCAGCCATCGAAACGATGTCTTTTTGTGAAGGATCATAAGTATGTTCATTCGATCCCGGCGGATAAACTGATTCGACATTTGCGTATTTACCGCCGATTTGCTCAGTAAGGAATTGCAATGGATAGACAGTCGTATAAATAGTTAACGTATCTGAGCTTGCGTTATCTTCTGTTGTGTCAGAATTTCCGCAGGCAGTTAAAAAAGCAGCCACAATAAACAATAAAGACAATAATAGCTTTTTATTCATAATTTCCTCCGTTTAATCGTAGTTATTACGATTTATATTGTTCAACATTATTAGTATTGGAAAATGCAATGGATTATACGCTCTTTTGAAGAAAAGGAATGACAGCCGCAAAAAGCGTAATCATTACGATTTACATTTTGTATATTAAGGCATAAAAAAAATAAAATCAAGATTTTATTTTCGATTTCAAAGAGAAAGTTTATTTTTAGGCTGTATTCAATTATTTCTTTTTTTCCGGAACCATGTCTATTCCGCCCGGATGGAATGGATGGCACTTTAAAATTCTTTTTATTGTAAGGTAGCTTCCTTTAATCGCTCCAAACCGCTGAATCGCCTCTAAACCATATGCCGAACAAGTCGGGTAAAAGCGACAGGTAGGGGGTTTCAAAGGGGAAATACACTTACGATAAAAAGTGATAAGAAGCAATAAGATTTTTTTCATTTTTCTCTTCCTCATACACCAAAATTTAATATTTCAAATTATATTATACACGGATTTTATCATTTGTAATAATGAATCGGCTTTATGTGCAACAAAAAAGAATTTATTAAAAAATAATAAAATTAGCTGAAAAATTATATTATTAATTATATGATGAAAGTATTAACATTTTAAGGAGTGAAGTTCATGCCATCAGTTGAAAGTTTTGAATTGGATCATAATGCAGTTAAAGCCCCGTATGTCAGACATTGCGGCGTACACAAAGTCGGCAGCGATGGAGTTGTAAATAAATTCGATATTCGTTTTTGCCAGCCAAATAAACAGGCGATGAAGCCGGATGCGATCCATACTTTGGAACATCTGTTAGCCTATAATATCCGTAAACATTCCGACCAATATGATCATTGGGATGTTATCGATATTTCACCGATGGGCTGCCAAACAGGTTTTTATTTAGTTGTTAGCGGAGAGCCGACAGTATCGGAAATTATCGATGTGATGGAAGCAACGATGAAGGATGGAATTTCAGTTGTTGAAGTGCCGGCTGCCAATGAGAGACAATGCGGACAGGCGAAGCTTCACGATCTTGAAGGTGCGAAAAAGCTGATGAATTATTGGCTGAAGCATTCGAAAGAAGAATTGCAGCAAGTTTTTGCTTAACATATAACTCCAGTTCATTTGAGAAGGAGACTGTCTCTGAAGAGTCTGACGTCCACCGTATTTAGTAGTAAAACTGCAAAATAGGTTGTGTGGAGATTGGATTTTGAGATAGTCTCTCTTTATTATCCGAAAAATTCATATCTGCTTTCTTTTTCTTGTAATATATATTTACTCTTTTCAAATAGTATGTGTAACACTATAATAACATTTGTAAAGTGAGATTGTTCGAAATTTGTCAAATTCGATTAGAAATCCAGTGAATTTAAAGTGTAGCTTATCGCGTAATATGTATTCGAATAAATGTAAATAGAATAAAAATTATAACAATTTGCTCAACTATTCACATTTTATTAGTGTCAAAAGATTTTTATAGGAGAGATAATCAAAATGAAATGTTCAACAAGAAAAGTAGCAATCGTTGGTACAGGTTTAGTTGGTTCAAGTACAGCATATTCATTGGTTAATCAAAATATTTGTGATGAAATTATGCTGATTGATATCAATCGGGAAAGAGCGCTTGGTGAGGCGATGGATCTACAGCATTGTGTTGATTTTACGACGACTGCCCGCACAAAGGTGAACGTCGGTTCCTATGAGGAATGCACCAATATGGATATTGTTATCATTACGGCAGGAGCTCCTCCAAAGCCAGGGCAAACTCGCTTGGATACACTTGAAGTAAGTGCCAACATTGCCAAAACAGTTGTTCAAGGTGTGATGGCGAGCGGGTTTAACGGTATTTTCTTGGTTGCCTCAAACCCGGTTGATATTATTACGTATTTAGTGTGGAAGGAATCCGGCTTGCCGCGCAATCAAGTCATTGGAACAGGTACTTCGATTGATTCTTCTCGTTTGAAACAAATTTTATCGCAACATATCGATGTCGATCCGCGAAGCATTCAAGGCTTTGTTTTAGGAGAGCATGGGGATTCTTCTTTTGTCGCATGGTCGCATGTGACAATCGGAACGAAACCGTTTTTACAAATTATGGATGAACATAAAGAACGATTCAGTGACATCAATCTTGATGAAATTCCGGTACAAGTTCAGAAGGCCGGTTTTGAGATTTTAGCACGTAAGGGAACGACTTACTATGCAATCGGAAATGCATTAGCTTATATTACCCGTTCTATTTTCAATGATGATTATAAAGTAATTGCTGTGTCAACTGTACTCGATGGGGAATATGGTATGAATGAAATATGTACAGGCGTTCCGGCAATCATTAATCGTCAAGGTATTAAAGAAATTGTAGAGTTGAATTTAGCGCCCGAGGAAAAAGTGAAATTCGCTCAATCCAATGATGTGTTAAGAGAGTACATGGCAAAGATTTATGCATAAGTTCATTGCTGTTTTTGTTCATGCTCGTTTGTTGTATCTTCGATCGAATCAATCGTATGCTTGAACTTGTATGCTTTCGAAGTTGTAACTGCAGCTATTATAATGACAGCAAAAATAATGATAATCGAGATTATTAATACAATAGTCATTCTATACACCTCCATTAATTTCCATGTCCCTATTGTAACATGTGAGAAATCTAAAGAATGCATGAAATTTTAGGCTATTAAATAGGAGCGGTATTTATAAGAATTAAGGTCCAAATGAAAAAGAGACAGTTAGAAAAATGAGTAGTTTTCTTCTGTCTCTTTTTTATGTAACGATGCATTAATAACGGCT
>JBJFHH010000069.1:0-17945 GCA_051893475.1 Bacillus sp. (in: firmicutes) | reverse complement strand
ATTAAGTTGTAAAAGAAAAACAGGCTATGAACCGTCTGATTCATTAGCCTGTTTTTCTTACGTATGAATAGTTGTATAAGCATCCGGTGAAAAGTTGGCTATTTCTAGAACGACTGGACTGTTAGGTAAAATGCTGGAATCTTGCGGTACAGTGATGGTCAAATTTCCGGTTCCTGAGTTGCCCGGTTTGTATGATAAAAGATCATCCATTTGCAAAACGCCATTCATATAAACTTTGTAATAGCTGTTGGCTGCCGTCAATGCCGGCAAAGACGCAACTTCGGCTCCGGTGCTGTCAAAGAACGATTTCGTATCGATTTTCAGCGTATCCGGTCCTGTTACTAAAGAAATGGTACTATAAAAAAAACGTTCCACAACAGGGTTGGTATTCATTGAGCTTGTAGCTTCAATTGCCAGCTTCATAATTTGAAGAGCCATCTGGACTCCTCCTTTTTGTGATTTATGTTTTTAAAAAGCTTTTGCATTGCTCTATTCTATACATTTCAAAATTGATAAGTTCCTATAATGGTTTATTTATTAGTGTGATTTGATTGAAGCGTAATATCAAATGCAGGCAAGTTCATAATACGCTTCAGTTATTATAAAAAGAATTATTGGTTCCTTGCAAATGGTATGATAGAATATGAGCAATCACAGAAATTGCAACGAAAAGCTTGGAGGAATGATTGTGAAGAAAGAATTTGCCGTTATCGGTTTGGGCCGCTTTGGGGGCAGTATATGCCGTGAATTGGTTGCGCAAGGTATGGAAGTGCTAGCAATTGATCATAAGGAAGATCGCGTAAATGCCTTTACGTCAATAGCATCGCATGCTGTTATTGGTGATTCAACCGATGAATCGGTATTAAAGGGGCTTGGTATCCGAAATTTTGATCATGTTATTGTTGCGATCGGCGATGATATTCAAGCAAGTATTTTAACGACTTTGATGCTGAAAGAGCTTGGCGTTAAACATATAACAGTGAAGGCGCAAAATGATTATCATGAAAAGGTGCTAATCAAGATTGGCGCCGATCAGGTGGTTCACCCTGAAAGGGACATGGGTAGACGAATTGCTCATAAAATTGTTTCCAATAACATTTTGGATTATATTGAACTATCAGATGACCACTCGATTGTCGAGATTGTCGCAAGTCCGAGATTGAATGGCAGAACATTAATTGATTTAGATATTCGAGCTAAATACGGTATTAATATCGTTGGTATAAAAAGAGGAAATAAAGTGATCATTTCGCCGGCTGCCGATGAAATGGTCTATGTAGGTGATATTCTGATCGTGCTGGGAGCAGATACGGATATTAACCGCTTTGAGAAGAAAGTGCTGGAATAGAAGAGAAGGAGCTGTCTCAGAAGTAATTCTTTGAGGGTGGCTTCTTTTTGCTGTTTTCATAGGCATCTGCAATATAAAACTGGCCCTTCGTTCACAAAAGGAAGAAAAATGCATTCAAAACCGAAAAAATGAACAAAAAGCCAGCCGAATTGAATGGGAATGCATGGATGATGAACAATTTGTGTAAGTTTAAAAGTCTTTAGACATTAGATAGCGGCGTCACAGGAGGAATAGCGCGGTGAATGAAAAGATAGCGTTATTGCCAAGGTGGATAGCACTCTCAGGCATCTGATAGCGCTATCGAGCATATATTAGAGCGATGAGCAGAAGTAAAACCTATCAGAGCATAAATGATCAAAAGCTTGTAAAGACAAAAAATAGGGGATCCTGGAAGTGTATGACTTACAGGATCCCCTTATATTGTTTATTTATCCACTTCCATAATGATCGGCAGGATCATTGGACGGCGTTTTGTTTTTTCATATAGGAAAGGAGCAAGTGTATCTGTAATTTCATTTTTAATTTCAGACCATTGACTTGTTTTTCTTTCCATCACTTTATTAAGATGCTTTTTCAGCAGGCTTTGCGCATCGCTGATCAGGTCGCCAGATTCACGCATGTAAACGAATCCGCGGGAAATGATATCCGGACCTGCAGAGATTTTGAACTCTTTCATATTGATGCTTACGACAACAACAACCAATCCTTCTTCAGAAAGGATGCGGCGGTCGCGAAGGACGATGTTACCGATATCTCCGACACCGTTACCGTCAATATATACCGAACCGGATTGAATTTTCCCGGCAACATGGGCAGTGTTAGGACTTAATGCCAACACTTCTCCATTATCCATAATGAAGCAGTTTTCTTCTTCTACACCACAGTCAATCGCGTGCTGCGCATGCATTTTTTGCATGCGGTATTCACCGTGAATTGGCATGAAGAATTTTGGCTTCATAAGACGAAGCATTAGTTTTTGTTCTTCTTGGCCGCCGTGACCGGAAGTGTGAATATTGCTTAGAGAGCCGTGGATTACGTCTGCTCCTGCTTTAAACAGCATATTGATTGTACGGGATACACTAATAGTGTTTCCTGGAATCGGTGATGAAGAAAATACAACTGTATCTCCAGGGATGATTTGAATTTGACGGTGAGTACCGTTTGCGATACGAGAAAGTGCAGCCATTGGCTCACCTTGGCTTCCTGTACATAAAATCGTTACACGATTTGCAGGCAGACGGTTGATTTGTTGGGAATCGATGAACGTATCTTTCGGACATTGAATGTAACCCAACTCTTGTCCAATTGTGATTGCTGCTTCCATGCTCCTTCCGAATACAGCCACTTTTCTGCCGTTTTCCACTGCTGCTTCAACTACTTGTTGAAGACGGTGAATGTTCGATGCGAATGTTGCAAAAATAATGCGCCCTTCAACTTTTCGGAAAATATCGTGAATGCTGTCTCCAACTCTTCTCTCACTCATCGTGAAATGAGGCACTTCACTGTTTGTGCTGTCTGAAAGCAAGCAAAGTACGCCTTCCTTGCCGATCTCCGCCATTTTCGTTAAGTTGGCTGGTTCGCCTACTGGAGTGAAATCAAATTTGAAGTCACCTGTATGAACGATTTGTCCAGGAGGAGTCTTTACAACAATACCGTACGAATCCGGAATGCTGTGAGTAGTTCGGAAGAATGTTACGGACGTTTTTCTGAACTTGATCACATCATCTTCTTTAATTTCAATCAGTTTTGTCTGTCTTAATAAGCCGTGCTCTTCAAGCTTGTTTTTAATTAATCCTAAAGCAAGCTTACCGCCGTATATCGGAATATTAATTTGTTTCAGAAGATACGGGATACCGCCAATATGATCTTCGTGTCCGTGAGTAACGAATAATCCCTTGATTTTATCTTCATTTTTAACTAAGTAGGCATAATCAGGAATAACGTAGTCAATGCCCAGTAGTTCGTCTTCAGGGAATTTGATTCCGGCATCAATTAGAATGATTTCGTCCTGAAATTGAACTGCGTATGTGTTTTTGCCGATTTCACCAAGACCGCCGAGTGCGAACACAGCGGTTTGGTCGTTTTTAACAAATTTCATAAATTATCATAGCTCCAATACTTTAAAGTCTTCGTTTTCTTTTTCATATTCTAAGTATGCTTCATCGACAGGCGTAACTAATTCGATGTTGTAATTTCTGTCTTTAAGTTTGTTTCTTACTTCACGAACTGTCTCCGCTTCCACAAAAACTGTTTTTGTTTTTTCACGTACAGGCACTTCGCTCATTAATTCTTGGTAGTAAACTTTGTAAATCATAATCAAATCTCTCCTTAAGTCCTATTCATAATTTATTTCATTATATATAAAAGCAGCTTTATTTTCATGTTTTTTAACATGTGCTCATATAATTGCGAATTGTTATAAGTGTATATTAGAAAACTTTACATGAAAGAACAAGCCCTTCGCAAGTACTGAAGGGCTATTAATTGAAAAAATCTATGCGATTGTTTTCTTTCTTAGCATATCTTTCCATTGTTTTAGCAGTTTTTTCCGCAGCTTTTTCAGCATCGCAGATCACTCCCTTAATATAATTGTAAACGAAAGTAATAGAAAGTAAATAAGTCTTTCATGAGAATTTTAACTTTTTGCCGTTTTATTTAATAATATTAGTATATGAAGACTACTTTTTTTCTTGCTGAGAAATAATAGGATTATGTGGTAAAAATTTCATATACCGCAAATAATCTTTATACAGTATATTTCTGGGGAATAAATTGTGTTGTTAATTCTTGCGGTAAAGCGGTACTATTATGTTGGATGACCATTAAGTAAAGAAATGAGGCTTATGTTGTGACGGATAAAATTGTGTTCTTTGATATTGACGGAACTTTATTGGACTTTAATAAGGAACTACCCGATTCAACGCGAAAGGCTGTAAAGACGTTGAAGGAAAACGGCGTATATGTGGCAATTGCAACGGGGAGAGCGCCTTTTATGATAGAGGATATTCGAAAAGAGCTTGATATTGATTCTTACGTTTGCTTTAACGGGCAATACGTAGTCTTTGAAAATGAAATTATTTATAGAAATCCTTTGCCGAAAAGCAAATTACATAAGCTTTTGGAGCATACAAAAAATAAGCGTATTCCAGTCGTTTTAATGAATGAGCATGGCGCCAGAACAACGGTGCCTTATTCCAAGCATATTGAGGAAACACTGCGCAGCTTTAAGCTGGACCATCCGGAGCATGATGAGGAATACCACCATCATTATGATATTTTCCAATCATTATTGTATTGTACGGAACAGGAAGAAAAAGAATATACGCAAGAGCATAGAGACTTGAAGTTCATTCGTTGGCATCCGGTTTGCATGGATGTCGTCCCGTTCGGCGGATCTAAAGCAATCGGCATCAATGAATTTATTAAAAGAGCGGAATTTCAATTGGAGAATGTATATGCATTCGGGGACGGCTTGAATGATATTGAAATGCTGCAAACAGTCGGAACGGGCATCGCAATGGGTAATGCAGAAAAGGAATTGTTGAAGCACGCTGATGTTATTACAACTGCGGTCGATGAAGACGGCATTTATAATGGCTTGGTGAAGGTTGGCTTAATCTAAATGAAAAAGGGTGTCTCAAGTGCGAGTTTGTTCGCGTCAGAGATACCCTTTTTGATGTTTTAGGAAATTATAAAAATATACATTATGTATAAATTAAAGAAATGTATCGCCATCCAGCTACAGCGCCCAGCACCTAGTGTACTTCGGCAACCTCCCTACGATAAGTCAACATCGAATCACTGCCGTTCTTCGTGTTTCCTATATCTCAGTCGGCGGCCTCCAGTCCATACGGTGCTAAACGGGGCGCTTCCGCTTTTGAAATTATCTGTCCACTGGCGTTCCGTTTTCGACAGGTGCAAATGGATTATCTTTATTGATGTGATCGTAAAACATAATGCCGT
This sequence comes from Bacillus sp. (in: firmicutes), assembly GCA_051893475.1. GTDB lineage: Bacteria > Bacillota > Bacilli > Bacillales > DSM-1321 > Bacillus_AD. Next base: position 12,634 of record JBJFHH010000069.1, on the reverse strand, counting down.
TAATATGATCGATTTCATGCTGGAATACGATGGCTATCATGCCTTTTAAGCGCAATTTTATTTTTTCTCCCTCTAATGTCGTAGCTTCAACTGTTATGCGGGCATGGCGCGGCACAAAGCCTGGGACGGCGCGATCAACCGATAAACAGCCTTCGCCTCCGGACAGATATGTTTTCTCGACGGAATGGCTGATGATTTTCGGATTGAATAAGGCGTAGCTGTATAGTTTGCCTTTTTCATCGGTTACATGCACGGCGATAATTTTCTTTGAAACATTGATTTGCGGAGCTGCCAAACCGATTCCGGGACGCAGTCCGTATTTTTCTGCAATCATCGGATCCTGGCTGTTCATGACATATTCCAGTAAGTCTCTTGCCGTTTTTTGGTCTTCTGAAGAGGCGGGTAAGTCAACGTCTTTAGCTACTTGGCGTAAAACCGGGTGTCCTTCAAGAACGATATCTTTCATTGTAATCATTTTATTTCACCTCGAACTAATTATATATAAGGCGCATTGCCGTATGCTTAATGGGGCGATAACTATCAAAGTTTAGTTTCTCAAATGAAATAGTAAATTTCAATAAAGAAAGTTTATTTTATAAAAAAAAGTATAGCATGGAAGAAAATCACTGTAATAAATTTATTCGAAATTGGTTTTTTTAGATAATAAAAATATGAAATGAGAAGATGGAAAGGAAGTAGGTTAAAACATTGTACGAATGAGAACATATCGGGAGAAAATGCGAAATATCAATATTTTAACAATGCAATCATTCTTATATTGGTTTTTATATAACAGTAACGAATCATATTATATAACAGTATTGAAATCGAGCAGGATTTAATAATGATATAACTTATGGGATTTTGATGATTATTTAAGATAAACAAATGATTTGACCGTTGTTGATCCATGCTGTAAACTTCGAATTAGAAAGCAATATTGTTATATTGTTATTATTGCAAATATTAATACAGTTCGCTATTTGAAGCTAACAGCTAGTTGCAAGCTGTAAATGCCGCCGGCTTAAAAAGAAGTTAGCCCTTACGTTTATGAGGGAATAGTAACCATGTATATTCTAAATTATTTTTATTTCTAAAATTCAAAACATTGTTATTTATCTGGATGTGCAACTATTAAGGACGAGGTGATGGAGATGGCTACAATTAATAAAGTGTTATTAGATGCCAACAAACAGTTTGAAGCGATAAGTGAGCAATTCAAGACGCTGCAGATTTTGAATGAACAAGGGGAAGTCGTGAATGAGGAGGCAATGCCGGATTTATCCGATGAACAGTTAAAAGAGCTGATGACAAGAATGGTATATACACGAATTCTTGATCAGCGTTCTATTTCCTTGAACCGTCAAGGACGATTAGGCTTCTACGCACCGACTGCCGGACAAGAAGCATCTCAGCTCGGTTCACAATTTGCTTTGGAAAAAGAGGATTTCATTTTGCCGGGCTATCGTGATGTCCCGCAAATCGTATGGCACGGTCTTCCTTTACACCAAGCTTTCTTATTCTCAAGAGGGCATTTTGAAGGAAATAAAATTCCTGAGGGTGTTAATGTCATTTCTCCGCAAATCATTATCGGAGCGCAATATATTCAAGCGGCTGGCGTGGCGCTTGGTATGAAGAAAAACGGAGCGAAATCTGTCGCAATCACGTATACAGGTGATGGCGGTGCTTCACAAGGTGATTTTTACGAAGGAATCAATTTTGCCGGAGCTTTCAAGGCACCAGCCATTTTTATCGTTCAAAATAACCGCTTTGCAATTTCTACTCCGGTAGAAAAGCAATCAGCTGCCAGAACGATCGCTCAAAAAGCGGTAGCAGCCGGAATTCCTGGTATTCAAGTAGACGGTATGGACGTTCTGGCTGTTTATGCAGCGACACTGGATGCACGAAAACGTGCTATAAACGGTGAAGGTCCTACTTTAATTGAAACATTAACATATCGTTATGGTCCGCACACGATGGCTGGAGATGACCCGACTCGTTACCGTACTTCCGATACAGATAATGAATGGGAGAAAAAAGATCCGCTTGTGCGCTTCCGTAAGTTTTTGGAGGCAAAAGGCTTATGGAGTGAAGAAGAAGAGACAGCTGTTATTGAAAGAGCGAAGGAAGAAATAAAAGAAGCGATTCAAAAAGCGGATGCGGCACCTAAACAAAAGGTAACGGATTTAATGAATATTATGTATGAAAAAATGCCGGCGAATCTGCAGGAACAATATGAAATTTACAAAGAAAAGGAGTCGAAATAAGCGATGGCACAAATGACAATGATTCAAGCAATTACAGATGCACTTCGTACAGAAATGCGCAATGATGAGAAAGTTCTTGTGTTTGGGGAAGATGTGGGCGTAAACGGCGGCGTTTTCCGTGCGACAGAAGGACTGCAGAAGGAATTTGGCGTAGAACGTGTATTTGATACACCGCTTGCGGAATCAGGAATCGGCGGTCTTGCAATCGGTCTTGGTCTGCAAGGTTATCGTCCCGTTCCGGAAATCCAGTTTTTCGGCTTCCTTTTTGAAGTAATCGACAGCATTGCCGGACAAATGGCTCGTATGCGTTTCCGTTCCGGAGGCAGATACCATTCGCCTGTAACGATTCGTTCTCCTTTCGGCGGCGGTGTTCATACGCCGGAAATGCATGCCGACAGCTTAGAAGGATTAATGGCGCAAACACCGGGTGTGAAGGTTGTTATTCCATCAACTCCGTATGATGCGAAGGGTTTATTGATTGCATCCATTCGCGATAATGATCCGGTCATTTTCTTAGAACATATGAAACTGTATCGCTCATTCCGTGAAGAGGTGCCTGAAGGTGAATATACAATTCCACTTGGGGTAGCAGACGTGAAAAGAGAAGGAACAGATGTAACGATTATCGCTTACGGGGCAATGGTGCATGAAGCACTGAAGGCGGCTGTCGAGCTTGAAAAAGAAGGAAAATCTGCAGAAGTGATTGACCTTCGAACAGTGAGTCCGCTTGATACAGATACGATTATTGCTTCTGTTGAGAAAACAGGACGGGCAATCGTTGTTCAGGAAGCGCAAAAACAGGCCGGAATCGCAGCAAATGTTGTAGCTGAGATTAATGACCGCGCGATTTTAAGCTTGGAAGCACCGGTATTGAGGGTGACAGCAGCTGATACGGTTTTCCCATTCTCTCAAGCTGAGCAAGTATGGTTGCCAAACTATAAAGATATTATTGAAGCAGCAAATAAAGTATTGAATTTTTAAAGGGAAGTATATATAAAGGAGGTTGGTCCAATTGTCTTTTAAATTCAGAATGCCGGATATCGGTGAAGGAATACACGAAGGTGAAATTGTTAAATGGTTCATTAAACCAGGCGATGATGTACAAGAAGATGATGTGCTTTGCGAAGTGCAAAACGACAAAGCGGTTGTGGAAATCCCTTCTCCGGTAAAAGGGAAAGTAGAAGAGATTTTAGTTGAGGAAGGTACGGTTGCTGTAGTGGGCGATGTGCTGGTAACGTTTGATGCGCCAGGTTATGAGAATCTATCGTTCAAAGGTGATCACGGTGATGGTGCTGCGGAAGAACAGCCGAAGCCGGAAGAACAAGCGAAACAGCCGGAACCTGCTCCTGCTGAAAAAGCGGAAAAACCGAAACGTGTCATCGCGATGCCTTCTGTCCGAAAATATGCGCGTGAAAAAGGCGTTAATATTGCAGAAGTAGCCGGAAGCGGCGATAATGGACGTGTACTTAAAGCGGATATTGATGCTTTCTTAAATGCAGATACAGTTAGCGAACCGGTAAAATCTGCTGGATTTGTCGAAAATGAGAAAGTTGAGAAAGTAAGTAATATCAAGGCTTTTGAAGGTGATTTCCCAGAAACTTCAGAAAAAATGAGCGGAATTCGTAAAGCAATTGCCAAAGCTATGGTACACTCTAAACAGACAGCTCCTCACGTGACCCTTATGGATGAAATCGACGTGTCGAAATTAGTCGCGCATCGTAATAAATTTAAGGTGATTGCAGCTGAAAAAGGAATTAAGCTTACGTTTTTACCTTATGTAGTAAAAGCGTTAACGAGTGCATTGCGTGAATATCCGATCTTGAACACATCGATCAATGATGAGACAAGTGAAATTATTCATAAGCATTACTATAATATTGGAATAGCCGCAGATACGGATAAAGGTTTACTTGTTCCGGTCATTAAGCATGCGGATCGTAAGTCAGTATTCTCTATTTCAAATGAAATAAATGAGCTTGCAACAAAAGCACGTGAAGGGAAGCTAGCTCCAAACGAAATGAAGGGTGCATCATGCACAATTACGAATATCGGCTCTGCCGGCGGTCAATGGTTTACGCCTGTCATTAATCACCCAGAAGTCGCAATACTCGGAATCGGCAGAATTTCCGAAAAAGCGATAGTGAAAGATGGCGAAATTATTGCGGCGCCGATGCTGGCACTTTCGTTAAGCTTCGATCACCGAATCATTGACGGAGCAACGGCTCAACATGCAATGAATCATATTAAACGCTTGTTGAACGACCCAGAATTACTATTAATGGAGGCGTAAGAAAAATGGTAGTAGGAGATTTCCCGATTGAAACAGAAACTCTTGTCATCGGTGCAGGACCTGGTGGCTATGTTGCAGCAATTCGCGCAGCGCAATTAGGACAAAAAGTAACAGTAGTAGAGAAAGGTACAGTTGGCGGTGTTTGCTTAAACGTCGGATGCATCCCATCAAAAGCATTAATCTCAGCTGGACATCGCTATGAGCAAGCGAAACATTCAGAGGATATGGGGATCATCGCTGAAAATGTAAAGCTTGATTTCTCTAAAGTACAAGCTTTTAAAGAAAGTGTCGTGAACAAGCTTACTGGCGGCGTTGGCGCTCTATTAAAAGGCAATAAAATCGATACTGTTTACGGCGAAGCATATTTTGTTGATGAGAATACAGTTCGAGTAATGGATGAAAATTCAGCTCAAACATACAAATTCAAAAATGCAATCATCGCTACAGGTTCAACACCGATTGAAATTCCAGGCTTCAAATATTCAAAACGCATTATCAACTCAACTGGTGCTCTTAACTTGACTGAGCTTCCAAAATCAATGGTTGTAATCGGCGGAGGATACATAGGTACGGAGCTAAGCGGTGCTTATGCGAACTTCGGAACAGAAGTAACAATTTTAGAAGGCGGTCCTGAAATTCTTGGCGGCTTCGAAAAGCAAATGGCTGCTTTAGTTAAACGTAATTTCAAGAAAAAAGGCGTTAACATTGTTACATCTGCATTAGCTAAAGGCGTTGAAGAGTTTGAAGATAAAGTAATCGTAACGTACGAAGCGAATGGCAAAGAAGAAAAAGTGGAAGCGGAATATGTTCTTGTTACTGTAGGACGTAAACCGAACACGAAAGAAATCGGTTTAGAACAAGCTGGCGTTAAAGTGGGCGAGCGCGGATTAATCGAAATCGACAATCAATGTCGCACAAACGTAAGCAATATTTACGCAATCGGTGATATCGTAGCGGGTCTTCCTTTAGCTCATAAAGCTTCATATGAAGGTAAAATTGCTGCTGAAGCAATCGCTGGTCACCCATCAGTAATCGATTATTTAGCGATTCCTGCAGTTTGCTTCGCAGAGCCGGAATTGGCATCTGTCGGTTATTCAGAGGCGGAAGCAAAAGCAGAAGGCATCGAAATTTCTATCGGCAAATTCCCATTTGCGGCTAACGGACGTGCTCTTGCATTGAACAGCACAGACGGATTCATGAAATTGATCACAAGAAAATCTGACGGACTTGTAATCGGCGGTCAAATCGCTGGTCAAGGCGCTTCTGACATGATTGCAGAAATCGGTTTGGCGATTGAAGCAGGCATGACAGCAGAAGATATCGCAATGACAATTCATGCGCATCCAACTTTAGGCGAAATTACAATGGAAGCTGCAGAAGTGGCATTAGGAAATCCAATTCATATTGTAAAATAAGCTGAACATAAAGGTTATCAATCTAGCACGGCTAGTTTGATAACCTTTTTTCTTTAGAATAATTTCCAGAAATTGAACATATAATAGACAATCAGATTTTGAAATTTTCGGGGTTGATCTCTTTGAAACTATATGTCGTTCTGATTCTGCAATGGATTGTTTGGAGTTGCTTCACATTGGCGGAGTGGCTTTCTCAGCATGACCGTTTTGTTTTTAAAGCGGTTATGTTTACCTTGTTTTTTCAAATGTCGCTCGTAATCGGCAAGAAGATTTTGAAATCATCTTTTACAGCAGTGTTTATGACAGTGATCAGTTTGGTGACATATTTGGCTGTGCATGTTGTTTTGCAGCAGTGGACGCAGACGCTTGGAACATAAAGATAAGCAGGCGATTATCTTCTTTTGTAATAGTACATGATGCGGTGATTGAATAAATGCAGTTCACCTTGAAGCTGTTTGGATAAAAATTTGCAAAATTCATTCGCTTTTGCTTTATCTCCGTGAGTGGAATCGGAGGTGAGGGTTATTTGAATATAGCTTTGAATACGTTCCTCGTCCTGTTGCTTTATTTTCTCCTTGCTGACGGCAATGATAATCACGTTATAACGGTCAATATCAGACTTTAAGTAAAACCAGCGCCCTTGTCCCTCGTCTGTTTCGATCATTTCGTATGGAAAAGCATATTGGTCGTAATCCCAGTTTAATTGTTTGCCTGTTTTTCCGGTAATCTCCTTGTAATAATGGAACAATTCTTTAAGCTCTTCCGTTGTAATTGTTTGTTTCAAGGATGCCGGCACGAGTTTAATAAAAGCGTGGTTGGCATTCGTCATTCTTTTTCCTCCTTTATTCGCATTTCTTATTAATGATATTCTTGTATCCGGAAATTAATTTACAAAATATGTAAAATAATATAGAGTTAATGTAATATTATCTTATTGAAAGGGGATGGTGCAATGGAGCTTTTCGATAAACTGTATGATGAATTTGAAAATGCCAAAGTTCGATTTATCGGTTTTACGACGAATCATACCCGCTATGATTTCGGCATTATTTACACCAATATGTTCTTCGGCAAGCCATTGGTTGTCTGTATGCAAACCGGACGATCGTCTCTCCTTGAACAAAAAGATATTGAAGACCTGGATCATTTGCAATCGACTTTTAAAATATCCACGCGCGAGCAAGCAAAGGATTTGGCTGACTTTTTTCTTGAAGAATTGCCGGAAGTGCCCTTTCAGTCGGAATATGAATAAATGGATTTTTAGGACCTCTAAAAGAAAATTTTGGAGGCTCTTTTTTTGTTATAATTAAATATTCAAAATATAAAAGTAATATTTAAAAATGTTTAATGTTACATACAATTTAGGCTTGATATTTTAAATGTGTTATATTATTATAAATTCAAGCGAATAAAACGTTTACATTAAATCGTAAAGGGGAATACAAATGGGAATTATGGGAACGATTGTTTGTCAAACATGCAACGATACGATTGAAACATTTGAAAACGAAAAAGTGAGTGTACTATACTCAAAATGCGATAACTGCCATTCTCACGAAGAGAAATAATTATATGATGGGGCCTATCTGAGAGGATATCAGATAGGCTCTTTTTCTATTAGTTTTGCTTGTACGTAAAATTCCTGCATGTCCTCTAGCCGGATGCATCCGAGGGTGTACCCGAAGCAACAGCCGCAATCGACATGAATTTGCCCGTTCTTGCGGATGATCTTTCCGGCATACTCTTCTCCGCGGCGAAAGGTCGGAATGTGCCCTGCAATCACTGTTTTATTTTCATAATAATTGGAGTTGATGTCCAGAAAACTCCAAAGAAGCACGTCATTCGTATAATGTTCTATTGAGTATTCTGGTGAAAATAAGTTGCTGAAGCCGGCATGAACGAGTAAATAATCTTGTCCGTTTACTGTAATGTCGATATAGACCGGCAAAACAATGTTTACAAGTATCCAATCCGCTGCCTCCTATCTATTCACAGTACATATTAGTACTTATTCAGAAAAGTGTCATGAAATTTGATTAGAGACAATGTAAGGAAGATACAGTAAAATGAGAGATAGTTCCAATATTTGTGAGGAGGAAAGACGATGAATTGGGAAACGAGAATAACACAATTGTTAGGTATTCGCTATCCGATCATTCAGGGAGGATTGGCTTATCTCGCTTATTCTGAATTGGCTGCTGCAGTGAGCAATGCGGGAGGCTTAGGGCAAATTACGGCGATGAGTCTAAAAAGCCCAGAGGATTTGAAAAAAGAAATGCGCCTCGTTAAAGAATTGACGGATCAGCCGTTCGGTGTCAACTTCGCGATTGGACAGCAAGGAAGGCCGTTTGAAGGCTATGTGGAAGCGGCGCTGGAAGAAGGTATGAAAATAGCTACTATTACAGGGGGCAACCCGAAGCTTGTCTTTGATGTGCTGGAAGGGACGGATGTAAAGAAGCTTGTATTGGTTGCTTCTAAGAGACAGGCAGTAAAAGCGGAAGAGCTCGGTGCTGATGCTGTGATGGTCGTTGGTCAAGAAGGCGGCGGACATTTGGGTCGTGATGATGTTGGAACATTTGTCTTAGTGCCGCAAGTTGTCGATGCGGTTTCAATTCCGGTCATTGCTTCTGGAGGAATTGGTGACGGAAGAGGATTGATGGCAGCACTAAGCTTAGGAGCCGAAGGAATTGAAATGGGCACCCGTTTTATTGCAACAAAGGAATGCGTGCATGCGAGCGATGCTTATAAACAAGCACTGATTAATGGAACAGAACGCGATACGGTTGTTATTAAGCGTTCAATTGGAGCGCCTGCTCGCGCCTTGTCTAATTCTTGGACAGATCAAATTTTACAATTAGAAAAAGAAGATGTAGGATATAAAGGATTAAAAGAGTACATTAGTGGAGAAACAAATAGAAGGTACATATATGAAGGCAAGGTCGATGAAGGTTTTGCTTGGGCCGGACAAGTGTTGGGTTTAATTAAAGATGTGCCTTCCGTTGCGGAATTATTTAATACGATAATTTCGACAGCGGAAAGTATTCGCACTAAGTGGCAATAACGAAAGAAAGAGTGAAGCTAAATGGAATACCAATATCCGATTGATATTGACTGGAGTACGGAAGAAATCGTCGATGCCATCGCTTTTTTTGAAGCGGTCGAGCAAGCATATGAGAAGGGCATTGAAAGAGACATGCTCATGACAAAGTATCGTCGCTTTAAAGAAATTGTACCGAGCATTGCTGGCGAAAAAACAATTTGCAAAGAGTTTGAAGAGGTAAGCGGATATTCCTCGTACCGTGTAATTCAAGCGGCTAAAGCAGGGGCAAGCGGAGATCGAATTAAGCTATAAAGTGAACGGGTATGTAAATTTTCATATTTACATACCCGTTCGTTTTAAAGTACAATACATGTAAAGAAATAGCAATTACTACCCGCTATATGTTCTTATTAAAGTACAACTTGCTGTTGTGGATTGTTTTAGTTTAATTTGTACAGCGGCATCAATTGCTCGAATGTATCAGTAACCTTCTTAATGAATTCATCTCCGGACATCTTGATTGCTTGTTCGCGAGGAATTTGTACGCCGCACAATAATTCAGCTTTTTTGACTGTTTGAAGTCGCGTAAACATCATTTCCAGATCTTCTTTAGTTAAATCTTCATGCTTCTGGCTTCCCGGCTGCATGTGATCGACTGACCAAGAAAAGTCGGCTGGCACATGTTTTTGAATAAAATCGATATTTTTCATGAATTTTTTTCCGATTTCAGCTTTTGCCGGTGCTTCATAAATGACGGCATACCAGATGAACAGATGAGTACCCCATAATCCGATTTGAAAATGCGGCATCATTTTGTATCCTCGTTTATTAGGAGCGAAGGCAACCCATGTATCTTTTGGCGGATTGATTGTGCGTCTTGCGTGCTTTGCCACATGAGGGAACATTTCATCTCCGGACAAAATTGACAGCTCTTGTGAGAAATGTTGGCCGAGTTCATTCAATTTTGGTCTGATGGTTTCTATCAATGCCTCCATCCTGGAATCAAGCCCTTCAATCTCGAATACATTAAAATCTTGATCTGTAAATCCTTGAAACTGTTCCATATTACAATCTCCTTGTCTCGACAATATTTACAAATAGTTTATCATACTGAGGCAGTGAATGAGAACAATTGTGCTGTTTTGGATTTTGGAAATATGTTTACAAAGGGGTAATGATATGAAACAAACATTAAATTATACATTGATTATTGAAGAAATAAAGGCGAATCGGAATTATCAGTTCCGCGAGGAGTTAGATTCGGAACTCGAGAAGTTGTATGAGGCGATGCAAACGAATAATGATGAATTGAAAAATAAATGCAAAGAAAATTTGCTGCGAATTCGTGGTGAGCTGATGGATTTAAATGAAGACTTCGGTCGTCATTAATAATTTGAAATAAAAAACCGCAAACTTCAAAAGATTGCGGTTTTTTATTTGTTTAATGTTTCCGCATTTGTTACAGTCTGCCTTCTTCGCGGAATTTTTTTTTCAACGTAAATCCGTATCCCATGACAGCAGTTAATGCAATTAAGGATATAATAATACCAGCGATGCTTCCTAATCCGCCGATAATCTCACGCAGACCTACGCTGACTCCGACTGCAGCCATACAAATTGCTGCGAGTATTGCCAAAAATAAGAAAATTTTCTTGTCACCCATATAATTCACCTCGTCAAAACTATTGTACAGAAAAAAAATGTATTTTTCCACTATCAGTGTGTTATAATGTTTTAGTTAATCTTAAATAGTAGGAGTGGAATTGCTTGAATCATCGTAACGATATACGCAATATTGCCATAATTGCCCACGTTGACCATGGTAAAACAACATTGGTTGACCAATTATTAAAACAGTCAGGAACTTTCCGTGAAAACGAGCAAGTTGCTGAACGAGCTATGGACTCAAATGATATCGAAAGAGAGCGCGGAATTACAATCTTAGCTAAAAATACAGCTGTTCAATATAAAGATACAAGAATTAATATTCTTGATACTCCTGGACATGCCGACTTCGGTGGCGAAGTAGAACGTATCATGAAAATGGTTGATGGTGTTGTTCTGGTTGTTGATGCATACGAAGGCTGCATGCCGCAAACGCGCTTCGTATTGAAAAAAGCATTGGAACAAAAAATTACGCCAATCGTTGTTGTAAACAAAATTGACCGTGATTTCGCAAGACCGGAAGAAGTAGTTGATGAAGTAATCGACTTGTTCATTGAGTTGGATGCAACAGAAGATCAATTGGAATTCCCGGTTGTGTATGCTTCTGGTATTAACGGAACAGCTTCATTAAGCCCGAATCCGGCTGACCAAGAAGAAAACATGCAGTCATTATTTGAAACAATTGTAGAAACAATCCCTTCTCCAATTGATAATCGCGAAGAGCCACTTCAATTCCAAATTGCATTGTTGGATTACAACGACTATGTTGGACGTATCGGAATCGGTCGTGTATTCCGCGGTACAATGAAGGTTGGTCAACAAGTTGCTCTTATGAAACTTGACGGATCGGTAAAACAATTCCGTGTAACGAAAATTTTCGGTTTCACAGGATTGAAACGTGTCGAAATTGATGAAGCGTATGCTGGTGACCTAGTTGCAGTTTCCGGAATGGAAGACATTAACGTAGGCGAAACAGTATGTCCGGTTGAACATGAAGAAGCGCTTCCTGTACTTCGTATTGACGAGCCAACTCTTCAAATGACATTCCTAGTAAACAACAGTCCGTTTGCTGGTCGTGAAGGTAAGTGGGTTACGGCACGTAAAATTGAAGAGCGTCTTCAATTACAGCTGCAAACAGACGTAAGTTTGCGTGTTGATCCGACTGATTCTCCTGATGCTTGGATTATCTCAGGACGCGGTGAACTTCACTTATCGATTCTTATCGAGAACATGAGACGTGAAGGCTTTGAGCTTCAAGTATCGAAACCAGAAGTTATTGTTCGTGAAATCGATGGTGTACGCTGTGAACCGGTAGAACGTGTACAGATCGATATTCCTGAAGAGCATACAGGTGCAATTATGGAATCTCTAGGCGCTCGCAAAGGCGAAATGCTTGATATGGTGAACAACGGTAATGGTCAAGTTCGTTTAATGTTCCTAGTGCCAGCTCGTGGACTAATTGGTTACTCGACAGAATTCTTAACATTAACTCGTGGATTCGGTATCCTGAACCATACTTTTGATAGCTATAAGCCAATGGCTCAAGGACAAGTTGGCGGACGTCGTCAAGGTGTGCTTGTATCAATGGAAACTGGTAAAGCTACTCAATATGGTATTATGGGTGTAGAAGATCGCGGTGTAATTTTTGTTGAACCAGGTACTGAAATTTACGAAGGTATGATTGTTGGAGAGCACAATCGCGAAAATGATCTTACAGTTAATATCGTAAAAGCTAAACAAATGACTAACATGCGTTCAGCAAACAAAGATCAAACAACAACAATGAAAAAGCCTCGTATTATGTCACTTGAAGAAGCGCTTGAATACTTGAATGAAGACGAGTATTGTGAAGTAACTCCAGAAAGCATTCGTTTACGTAAGAAAATCCTTGATAAAGGTGAACGTGAGCGTGTAGCGAAAAAGAAAAAATACGCTGAAACAAACTGATTTCCCGTAT
>JBJFHH010000068.1:0-4311 GCA_051893475.1 Bacillus sp. (in: firmicutes) | reverse complement strand
GGCATTCCTCCCTGAGTCGGCGGCATCCAGCTTCCCGGACTCGACGGCATTCCCCCTTGTGTCGGCGGCGGCCAGCTTCCCGGACTCGGTGACATTCTTCCCTGGGTCGGCGACATTCCTCCTTGTGCTGACAGTATCCAGCCACTCTGGCTTGATGGCTGCCCTAATTGGAACGGATTACCTTCTTGCTGAATTGGCCCGGAATAAGACTCCGATAGAGAAAATTGCGGCCGCTCTAAGTCGGATGGAGTAACATAATCATATGGATTCATTTTTACAGCTCCTTTTCTTTAGGTGAATATCACGTAATCAGATTCTCAACATTATATGAATCCATAAAAAAAATGCATGGGTATAAACCCATACATTTAAAACTCCCAATCATCCAATGAATCAATGACATAAGTAGGCTGATGTTCAAAATTCTCTAACTGATCGCGCGTTGTGACACCTGTCAGAACAAGCATTGTATCGATTTCGGCATTCATTCCCGCCATAATATCTGTATCGTAGAAATCCCCTACCATAATGGTTTCTTCTTTATTTACACCTAAAGTTTTCAGCGCTTGTTCCATAATGTTTCTTTCAGGTTTTCCGATAAAAACCGGCTGCACGCCTGTTGAAACAGATACTACAGCTGTTAATGCCCCGTTCCCCGGCATGAAACCTCTTTCTGTCGAAAGGGCAATATCCGCATTTGTAGAGACAAACTTCGCTCCCTCACGAACTGCTAAACAAGCTTTCCCCAGTTTTTCGTAAGTAATCTGGCGGTCCAATCCCGTAACAACATAGTCCGGCTTCTCATCAACAAATGTGAAACCTTTATCTTTAAGAGCTTCCCTGATACCATCCTCGCCAATGACATAGACGGAAGCATCCGGCTTCTCATCATAAATGTAGTTGGCAGTTGCCTGACTCGTTGTAAACACTTGATGCGGTTCCGTCGGAATATCAAACTCTGATAGTTTTTCCGCTACTTGTGCCGGCGTTCTGGAAGAATTATTCGTTACGAATAAATAAGGAATTTCTCTTCGTTTCAGCTCATGAACAAATCGACCGGCCGCTTCTATTTTTTCTGTACCTTTATACATCGTCCCATCCAAATCAATTAAGTAACCTTTATATTGCTTCAATCTGTTCACTCCCACTCTCAAACTCTCATTCTTCCTTTCTATCATAACACTTTCTTATTATCATAAAAACTAACCTATTGATTTCTGCAAGGTGCAGCAGCCCCTCCCATAAAAAGCTCCAGCAATAGAAAAAAGCCGGTTTGACAGATCACCAGCTTTTATAAAACACTATTCTATTTTTGATGTTGCTTTATTTCTATTGGTAATCATTCGCTTATACACAATATAAACAATAATTACTGCGACAATAACACCTGCAATCGGAAAGGCATATTGATCAAATATAACCCCAGCCTGCTCCCAATTCTCTCCTAATTTGTATCCTAAATATAAATAGAAGTACGTAATCGGGTACATTGCCAAAAATGTATATACACAGAATTTCGTGAAATTCATTTTTGTCATGCCGCATGGAATAGAGATGGCTGTTCTGACAACCGGAAGGAATCTGGCAAAAAATGCGACACCATGTCCATACTTTTCAAAAAAGCGGTCGGAGGCATCGATTTGTTTTTCCGTCACTAAAAAATACTTGCCGTATTTTTCAACAATCGGTCTCCCGCCATATTTTCCTAATGCATATAAAGTTGCAGGTCCAATCGTTCCGCCGACTGTGCCTGCAAGCGCAAGCAAATGAATATTAAAATCCCCTTGCGATACCCAATATCCTGCAAGCGGTAATACAATTTCAGCCGGAATAAACTCAAAGCAAAGTGCTAATAAAACTCCAAAATACGAAAACTGTTTAAAAAATTCGATAATACTCAATGCAATTTCTGACATTTTTCACCTCTATAGCCCTTTGAACAATATACTTTTTCATTTAAATACATTGCTGAATAAACTTCAATTCTTTATTGACTTTACGCTAAAACAGCTGTTTTTTCAAGCGGAAGCGCCAAGTTTAGCACTTAAAAAGCAGGATGTCCAACCATCCTGCTCTCTCGACATGCCCTTATTAGTTTTTAAATGCTGAAATTGGCCCTAATTCATTTTCTAAATATCCGCGTACTGCTTGCGGGAATTTTTCAAATGCAAGGATATTTTCCTGCAATACTTGAACTAATTCCTCATGATTCATGCTTAAATATTCTTGCACAACCATCTTTCTTAACGGCAGAACATTTTTGAACTGCTCTTCCATCTCTTTTGTAATGACTCTTTCATCTAGTAATATATCGATAATATCCTCATAGCTGCCCGGATCACGCATAATAAAGCCATCGATGATCACATTGCTCGTATCCAGTACATTATCAGTAATAGATTGTGTCAGGCGCTCTAATGCCAGCAAAGATAGTTCATCTTCCCATGCTTCTTTCTCTTTGTACAAATTAAGGTTATTCTCTAAACGCGTTAAATATTGTTCGATTTTTTGTCTGTCAACGAAGTACATTTTGATCGTCCCTTCATACTTTGAATACTGTATTTTTTCAGAAAAATGATTAGAATCACAATTATAAAATATGTATCTATAATCTGATGATAACATAGCTTCTTTCTTTCTTTCAATTTCTTCAACCAAGCGGCATTTTAATTGCATATTTCTTGTAATAATGATGGAAATTACAACAATATGCCATACAATTGGCTCGTTTTTTGCTAAAATAAGATGTGTAATTAGATGTATTGGAGGATATATATTTGGAACGTGAATTAGCAATGGAAATTGTTCGAGTTACAGAGGCAGCAGCACTTGCTTCCGCTCAATGGATGGGCCGAGGCAAAAAGAATGAAGCTGACAACGCAGCAACTGTCGCTATGCGCAAAATGTTTGATTCAGTCAACATGGAAGGCACGGTTGTAATCGGTGAAGGAGAACTAGATGAAGCCCCTATGCTTTATATAGGCGAAAAACTGGGGACAGGCAATGGTCCGGCAGTTGATATTGCTGTAGACCCTCTTGAAGGCACTACCATTGTTGCTAAAGGGCACAGCAATGCAATGACCGTCATTGCTGTAGCAGATAAAGGGACACTTCTTCATGCTCCTGATATGTACATGGAAAAAATCGCGGTAGGTCCGAACGCAGCCGGATTGGTGAATCTGGATGACCCTATCGAAAAAACTATAGAGATTGTTGCCAAGGCAAATAATAAACGAATTCAAGATTTAAATGTTATTATACAAGAAAGAGATCGTCATCAAGATTTAATTGATCGTATACGCGCTAAAGGTGCTCGTGTAAGCCTTTTTGGCGATGGTGATGTCAGTGCATCAATCGCAACTTGCTTCCCGCAAACAGGTATTGATTTATTTATCGGAATTGGCGGCGCTCCTGAGGGAGTTATTTCGGCAGCAGCGATTAAATGCTTGGGCGGCGATATGCAAGCAAGACTTGTTCCGCAAAATCAAGAAGAAGAAGACCGCTGTCGCAAAATGGGCTTAGAGAACCCGAGACAGCTGTTAACTTTAGATGATTTAGTTATGGGGGACGACGCGATTTTTGCTGCTACAGGCGTTTCAAATGGCGAATTATTGGCTGGCGTTCGTTTCTTAGGCGGCGATTTAGTTGAAACAGATTCAATCGTCATGCGAAGCAAAACGAAAACAGTCCGTTACATTAAAGCTCATCACCGTCTTGATCATAAGCCTCACCTTATTTTTGTCTAGGAGGATGACTGGTGGAAGAACGCTTCTATTTATACGATGATAAGGAAGATACAAAAACCCGTTTTGTAAGCTTCCTTGGGGAAAGTCAGCGCTTTGATTTGGCGATTACGTCGTCACAGCGTTTTTACGGCAAACAGCTCGTGCTTGATTTGCAAGGAAACAACTTCGCGATTATCGGTCCGGATGATTTGGTTGAAGAAGGGTATATTGAATATGCTTTCCGTCTGACACCGGAACAGGCAGAAGAATTAATCAGCTTTCTATCTGAAATCATATAAGAAAAGGTCTCTGTTTCCAGTGGTATACTTACCGCCGAATCGGAGACCTTTTCTTTATTTATCCTTATTATGATTGCCTTTTACTTTTTTCAAAACAAAATAGGCACAGCCAAAATTGCAAAATTCATATAAATACTCTGATAGTGTACTGATTTTTGTATCAAAAGAGGCTTTTTGGTTTTGATCATCAAAGAAACCCCGTAATCGTAACTGCCCATAACCCCAATCGCCGACAATATAATCATATTTATTTAAAATTTCACTATAGCGAGCTTTAAATGCATCTT
>JBJFHH010000067.1:0-58217 GCA_051893475.1 Bacillus sp. (in: firmicutes) | reverse complement strand
TGTAGACAAACCGCGTAACCTTGCGAAAAGTGTAACTGTTGAATAAGGGTTGATAATATTGAACAGAAAAAGGCTGCAGATCATAAAATGTCTGCAGCCTTTTTTTTGTCGAAATGTATCAATGAAGAAGCGAGGAAAATGAATGAATTTGTCAGGCAAAGTATAACTTGTCGTATTATCGTATTTCTTGGGAAATATTCTTTTACATGGAATGATAACTATATCAATTGACAATGATAATCAAACTCAATTAATATATAATAGGAACTGATAATGATTATCAACTTTGGGTGCGTGATTTGAATTCGAAATATTGCATCAAATTAAAGGTGTAGAACGGTTTTTGAAATAGGGAGGTAATAGAGATGGAATTCAGAATTGAAAAGGATACAATCGGTGAAATCAAAGTACCTGCAGCAAAGTTTTGGGGCGCACAGACGCAGCGGAGCAGTGAGAATTTTAAAATCGGCAATGAAAAAATGCCTCGTGAAGTGATCCAGGCTTTTGCAATCCTAAAGAAAAGTGCGGCACTTGTGAATAAACAGCTGGGGAAATTGGATGCGGTTAAGGCGGATACGATTGTCAAAGCGGCTAATGAAGTACTGGAAGGCAAACTTGATGAGCATTTTCCTTTAGTTGTTTGGCAAACAGGAAGCGGTACGCAATCAAATATGAATGTCAATGAAGTGATTGCGTATCGTGCTAATCAATTGTTAGAAGATAACGGTGAAACCGTTAGAATCCATCCGAATGATGATGTGAATAAATCGCAAAGCTCGAATGATACTTTCCCGACAGCTATGCATATTGCCGGTGTATTTGCTCTTGAAGATCAACTGTTGCCTGCCTTACATACATTGAAACAAACGCTGACACAAAAATCAGAGGAATTCAGCAGCATTATCAAAATCGGAAGAACTCATTTACAGGATGCTACACCGTTGACATTAGGTCAGGAAATCAGCGGCTGGGTTCGCATGCTGGAAAAAACGGAAAAAATGATTGTTGATGCTTTGGAACCTATGAGAGAACTGGCAATTGGCGGAACAGCTGTCGGAACGGGCATTAACGCGCATCCGCAGTATGGAGAAATGACTGCTGCTCAAATCAGTGAATTGACGGGTAAATCATTTATAACAGCGGTTAATAAATTCCATGCGCTGACAAGTCATGATGAAATCGTCTATGCTCATGGCGCATTGAAAGCATTGGCGGCAGATTTAATGAAAGTAGCCAATGATATCAGATGGCTTGCGAGCGGTCCACGTTCGGGTATTGGCGAAATTATTATTCCTGCCAATGAACCGGGAAGCTCCATCATGCCGGGTAAAGTAAACCCTACTCAAAGTGAAGCATTGACAATGGTTGTATGCCAAGTGATGGGTAATGATGTCACGATCGGCATGGCAGCGAGCCAAGGGAATTTTGAACTGAATGTATTCAAGCCAGTCATTATTTATAACTTCCTTCAGTCCGTTAAATTGCTTTCAGATTCAATGATTTCATTTAATGACAATTGTGCTGTTGGCATCGAAGCGAACCTGGATGTGCTTCAGAGAAACTTGGAGAACTCATTGATGCTGGTTACAGCTTTGAATCCGCATATCGGCTATGAAAATGCTGCTGCAATTGCAAAGCTGGCACATAAAGAAGGATTAACATTAAAAGAAGCGACGTTGAAACTGAATCTATTAACGGAAGAACAGTTCAATAAAATAGTCCGTCCGGAAGAAATGATTGAGCCGAAGGAGTGATTCATTTTGTGGAAGGTTTCTCTAATCTGTGAAGGGATTTATGGAGTCAGCAGAGACTTGAATCTTGAAGAAACTTGGAATGCTACTTTAGTGATGAATGTGCGCGATAATCATATCGATATTCAAGCTGAAATATACATGACATATTTAAGCGAATTGGAAGAGTATGATGGATTGATTGATGCGATTCGTTATTTTGCGCAAGCTGTGAAAAGGAAACAAGACAAAGAACAGTGTGTAGTATCTTTTCATTGTCAGGGACTTTCTTGTTTCACTGGGGATAAATCATGGGAAACATTTAGGGATGATCATGGAGCAGAATGGATTGATGCAACTTTTACAGAAGTTATAGCATAATAAAATGCCCCTCAGAGCCGTTTCGACTGAGGGGCATTTTTAATCAATCGTTTGATTGATTAGTCAATTAAAGTTAAATAGGGATTAAACAAACAATCCTACAACAGTAGCTGACAGCAATGACGCCATTGTTGCAACTAATAAAAGTTTTAATCCGAATCCGCTAACTTCTTTCGCTTTCGCACCGTTAATAGCTTGAACAGCACCGGCAATGATTCCGATTGAGCTGAAGTTTGCGAAAGAAACTAAGAATGTACTTAAAACAGCTGATGCTTTTGCAGAAAGTACATCAAGTAATGGCTGCAATTGTAAGATTGCTACGAATTCATTCGATAAAAGTTTTGTACCCATAATAGAGCCAGATGTTAAAATTTCACTTGAAGGAATACCCATCAAGTAAGCGATTGGAGAGAATACATAACCAATCATTGTTGTTAAATCCATACCGAAGATACCATCGAAAATACCGTTTAATAGGGCAAGTAATCCAAGGTAACCGATTAACATTGCACCGACAATCAATGCAACTTTACCACCATCGATTGCACCTGTGCCAATCGCATCGAAAACATTTTTTGTATGAATCATATCATCAATAACAATTTCACTATCTTCTTTAGATGCTTTTACAGGAGTAATAATCGAAGCAACAATCAGACCGCTGAACATGTTAAGAATAACACCTACAAGAACATATTTAGCAGGAAGCATTGTCATATAAGATGCGATTAATGCTGCTGATACACTTGCCATAGCTGATGTTGAAACAATGAACAAGCGGTTTTTATTCAGGTGATCAATTTGAGATTTGATAGCTAGAATAGCTTCAGATTGTCCGAAGAAAACAGAGTTAATGGCATTGAAGCTCTCAACCTGAGGTAAACCTGTAATTTTAGAAAGAAGACCGCCTAAATATTTAATGATATAAGGAAGTATTCTTAGATGTGTTAGTAATGATAGCAATGCAGCTGTAAAAACAACTGGTAACAGTACGTTTACGAAGAAAGGCGATCCACCATCAGGAATCCATCCGCCAACTACGAAGTCAATACCTTCATATCCGTAAGATAGTAATTTTTCGAAACCTTTAGCGACTGTTTCGATCACTTTAAGACCTGCTTTTGTACTTAAGAGTAACCAAGAAACGAATACTTGTAAGCCAATCATTATGCCGATGGCTTTGAAGTTAATATTTTTTTTGTCATTTGACATAAGGAATGCAACACCAATTAAGAGGACGATTCCTACGATTGCAATTAAAATACTGAACAAAAAATTTCCCACACTTTCTATAATAAATCTTTGGCTTCATCAGTTTATATACATAAGAACAACTGTGAAAAAAATATTTCGTTATAACTTTTTGAGGTGGAAGATGTAACCTCTCAAAGATGCCTTTAGTATAATACGAA
Organism: Bacillus sp. (in: firmicutes); assembly: GCA_051893475.1. GTDB lineage: Bacteria > Bacillota > Bacilli > Bacillales > DSM-1321 > Bacillus_AD. Next base: position 54,694 of record JBJFHH010000067.1, on the reverse strand, counting down.
CTTTTATTTTTTATTACAAGGACATATGTCCTGCGTGAATCTTTATTTGAATTTCCATTGAGATTCTACACAAGCACCGTTCATATTCTCCTTGAAGAAACTATTTCACTATCTAAATTTAATTAATAAAATAGCGCAGAAATAAAAAACATGGTCAAAGTATAAAGGTACCCTTGACCATGCTGTTCTTTTTTATTTGAGTAAAACCCTTATAAAATATCTTGAAAAGTTTCATCAAGAGTAGGGAATATAAATGTGTAGCCTTCCCGTTGTAAACGTTCGGGAACAACCCAGCGGCTTTTTAACACTAATTCCGTTTCGGTACGGATGAAGACAGCACCGAATTCGAGCAGCCATTTCGGACTCGGGAGACCGAATGGGATGTTCATTTTTTGGCGCAGAGTGGTCATCAATTCGCGATTGCTGACCGGGTAGGGGGAGGAACAGTTGAAGACTCCGTTTAAGTCTTCGCGGTTCTTTAAGAAGAGAATGGCCTGGAATAAGTCCTCGATATGTATCCAGCTGAATTTCTGTCTGCCGTTTCCTTGAATACCTCCCAAGCCGAATTTGGCGAGGTTGCGATAAGGTGTCATTACGCCACCGTCTTTGCCTAATACAATGGCTATCCGCAATGCTATTTGACGAGTTTCAGGCAAGCTGAAATCAAAGAAGGTCTTTTCCCAGCTTGTCGCTACATCAACGGAAAAGCCTGATCCGATTTCACCGCGTTCTTCCATCATCGGCCGGTCTTCGGCATGGCGATAAATAGTAGCTGTACTGGAGTTAATCCATAGCTTTGGCGGATTGCTGCATGCTAAAATACAATCGCCCAATAATGCTGTCGTCTTTGTTCTTGATTCTAAAATTGCGTTCTTATTAGCTTCATTGTAGCGACAATTGACGGATTTACCAGCAAGATTAATAAGGAGTTCCGAACCCTCCATTGTCTCGATGATGCTGTCCTGGTCCTCCCAGGAAATGTGAGCTGATTGCCTTGAGATGATTTTCACTTCATAGCCGAGTTTGCTGAATCTTTTCATGAAGTATTGACCTATGAAGCCAGTTCCGCCTGCTAAAATCACTTTTTTCATAGTAAAACCCCAATCCATTAAGATAAAAACCGTTTTCTTATTTCAGGAGAAGGCAATATACAGGCATTTTTTTTACCGAACCATCTATACCTGTTTTGGGCGACGAGTTTGTAAACTGCATCCCGTAATGGCTTCGGAACGAGCTGCAAAAGAGAGAATAACTTCCATCCGCCTTTTAAATGCTGGCAAATGTGAAGAGCAGCAGTGGAGTGAGCAAACCATGCATCGCTTTCAACAAGGATTATACTGTCTAAATCTGCAGGGATTTGAAGCTTTGTTAAAAGCTTTTGTCCAATGTCGCTTTGGAGTGAGGCAAATCGAAAGCGGGCTTTTTTATCCCTCTTAATAATAAATTGAACACTGCTGTTGCAGAAGTTGCATTCGCCATCAAATAAAATAATGCTGTTCACGAAAGTCACTCCCCCTCCTAAGTTAATGTAAGTGTAGCATTGGATGGGTAAAATTATCCAAAAAAATGATTTTGATTCGTATGAAATCCATATAAATATTTTGTCAGTAAAATAGATTGGATAAACAAGGCTCATTTTTTAATAATGGTGCGCCGATCAAACAAATAATAGGTAACCTCTTTAGCGATGGTAGCTGAGAGGTTTGTTAACCGTTATCGAAATTAATCAATCGTTTGATTGAACGCCTTAGCGCTTGTATTGCCATATAATATGCAAGATTTAATTATTTGAACAGGTGCATACTAGTAATAAAACGGCAGACAGGAAGAGGGAAAGCGAATGGCGAGAATATTGACGGGCAGTTTCATTATTCTTTCTTCCGTATTATATGTGATGCTGATGTTCGGTGAAAAGGAAGAGAAGAGCGAGTCCTTGGTTCAACAAAATGATTACCCGATTGTTTTTGTTCACGGGTTGGCAGGCTGGGGGCGCGATGAAGTGTTCGGTCTTAAATATTGGGGCGGACTGAATGATTTTGAGGCTCATTTGAATGCCAAAGGCTATACGGCTTTTACTGCAACTGTCGGTCCAATTTCCAGCAATTATGACCGGGCAGTAGAGCTTTATTATTACATAAAAGGAGGAACGGTTGATTATGGCGCTTATCATGCCGAGAAATATGGTCATAGCCGCTATGGGCGCACCTTTAAAGGCATATATCCGGAGTGGGACGGTCAGCATCCGATTCATTTAATTGGCCATAGTATGGGCGGTCTGACAAACCGGACATTAGTTGATCTGCTGATTGACGGCAATGCAGAGGAACAAGCTTATGCAGCAGCTAATCCGGGTATGGGGCTGTCGTCTTTATATGATGGTAATCGTCATTGGGTTCATAGTGTTACGACCATCGGTACGCCGCACAATGGCTCTACATTTGCGGAAAGCGATAATGTGCTGTCTCTTTTTATAAAGGAGCTTGTTATGGAAATAGCTGCTTTTAGCGGCGGGGATTTTTCAGCCTTTGATTATGATTTTAAGTTAGATCATTGGGGGATTAATCGCGGTAGATATGAGGATTTTGAAGACTATTTACAGCGGGTCATGAATAACGGTATTTGGAGCAGTGAAGATATGAGTATTCATGATTTGGATACGAATGGTGCAGCTTATAATAATGAATGGCTGGATACGCATGAGGATGTGTATTATTTCTCTCACACAGGCCAAACGACATTTCAGAACAGACTAACAGGGCACCATATGCCAAATCTGCTGACCAATCCGATTATGGTTCAGCCGGCGCTGTTTATTGGCAGTTATTCAAGAATTCAATCCGGCCCTTTTATTGATGAAAGCTGGTGGCCGAATGATGGTCTTGTCAGCACGATATCGTCCCTTTATCCGTTCCATCATCCGGCCGCTTTATACAAGCCTGGGAACGAAATCAAAAAAGGGATATGGAATTATTACCCGATTCGCAAAGAATGGGATCATCTTGACCAAATGGGCTTAACAGTTGCTTCGTATGTATTGCCGAATGAGGATATGAATGATTTTTATGAAGAGGTTGCGAGACAGCTTTTAGCGTTGCCGGCCCGTTGAATAATTGGATAAGTTGAATCGTTTGACACATAATCCCAGGGCAAAGATAATGGAGTAAAATATCCATTGCTTAAATATGTTTTTTTTGCTTGTTTTAACCAACGAAAATGACAGGGGGGAATTTCATGTCTGTGTACAATGTGTCCTATTTTATCCATGTTATTGGGATTGTATTGTGGATTGGTTCATTTGTGAGTTTTTGGTTCTTACTCCGCACCGTTGTTAAACAAGATTCGTATGAAGGAATTGGAAATGCCATCAGAAAAAATGTAAATGCTGTGATTATACCTGCTTCATTGCTGGTAGTAGGAAGCGGCTCTTACATGATTATGCAATTTAATCGCGACTCAATGCCATTGTATTTTTCATTGATGGAAATGGGTGGGACGATGGTTATTTTGCTTAGTATCATTGCTTTATCTATTATAAGCAAAAAAATTACGAAAGCAGTCGATGAGGCGAAGAAAATCGCCTTATATGGCTATTATCGTACAACCTTACTGTTGTCGTCCGTTCTTGGTACAGCTGTTGTCTTCATTGTAGCCCTGCGTCTTATATAATGAAAACGATCGACCGAATCGGGAATGAAACGTTCATTCCTTATTTTTTTTTGTCTAAAAAAGTAAAGAAAATTCAATCTTCTCTTAGTGGACAATCATATTTCGAAATTAGCACACAACTTCTTGGTAAAATTAACCTAAGTGTGGAGAAGGGTGATAAGAGATGAAAAAAGTTGTTGAAAAGGGTGCAGAAATCATAGTGCTGCTTATGTTGGCTTTTTTGGTGAGATCCCCAGTCGTTCATGCAACAGACATACAAGTTAATGAAGGGCAGTCCATCCAAGAAGCGATAAATCAGGCACAGCAGGGAGATACGGTTACGGTTCAAAAGGGAACCTACACAGAAGCGCTGATGATTGATCAGTCCATCTCTCTTATAGGGGAAGAGGGTGCTGTCATTGATGGGAACGGCACTGGTAATGTCATTACGATTACGGGGAATGACATTACGATTGAAGGACTGACGGTTCAAAATAGCGGTGCCAATGCAACAGATAGCGGTATTTATGTGCAAGAGGGTCAAAATCATATTATTAAGGATAATGTTTTGAAAGATACGATGCATGGAATTTATATGAATGACAGTCGAGATGCCGTTATTTCTGGGAATCAGATTTCCAGTGTGTCAGAGCATTTTTCCAATCGAGGCAGCGGTATTTTTATCTTTAAGGGTAGCGGCTATACGATTGACGATAATGTAATGATGAGCGTGCAGGACGGTATTTATGTGGAATCCGCTTCTGATATGACCTTGCGGAATAACGAAGCGTATAGCTCGAGATATGGCCTTCACTTTATGTTTGCCAAAGATGTGCTGGCTGAAGAAAATCATATGGAACGCAATATTACCGGTATGATGATCATGGACTCGGAAAGCATTCAGGTGCTAAATAATGAGGTCATTAATCAATTCCATGTCCGCGGCTTTGGCTTGCTTATATATGAAAGCCATGATTTGCTGCTTGAGGGCAATGAGATTCGCCAAAATAGTACAGGTCTATCCTTAGAGAAAACAGTAGATGTAGAGATTAAGAGAAATATTATCTCAGCCAATCAAGTCGGGCTGGAGTTTATCGGAGAAAATGAAAATAATATTTTCACAGAAAATAATTTTATCGCGAACATTGTGCAATCGAAAATATCAAACAATGATATGAAACTGGATAATGGTGAAATCGGCAACTATTGGGATGATTATTCAAGCTTTGATATTACCGGAGACGGCATCGGGGAAGAAACGTATAAAGCCGGCTCACTTTATGATCAGCTGCTGGAAAAACAGCCATATTGGCAATTCTTTTTTGAAAGTCCTTCAATTACGCTATGGAGCCAGGCTGAATCATTCTTTCCATCGTTAAGCGCCAATGTATACGATGAGCATCCGTTAGTATCGCCGGTACAATTGGCGGACGATTCATCCGCGGAAGAAGGAACGGCCCGAGATATAGGGGTGCTGATTGTTGCTTTGTCGTTTCTATGGTTTTCGATTTTGTTAATTTGGTTAGGGAGGCATTTTACATGAAAAAACTGCTTAGTGTGTTATTTATCATCGTTATTTTGGCAGGCTGCAGCAGCGAGCAGTCATTTGAGCCGGTGGAAATTAATCCGGAGGTTGATGTATGCGAGGTATGCAACATGAGCTTGTCTCATGATGCGTATGCGACACAGCTCTTCTCAAAGGATGGCGATGTATTTTTATTTGATGATATCGGCTGCATGTTTGAATATGTTGAAAAAGATAAAGAAATTGCTAAAGAGGATATTGAAGTGGAATATGTCCGCGATTTGGAAACAGGAGACTGGATTCAAATCGAGAATGCTTACTTTGTCTACAATTCTGATATTTGGACACCGATGGCAAATGGCGTAGTTTCTTTCGGCACTGAGGAGAGTGCTGATGCCTTTGTTGAAGAGCAAGGCGGCGGAGAAGTTTTAAATTATGAGCAATTGCTGGAACATAAATGGAGTTGGGAAGGATGATTATCAATATTGCGAGACAGCAATTCACTTTGATATTGCGCAGTAAGTGGCTGCTGAGCTTCGGTTTGCTGTTTGCTTTTCTAGCCATATTCATCAGTTATTTCGGACATTCAAGCGGATCCGGATTCGAAGGGTTCAGCAGAATGTCAGCTAGTCTTTTGAACTTGAATCTGCTGTTGATTCCGTTAATTGCTTTACTGGTCGGTGGATTATTTTTATCCGGTGAAAAGGAAGACCGTGGATTAATGTTGTTGCTGACGTATCCGGTCAATGCCATTTCAGTTATTCTCGGAAAATATATCGGCTTGCTGGTCAGCTTATGGACAGTTGTGACATTCGGCTATGGCGCTGCACTGCTAGTCATGTATATAGCTGCTGTAGATGTGGCAATCGGCGTAATATTGAAGTTTTATATTTTTTCGATTTTATTAGCGGCGATTTTTTTGGCATTGTCGATGATTATCGGCTTAGTTTCGAAAACACGTTTTCAGGCGCTTGGAGCTAGCTTAATTGTGTGGGCATTCATGGTGTTGTTTTATGAGTTCCTTGTTATGGGGCTCAGTATGATTGTACCGACGCAATCTGTGCTTACTTTATTGTCTGTCTCAATCTTTTTAAATCCGGTAGAGATGATTAGAGTATGGTCAGTGCTGACGATGGACGGGGCTTCGGTTTTCGGGCCGTCTCTGTATGATCTGACAATTTGGGCCAACGGATTTTTCGGACAGGTGCTTTTTGGTGTTTGCAGTATTCTTTGGTTGATTGTTCCGATTATTATTAGTGGCATCGTACTGAAAAGGAGGGTCGGCAATGAGTAAATGGGTAGAGTTGCGTGACCTGACGAAAATATACAATGAATATAGTAAAGTGGAAAATATCCAATTCTCGATTGAAAAAGGTGAAATTGTCGCTTTATGCGGTGGTAATGGAGCAGGTAAAAGTACGCTTATTAAGATGATTACAGGCATTTTAAAGCCGACAAGCGGCGAAATATGGATTGACGGGAAAGCTGTTGATACAATCAGTAAGTCATACCGCAATCAGTTTTCTTATATGCCGGATGATATGCTGTTTCCCCGCCAGCTGACAGCTTTAGAGGTATTAACTTTTTTTGCTAGTCTGCGCGGCGTGGACAAGGAGAAGGCAGAAGAAGTCTTGGTAATTGTCGGCCTGCAGGATCAGCGCGATCAACTCATTAAGCATTTTTCGAAAGGGATGCAGCAGCGGCTGTCCTTTGCACAAGCTTTATTGGCGGATACACCATTAATTATTTTGGATGAACCGACTAACGGACTTGATCCGTATTGGGTGTACCGCTTTAAAGAAATTATGAAGCAGGAGAAGGAGAAGGGAAAGTCGATTTTATTCACGACCCATATTCTATCCTTGGTGGAAGAGATTGCGGATAAGGCAGCCTTTATCGAGAGAGGACAGTTGATTCATTTTGAAAAGGTCAGCCATCTGGTTAATCAAAACGGTGAGCATGTCCCGCTTGAGAAAGTGTTTTTTGAAAAGCAAATAACCGCTAGCTTAAAGCGTTAAAAAAGAGGCAATTTGCCTCTTTTTTCAATGCAAGCAACTTAGGATTCGCTATTCTCGGTAGTGCTTTCATCGCTGCTATTTTGCTGTTCCTGCATCTCCATTTTTTTCTGATAACGTTCGTTGGCGACTGTATCGACATCATCCCAAGTAACAACACCAGGATTTAAGTCTGCCTGGTCGCTCATGAACGTATCGGCATCTGCTTGGCTGCTGAAGAAGGCGTAACCATATTTCATCGGTGTTGCGATATCCGAATGAACAATGATTGCATCATCTGCTTCGATCCAATCCAATGTGTAATAATCACGCACCCACGTTTCTTCATATGTTTCGCCTGATTGACGAGGAGCATTTAATAGACATCCTGAGTCACAGAAAAATAAATAATCGCCATCCTCAGTAAGAGCTTGTGCTGTAAATTGGCCCATCTCTTCGTCTTTTGCATAAATCTCCATTTGACAGAAGGCACATGTATCTTCCGCGGATGGTTCAGTAGCTTCCGCTTTTTCCTCTGTTTTTGTGTTGTCATCGTTCGAAGCTGTATCCGTGCTGGAGTCATCATCATTACTATTACATGCAGCCATTGACAAAACAAGCAACAATGATAGCAGCAGTAAAGAGAATTTTTTCATTTGAGTTCCTCCTCCATTTTATCGTCCGTTTTAATAATACCCACTTCTTGTGTTAAAATTCTGAAATTTGTATGCGATAACTGAGACGAAAATAAAAAAACAGAGGGGAGTCCTCTGCTTCATAAATATTATACGGAAATATAAAAACCTACATTGTTTATGCGGTTAAAAATATGAATTGATTAATAGGGCGTTTGTGCTTTTGTTTTTACGAATGGCTTGAATCTGATTGATTGTGCTCTGATTCAGAATCGTTATGATTATCTTGCTTCATTTTTTCCATTTTCTGTTTGTATCTTTCATAAGCTACTTCATCCACAGCATCCCAATCGGTTATTGCAGCATTTAAGTTGGCATTCTCACTAACATAATTTTCAGCAGCTTCTTTGTCGATGAAGAATGCATATCCGTATTTCATCGGTGTTTGAATATCAGCTTTAACAATTGTCACTTCTTCGTCACTTGTCCATTCCATTGTATCAAGATCTCGTACCCACGCTTGAGCGAATTTTTGTTCCTCTTTTCTTTCTGCATTCAGCAGACAGCCGGAGTCATCAAAAAACACTCTTTCTCCCTCTGCTGTAATTGCCTGTGCAGTGAAAGCTCCCATAGCTTCGCCGCTGCCGAAGATTTTCATATTGCAAAAGGCGCAAACCTGGTCATGATCCGGCTCAGTAGGAGTATGCTCAACAATTACTTCCTCAGAATCATTAGTCGTAGTATCATCAGTGACTGCTGCTGTTCCTTGTTCGTCCTTTGTTGAATTTTTGTTCGCCTCATCATCACCACATCCCGTGAGAGTGACCATTGCTAGTAATGATAATGAAACTGTTGCTTGCTTTTTCATTTCTTCATCCCCTTAAAAATTGTTCATTGTCAGAATAGCAACCAATTATGTGGTAAGTGTGAAATAACTATGAGTTTTATGGATAATAATAGTTATATTAGAATAATTTTCTTTTCGCTCCGTATGTATCATGGATTTTCGTAGGCTTAATACCTTGAGAGATGAGAGCTGCGTTTAAGGTCTTGGCAAAGGTGAGAGCTGAATCACCATCCCCATGTAGGCACACGGTGTTTGCTCTAAGGTAAACATCTGTTCCCAAAACAGATGTTGTTTTCCCATCCCTCACGATAGAAACGACTTGGCTGATAGCTGCTTCCGGATCTTTAATCAAAGCGTTTACTTGATTTCGCGGCGTTAAAGAACCATCACACTGATAGGTACGATCGCAAAAAACCTCGTCAGCCGTCTGAAGTCCTACTCGCTGGCCAGCTTTGATAAGCTCGCTTCCGGCCAATCCAAATAAAAACAACTCCGGATTGACCTTATAGACTGCTTCAGCTATGGACTCTGCCAGCAAAGTATTTTTGGCTGCCATATTAAAGAGGGCACCGTGCGGTTTTACATGCTGCATTTTTCCGCCTTCGGATTGGACAAAGGCATTCAATGCACCAATCTGATAGACGACCAGCTCATATGCCTCTTTAGGAGAGATATACATTTCTCTTCTTCCAAAACCAATTAAATCTTGAAAGCCAGGGTGAGCTCCTATGCCGACATTTTTCTTCAACGCTAACTGTACTGTTTTTCTCATTGTGGCGGGGTCACCTGCATGAAAACCGCAAGCAATGTTAGCTGAGGTAATATAATCAAGGATTTCTTCATCTCTCCCTAGCTGATAGCAGCCAAAGCTTTCTCCCATATCACAATTGATATCAATATATGACATCGTTTTTCCCCCTTATTTACTTTTCAGTAAAATCCCTTGCTTAACGTAATGAATGTTTCTTTCTAACTGCAAATATTGTTGTTGTGCGTCTTCTTGACTGATTTCTTTAAAAGTGATTCGATCACCCGGCTTTGTTTGAGCAATTTTAGCAAAATCAGCAGAAGCAATTTGAGCGATTTTCGGATAGCCTCCGGTCGTTTGCCGGTCAGCGAGTAAAATAATCGGATTTCCATCCGCCGGAACTTGAATGCTTCCAAAGGCAACGGCTTCTGATAGCATTTCTGATTCCGTCTTCCTCTTTAATAACGGTCCTTTCAGGCGATAGCCCATACGGTCGGATTGATGAGTGACTTCAAAGGTACTTGCAAAAAGAGCTTGTTGGCTATCTGTTTGGAACAGATTAAATTGCCGGCCTTTCATTACTTGAATGACCGGTTGGTTATAGAAGTGCGGCAACAGTTCATCCGCGATTGTCCAATTTAAAGAAGATGTTCCACAGTCAGCTAAGCTGAGCAGCAGCTGATCGCCAGTTTGCAAGGCGCGACCTTCATGTCCCCCATATTTGCCTCTTAAATAGGTAGAGGCGCTTTTCAAAACAGCCGGCACATGGATTCCGCCTGCAACAGCAATATATGCTCTGCATCCATTTTTAATAGTGCCAAAGGTCAAATGCTGTCTACGCTTGATGTAGTAAGGCTTCCACATACGGATCGGCAACCCGTCTATGGCAGGTGAGAGATCAGCTCCCCCGATGGCAATTATAGTGTCTGCCTCAAATTGTAAATGCGGTCCGATTAAGGTTACTTCCAAAGTAGGCTTAGATTCATCATTTCCAACTAACAAATTGGAAAGTCGGTGCGAGTACATGTCCATCGCTCCGTTTACAAGGACACCATATCTTTGCAAACCATAACGTCCCAAGTCTTGAATCGTTGTCAGCATACCGGGCTTTAAGACCGTAATCATGCATGAACCTCCCAGTTAAGAAATTGTTCATAATCAATCGAGATAAACCGTACATGGTCTCCTGCCCGCAACAGTGTCGGAGAGTCTTCGTTGTTTGGTTCAAATAAATCAATTGGTGTTTGTCCGATGATTTGCCAGCCTCCTGGAGTTTCAATTGGATAGATGCCTGTCTGCATACCGGCAATGCCTACTGAGCGAGCAGGAATGCTTAACTTCGGCACTTGTTTTCTAGGAGCAGCAATCGTGTGCGGCATACCGCCCAGATAAGGAAAGCCGGGGGAAAATCCGAGCATATACACCAGGTACTCTCCACTTGAATGGATTCGGATGACGTCCGATGGTGTTAAGTGATTATATTCAGCTACATAATTAAGATCGGGACCGAGCTCACCGCCGTAACAAACAGGGATTTCTACGATACGAGATGCCTGTGCTTCTGCATTAAGCAAACTTGGCAGCAGTTTTTGCAGGAATGAAGCAACAAATTGATAAGGAAGCTGCTTAGGATTATATTGTTTATGAATGAGAAAAGCATCATAAAATAACGTAAATGATGCAAATGCCGGCGTATAATCAATCAGCCAGTCCGGGTGGCTATGCTCAAAAAACGAAGTGATAGTCTGTACCTTGCAATGTGTATCTTCTGATAAAACAGTGTCTAACTCAATAATGATTGCTTGGTCACCTAAAGGAAACAACTGATACTCCATAGTTATCACCTCTTAAATTATAGAAAATGTTTCCTATATTGTAAGTTATAAGTGTTAATGTTTAAATGTTTTTCTGGGCGTGATTATATGTAAAAGAAAAATATGAAAAACAAGACTATTGATTGTTTATTCTTTTTTTGCATGGTATGATGGCAATAACTTATAAAGAGCGGAGGGTTTTCGGAAAATGAAGTATATCAGACTACGTAACGAAACTTTGATGAATACTAATTGAATAGTATACAAAGGCTCTGCCTGTGTTGCAGAGTAAGCGGAACGAGTCTGTGTTTTTTCGGAAACTTACTTTTTTATAATGGAGCAACGTATTGAGGCGGCAAAGCTGCGCAAAGGGCGCAGTTTGTTTTGTCGTCGCTAAAATTCCATTTGATTAAAAACACAGGCATCCGGCTTGTGTTTTTTATTTTTGCACAGAAGGAGAGAGTATGATGGAAAATAGAGAAAAGGCGATATTAGTAGGCGTGCAAATTAAAGGCTCCCGCGATGAGGAATTTGATTATTCAATGGAAGAGCTGGGCGAGCTTGCGGCTGCCTGTGACGTAGAGGTAGTCGGTATGGTTACGCAAAAGCTGGACCGAATTAATGGCTCCCATTATATTGGGAAGGGGAAAATTGAAGAAGTAAATACGCTGAAAGAAATGATGGAAGCGGAGACTGTTATCTTTGATGATGAGCTGTCTCCTTCACAGATTCGCAATTTGGAAGCGGATTTGGATTGTAAGGTTATTGACCGCACCATATTGATTCTGGACATTTTTGCCCGCAGAGCAAAGACAAAAGAAGCGCAGTTACAAGTTGAAATTGCGAAGATGCAATATATGCTTCCGAGACTTGTCGGATTGCGTGCTTCCTTAGGCCGGCAAGGCGGCGGTGGAGGAGCGGGATTGAGCAATAAAGGGACTGGGGAAACAAAGCTCGAACTTGACCGCCGTAAAATTGAAGAGAAAATTGTCGTGCTTGGCAGAGAGCTTGCTGCGATAGTGGGTCAGCGTGAGGTACAGCGCCGTCAGCGCAAGAAGAATGAGATTCCAGTTGTGTCTCTTGTCGGTTATACGAATGCTGGTAAATCAACGATTATGAATGCGATGCTGCAAGTGCACAATCAATCAGAGGAAAAGCAAGTATTCGAAAAGGATATGCTGTTTGCTACTTTAGAAACATCAATCAGAAGTATTCAGCAAAGCGACCAAAAGTCATTTTTACTGACAGATACGGTTGGATTTGTAAAGAAACTACCGCATCATCTCGTAAAAGCCTTCCGTTCAACACTTGAGGAAGCTGCTGAAGCGGATTTGTTAATTCATGTTGTTGATTTTTCAAACCCGAATCATCAGCAACTGATTGACACGACAAATGAAACGCTAAAAAGCATCGGCATTGAAGATATTCCAACAATTATTGCCTATAATAAAGCGGATTTGGCAGATGTGCCGTTCCCAAGCATTGAAGGGGAAGCTGTGTATTTGTCTGCGAAACAAAAGGTAGGTATTAAGGAGCTTACGGAGCTGATCCGCAAGAAAATCTTTAAAGACTATGTCCAATGCAAGCTGCTTATTCCATTTGATCAAGGGCAAATTATCTCTTATTTCAATAACTATGCGCATGTACTGCAAACGGAATACGAGGAAAATGGGACGATTCTGCAGGTGGAATGCAAAAAGTCAGACTTTGAGAAGTACCGAGAATATGTTTTGAATTAATAGACAAAAAGGATGCCGGCATTGGTCGGCATCCTTTTTTCAGGCTCCAGCGCTAAACGGGCGCCTCTGCTTTTGATTATGCTTGATCTACTGGTACTTCTGTTGATACTTCGGCTTTAGTCACTTCTATGAACAGAATTTGATGACCCTCCATTTGTTTAATCGTAAAGTTAAAGCCTTCAACTTCGATGGAATCTCCTTCTTTGACTTCATAGTTTTGTGTGAAAATCCAGCCGCCGATTGTATCAATCTCTTCATCGGACAAGTGTGTTCCAAGAATATCATTGATTTCGGAAACAAGTACTTTACTGCTGAAAAGATAATGATCTTCTTCAATTTTACGGATTTCGGGAATTTCGTCAGCATCATATTCGTCACGAATTTCGCCAACAATTTCTTCAAGAATATCTTCAACCGTCACCAATCCGGAAGTACCTCCATATTCATCAAAAAGAATCGCCATATGTGTACGTTCTCTTTGCATTTTCAAAAGTAACTCATTAATTGGGATAGTTTCGATGATGCTGATGATTGGCTTCATAATTTGAGAAAGAGGCTGATCCTGCGGTCCGAATTTACGTTGCGCGCTTAAAATATCCTTCATATTGATCAATCCGATAATATGATCTTTATCTCCGTCAATAATCGGGTAACGTGTATATTTTTCATCGTGGATAATGTCCATGATTTCCTCTAATGTCGCATCTAAGTCGATTGTTTGAATGGATGTGCGCGGTACCATAATTTCTTTGGCAACACGATTATCGAATTCAAAAATATTGTTTACATATGTTAATTCAGTTTTATTAATTTCGCCGCTTTTATAGCTATCAGACATAATCATGCGCAATTCTTCTTCTGAGTGAGTTTCCTCATGCTCCGAAGCGGATTTCATTCCGAATAAAGAAAGCAATAATCGAGCTGAACCGTTCAATAACCAAATGAATGGATACATAAGGCGATAGAACCACATAATTGCTGGAGCGAACAGCAATGTAACAGTTTCAGCTTTTTGAATAGCAACGGTTTTAGGTGCTAACTCTCCAAATACAACGTGCAAATAGGTCATGACAACTAAAGCCACAATGAATGAAATTGCATGTGTTGCGCCGGAAGGTAAATCTGTGCCTTCAAGGAATGGATGAAGCATTCTTTCGATTGTCGGCTCACCCAGCCACCCTAATCCCAAAGCGGTTACGGTAATACCAAGCTGACAGGCAGATAAATACTCATCCAAATGGGAGGTAACATGCTTTGCCGCTTTTGCTCCGCGTCTACCTTCTTCAACTAATTGATTGATTCTTGTCGGCCTGACTTTTACGAGCGCAAATTCTGTAGCTACGAAGAAACCTGTTAAAGCAATTAATACTACTACTAAGACTAAATTAAATATGTCCAAATTCGGCCTTACATAAGTAAGGCGTCCACCTCCTGTTATGTGTAAATGATTTAATTATAGGAGCAACAGAAGGAGTGATTGCAGCAAAGTTACACTTTCGTGAGAGATATGTTTATTGATAATCTCACTTTTATCAAGCTTATTCTTTTCGATCAGTTCCAAAATTTCAGAAACATCTTTCTCCAGAATCTTTAACTTGTCGTGCAATACGCCGATATCTTGATCATCATCTGTCGTCCTTTTGAAGAAACTTTTTATATCCTCTAGTGACAGGTTATTATTTTTTAATTCTTTAATTATTTTTATTTTTTCAATCGCATCACGTTCATAACATCTATAGTTAGAAGGTGTACGATGTGCTTGTAATAAACCTAAGTTGGTATAGTAATCAATTGTTCTCTTTGAAACATTTGTGATTGCAGCTAATTCTCCGATTCTTAATTTCTCGTTCCCATTAGTGTACACCCCTCCAAACTGTCACGTTATAGTTTGATTATAACGTGAACATAGATGTCCATACAAGTAATACGTCGGAAGTGTTGTGAAGTTTCGAATACTATAAAAATATAGAAATGATTTTGATCTCAGGCTTAATCAATCGTTTGATTGAATAGTACTGTTATATCAACAATATCATCAAAATAAAAAAGTGAGCTTGAAGAAAAGTAATATAATGAATATGAGAGTTAAAGAGGGAGGAAGCATGATGGAAAATGAACGTAAGGTCGTTATTATAACCGGAGCGGCTCAAGGGATTGGGCGAGCTGTTGCGCAGGAGTATGTGAACAAGGGCTATCAAGTAGTCATTGCTGATGTTAAAGAGGCAACTGATTTACAGGATGTGCTATGTATTCAAACAGACGTCAGAAATCCTGCGGATATTGACAATCTGATCAAGCAAACTGTTCATACATATGACCGTATCGATATTTTAATTAATAATGCCGGTAAAATGTTATGGAAATCTCCTTATGATGTAACAGTGGATGAATGGGATGACGTGCTTAATACGAATTTACGGAGTATGTTTTTGCTGTCAAGGGAAGCGGCTAAACATATGAGAAAGAATGAAAACGGCGGATCAATCGTCAATATTGCCTCCACTCGAGCGCTTATGTCTGAGCCGAATACGGAGTTGTATGCTGCTTCAAAGGGTGGAATTGTTTCGTTAACGCATGCATTGGCAGCTTCATTTGCTGATGATCGAATTACCGTCAATGCCATTTCTCCGGGCTGGATTGAAACAAGTGACTATTCACTGTTAACAGAGGCGGATCACGCGCAGCATTTCTCTAAAAGAGTTGGAAAACCTGCGGATATTGCAAGAGCGTGTCTTTTTTTGACTGATGATAATAATGACTTCATTACCGGAACAAATATGGTCATTGACGGCGGTATGACGAAGAAAATGATATATGTGGAATAACGGAAAGAGGGTCGGTTGGGAGGCCCTCTTTTCTTGATTATTTACGATAAAACTAATTCTTTATGCAAACTCAATCCGTTTGTTTCAATGAAATCAGTTGTCCCTTCCGGTATATGTTGATTCATATCGATGACGGAAGGTCCTTTGCCGTCTTCATTCCATGCACCTTCTACTTGATAAGCTGATGTTGATGCGCCCCATAAAAAGCCGTCAGGGAAAGCTGCTAATTTTGCGTAGTTCATATTGAAATGTGCCTCCTCGAAATTGAATATGAGCTATGGAAATAAAAAAACCTAAGCTCTCACTAAAAATACGTAGCATTGCCGATACGCTTATTTTTAGTCAAAGTTTAGGTTTTGCCTGCTGAACAGTCACAATCCGTCAAATTGATATTATTTTAATATAATAATAAACTTTCAGATAGTATTTTGTCGACGCTTTCAATCTAATTCGCTATGAAATCATGAAAGAGAAGCTGTCTTTCAAATGAAGGACAGCTTCTCTTTAGTTACTTCGTTGTGACTGTTTGATTGAATTGTATATCTATTCTGATAATAATATCAAATTCAATGCATACAAAAAGGGAATATGACTGTACAGTAGCCCATTCCCTTAACCGTATTGTTTAGCGGATAGTTTTTCAATGGTCTCCTTAAGAAAAGAAATTTCCGCTTCTTGCATTTTTATTTTATGTGCGATGGCTAAATTGACACCGATGGCCGTTCTGTGATTGGGCATGTGAATCAACATTTGATAGCCTTGTTCTGTTTTCGCTAACCGTTTTTGAAGGGCGTTGACGGCTCGATCCAAGGGCAAGTGCTCAATAAACATTAATCCGATATCGCCTTCATATTCAACGGTATCGCCTGAGGAAAGATTTTCGTGCAGAAGCTCGTAAAAGTAGGCTCTGCCTTTTTCATTGATTGTATAAACTTTACGGGGAGGACGATTTCCTGCGCGTTCTGTACTGACTTCGATATGACCTTGCTTACTCAGCTTATCTAAAGTGGCGTAAGCGGTAGGTTTTTTCATATTGGTAATCATCGATAAATTGTTCTCAATGAATTCGTTTATTTGATAGCCGTGCTGGCTTTGAGCCATCAACAGACCAAGCAATACTAATGAGCGGTGATCCATTTTGCGAACCTCCTTACTATTTAAAACTAAGTAAAGTATAGCATCTTTTTTAAAAAATAACTTCGTTCTGCTATTTAAAGCCGTATAGGGAACGATAGTATATATAGCAATGTAGTCTATTTTATCTATTTTTTTGAAAACGCTTGCAAAGTTCACAATTTAGACATAAAATGTATATAAATAGTAAAATAATGGAAGGGGATGTACGGATGGATACTCAAGTGTTTGTTCTTTTTCTTCAATTATTGATTATCTTTGCATGGTTTTTGCCACTAATTATTCCATATTGGATTTTGAAGCACTGGGCTGAGGAAAAGAAAAGAAATGATTCCGGGGGAAAGCCGGGGATTGAGAGAATCGGAAGACTGAGACCGAATGAATCTTAAGGCAAATTTCCGGAAAGGAACTGTTTTCTATCGTGCGTACCTTTAAATATAGAAATCAAGATAAAAAAATAAACAGGCGATCTGAAAGATAACGTATTCTTTCGGATCGCCTGTTTTCTTATTCATCAGCTGGATAAGTGATGCCTATTTGACGGCGTACTTCATCCATTATTTTAATGACGGATAACGATTTTTCGAATGTGTTGATTGCTGATTCTGTTTGCTTATTTTTAATAAGATCGATAAATTCTTTCGCTTCATAGTACATTGTGTTTTCTTCTTGTGGTACAGACAGATCCTTTTGTTCCCCGTTTCGATAAGCGATATGTACATGAGATGGCGAACTGATTTTATCAATGATGATATTTCCGTCTTCCCCTTGAATCTCATTAGGGAGATTTGACTCGGTAATTTTTGAATACATAATCACAGCTTCATGGTCCTCATATTGCATAATGATGCTTCCCTGTCCGTCAACACCGGATTCCAGCATGGTTCCTGTTGCTTTTATGGAAAGAGGCTCACCGAATAAATGGACAAGAGGGGCGATGCAATAGACGCCAATATCCATTAAAGCGCCATTTGAAAATGCCGGATTGAAAGCATTTAAAATATTGCCGTTTTTATATGCATCATAACGGGATGAATATTGGCAGAAGCTTGCGAAATAACGGCGGATTGGACCAATTTCATTCAAATGTTCTTTAATGGCAAGAAAGCTCGGGATACAAGTCGATTTCATTGCTTCCATAAGCAAGACATTATTTTGCTTGGCTGTTGTAATCATCGCCTCGACTTCTGCTCTGTTTGAGGCGAGCGGTTTTTCGCATAATACATGTTTGCCGTAGTTCATGCAAAGAATGGCTTGAGATGCATGAAGGGAATTAGGGCTGGCAATATAGACAGCATCAATTGCATCGCTTTTCAGCATTTCCTCGATATCGGTAAAAATGTAGGAAGCGCCGTGAGCGTTGGCAAATTCTCTTGCCGTCTCTTCTGTTCTTGAATAAACCGCTGTTAAGCAGAAATCTTCCAATCCTTTGGCTGCATTTAGAAATTTATCTGTAATCCAATTCGTTCCTATGACACCGAATTTAATCATTGTTTATCCTCCTAAAAAGAAAGTGGCTATGAATTCATTTTATAGGATGGTTCTTTTCAATATGTGAAGAAATAAAGGCAATTTTGTCTTGAATGAAATGGAATTATTTCAATTAATAACGTTTTAGCGTGCAAAGAAGGAGCTAAATAATAAATAGCAGTTTTTATATGACGGATGGAAGAAAGGAAGATCAGTATGAATCCGGAAACAGTGAGAATGATGAAGTATATCAGCGGCGGTTTAGAGGCTTTCTTCGGTATACCGATACTAGGGGGAACAATTATTCTCAGTCTGAATTGGACACCACTGTTATTTTTATTAATTCTTCATATTATTATTGTCGTATTCAGCTATCAGTATGGTGTATATGCATACGGAAACATTTTTGGTATTGTGTCTTCGTGCGTTGGTTGGATTCCAATTGTCGGAATGATTATGCACATTTTAACAGCTATTTTTATTTTTATCGAAATTATAAAAACTCCGGAGAAAGCAGTAAGCGACAGTGAAGCATAAAACCTTGGTAAGCCTGCATATATGAAGGGGTGATTGAAAAGGGGGAAGAGCTGAGTCCTCGTGATTTATTTTATTATGCCAATGAGTGCTTTGAACATGGCAGATATGAAAGAGCGGTGCAATATTATCGTTATTTTTTGGATACGAAACAAGGATGGGAGGAAGAGGACAAAAAGGTTTGGCTCTATAAGCAGAAATAGAATAGAAGAAAAAGGTCTCCTGATTGCAGTAATCAGGGGACCTTTTGAATTTACGAAAGAATTTATAAATCATCCATTGTGTGAAGGTTGAACTGTATGAATCTACGTCCAGCTTCAGCGCCCAGCACCCAGTGAACTTCGGCAACCTCCCTGCGATAAGTCAACATCGAATCAATGCCGTTCTTCGTGTTTCCTATATCTCAGTCGGCGGTCTCCAGTTCATACGGTGCTAAACGGATGCTTCCGCTTTTGAATTACGCTTCAAATGTTGTATCAGTGGATGAACTTCTGTTCTTTAAGACTGCTGTGATAGCGATAAGCGCTACAGCTGCAAGTAAGAAAACACCAAGAGTCAAGATGCTGCTCCAAGCGAAGCCGGTATCATCCAATGATATTAAGCCTCTGAAGCCATCAATGGAGTAGCGCATCGGCAGGAAGTTGCTCAAGTTGCGCAGTCCTTCAGGCAGCATATCGACTGGCAGACTCGATCCTGTTGTAGAAAGTTGAAGGACAAGGAATGCAACAGCGATGAATCGGCCGATATTGCCGGCAACAGCGACCAAGAAGTAGGCAATGGCTAAGAAAGTGACGCTGGCGATGACGGCAAATAGTACAAGTAATATACTATTCCATGCACCGATATCAAGGAAGAATAACGAGAATACACTCATAATTACAGCTTGAATTCCAGCAAATCCGGCCATTTTGGCAAACTGTGCACCATACCAAGCGAATGCAGATCCGCTATATTCCTCCGGTCTGCGAGTTTCCATAAAGATAGTCAGAATCAGCGCACCGACAAATAGTCCGAGTGACAGAACATAAGGTGCATTTGCATAACGGTAAAGAGGGAACTCATTGACGGTTTCTCCGGCAAGTGCGACAGGAGAAGCAAATTGTGCAATATTCGCGTCATTTACTTGAATAGCACCAACTTGGTCAGCGCCTCCTTGCAGACCCGAAGCCAATTCTTCGCTGCCGTCTTCAATTTGTCCGATTCCGTCATCCACTTGTTCAACGCCGTCTGTCAAGGTTGCCCAACCTTCTTTAACCGTTTGGTTACCGTTGCTGATTTGTGTCAGACCATTGTTCAGAGTAGCGACTGAGCTTACTATTGTACCCCATGAGCTATTCAAGGAAGCGTTTCCATCAGCGACCGCTTTAGCTCCGGCAGAGAATGTGTCGGCCCCGGATGACAACTGGCTTGAACCTGCAAGCAATTGAGAAGCCCCTGGTTTCAGTTGCGCAGCGCCAGCAGAAAGTTGTCCAGCCCCAGCAGCTAATTGAGAAGATCCTGGTTTGAGTTGCTCAGCGCCGACAGAAAGCTGATCGGCTCCAGCTGCTAATTGGGAGTATCCTGGTTTCAGCTTCTCAGCGCCAGCTGCCAATTGACTTGTTCCGGTACCTAATCCATCCGCACCGCTCTTTAATTGTGAAGCTGCACTTCCTAACTGAGTAGCGCCAGACTGTAATGCGCTGGAACCTTGCGCTAATTGCGCTGCTCCTTGAGAAAGAGTTGTTTGCCCCGCAACTAGTTTATTCAGCCCGTCGGTTAATGTTTTCGCCCCTGGTGAAGCTTGTTCTAAACCACCTGCAACTTGATTAGCTCCAGTTACTAATTCTTTAGATTTTGATGATAGATTACTAAGTTGTGCTGCGAGGTTACTGCTGTTTGAAGCTAATTGTGTGAGTTGTGCTGTTAGTTCGGGATTTTCAGGATTTGAAGCAGCTAGTTGCTGCAAGGCGGCTGACAATTGACTGGCAGCTGATGAAAGTTGTCCAGCGCCATCAGAAATGGCACCAGCTCCACCTGCAACTTGCTTGCTTCCTGGTGCGAGTTGATCAAGAGCAGAAGATAAAGATTGGCTGCCTGATTGAGCTTTTTTTAGCCCATCTAGTACTTCGTTGGCTCCATCTTTTAAAGAATTGGCTCCGGTTGCAACTCTCTGTGATCCAGCTACAAATTCGTTAGCACCAGCTGCGAATTGGTTTGCGCCAGCACTGAATTCTTTTGTACCGGAAACATAAGAACTTGCGCCAACAACAAATTGGCCGGCTCCGTTACTGAAATCTTTTGTGCCAGCAGCATAAGAACTTGCGCCAACAACAAATTGGTTAGCTCCTGCGCTGAAAGTTTTAGTCCCAGCAGCGTACGAACTAGCTCCATTAGAGAATGTGTCAGCGCCATCAGCGAAAGTGCCGGCACCGTTAGCCAATGATTTAGCGCCATTGGCCAGTGTATTGCCGCCGGCAGCCAATTGCTTGGAACCTTCCGCTAACTTATTTACGTTAGCGCTTCCATTTCTCAAAGCTCTTAAAAGTTGATCTGTCCCATTTTTTGCTTGAAGAGAGCCTTCGGCAAGTCTGCTGATATCTGGCGCTTTCGTTTGCAATGATTCCAAGATAGTGCTTGTACCGTCTTTAAGCTTGGTGGCTCCGTCGTTAATTTGACTGGATCCTGCTGCTCCTTCTTCGAATCCGGAGGCGATTTCATTTAGTTGTGAAAATAAATTTTCGGCATATGTTTCGGAGATTTTTGCTGATAATTGTTCGCGAATTTGATTTATGGCGGTATTAGCGACTTGAGAGGCCATGAAGTGCAAGCCTTCATTTTTTGTATACTTCAGTTGTGGCACTGTCGGATTATCAGTAAGAACGGTTGTGATATTCTCTGAAAAATCTTCAGGAATTTCAATGACCATATAATACTTCAAATCTTCTAATCCCTTTTCAGCCTCTTCTTTACTGACGAATTCAAATCCTAATGACATACTTTCCTTCAGCTGTGCGACTAAGTCATCGCCGGCATTAATCGGGTCAGATCCTGACATTGCACCTTTGTCTTCATTGACAACAGCAACCGGGAGATTCGAGAGATTGTCGTATGGGCCCCAAGACGCTGTCAGTATGATGGCTGCATAGATAAATGGCACTAATAAGACAGCAATCAGTGCAATACGCATCCCCTTTTTCCCAGAAGCTGAAGAAGAGAATTCTTTCATATAAAACCTCCATTCTAGTAATTATTAATAGAAAATGAATAGTAATTCAATAATCTATTGTCACAATATATTCGAAGCTTTGGTATGTAATTCCTTCTGAAATTATTACTTTATTTTACATTCTTATTATTTATTGGAACTTAATGTCGGTTTAAGAGAGGATGCTATATGATATGCATCATAAGAATAATTCGATCAATCAAATAAATACATATAGATTTATTAGAAAAATTATTTTTTTAAAAAAATAGTGGAAATACGTTGACAAATGCTACTGATAATCATTATCATTGTTGATGGGAATACAAGATTTATAGATGGTCGTTAAGCAAGTAAGGGAATGGTTTTCCTTTCTAAACATGCTGAGAATATACAAGTTATGGGGATTACATATGAGATTATGGATGTTAATGATTGCAGCAGTAGTGCTGTCATTTATATCGCTATTTATTGGTGCTATAGATATTAAAGTAAGCGACTTGCTTGATTGGGATTCCGATAAAATGCAAATATTCTTAGTCAGTCGGGTGCCTCGTCTCATCGCGATTATTTTGGCAGGTGCCGGAATGAGTATTGCCGGTTTAATCATGCAAAGTTTGAGTCGGAATAAGTTTGTTTCCCCGACAACGGCGGGAACATTGGATGCGGCTAAAATGGGAATTATGATCTCTATGCTGTTCTTTACGAATGTAACGTATACACAGCAAGTGATATTCAGCTTTGCGTTTGCTCTAGCGGGAACAATGGTATTTATGAAGATTTTGGACCGCATTAAATTTAAAGATGTTATTTTTGTACCGTTAATCGGGATTATGTACGGTAATATTTTGTCATCTATTACGACCTTTTTTGCTTATGAGGCTGATATTATTCAAAATATTTCGTCGTGGTTAATGGGAAGTTTCACACTTGTAATTGCGGGGCGCTATGAGCTGTTGTACTTAAGTGTGCCGGCCGTTATTTTAGCATACCTTTATGCAAATAAATTTACTGTAGCTGGAATGGGTGAGGAATTCGCCAAAAACTTAGGTTTAAGCTACAAGGTTGTATTGAATACAGGTCTGGTGCTTGTAGCAATCATCGCTACTACAGTCGTATTGACTGTCGGCGTCATTCCATTCTTAGGTCTTATTGTACCGAATATCGTTTCGCTTTATATGGGGGATAACTTGCGGAAAACGATTCCGCACACCGCGGTTTTGGGTGTTGTATTTTTGCTGGTTTGCGATATTATCGGACGCATCATTGTACACCCGTATGAGATTCCGGTGAATGTGACTGTGGCAGTAATCGGCAGTGCGATCTTCTTAATTATGTTGTTTAGGGGGAGAGCATATGCGAAATAGTATTAAGCTTATTCTTTTAGCAGTGTTGGCTATCATCTGTATTTTATTATACGGATTTTATGATATTAAAGGCGGTTTTGATTATGCATTTCCGAGACGAATGATTCGTGTCGGCGCGATGGTTATAACAGGTTTTGCGATTGCCTATTCAACGGTCGTATTTCAGACCATTACCCGCAACCGGATATTGACGCCTTCTGTAATGGGGCTTGATTCAATGTATGAAGTTGTGCAAACGGTGATTTACTTCTTTGCCGGATCTCTATCAATCTGGGTATTGAACAAGTATTTGAATTTCGGCTTATCGATTGCCGCTATGGTTTTATTTGCGCTATTGCTATATCGCTTCTTATTCAGAGCAGATAAATATCCGATTTATTTATTGTTATTGATCGGGATGATTTTAGGTACTTTGCTTGGCAGTCTTGTGTCATTTTTACAAGTACTGATTGATCCCGTTGAATATTTAAGTTTGCAGACGCGATTGTTTGCGAGCTTCACCAGTGTAAATGCTGATTTGCTATATGTTGCGATGGCGATTTTGCTTGTTGCTTTTATATACGGTTCCCGTATTATGCGACAGCTGGATGTCATGTCACTAGGTCGTGAAAATGCGATTAACCTTGGCATCAATTACGATCGTCTCGTGATGAATGTATTAATTTTATCTTCTGTGTTGATTGCGACATCGACTGCGCTTGTCGGCCCGATTACGTTTTTAGGTTTAATTGTTGCGAACCTATCTTATCAATTTTTGGTGACATACAGGCACTCCGTTTTAATTGTCGGTGCCGGATTGATTAGTGTAATCGCTTTAGTTGGCGGGCAATTCCTTGTTGAGCATGTTTTTGAGTTGAGTACAACGTTAAGTGTCATCATCAACTTTGTCGGCGGTATTTACTTTATCTATTTATTATTAAAGGAAAGTAGGGCAGCGAAATGATCGAAATCAAAGGTCTTACAAAGAGATTTGGAAAAAAGGCTGTCGTGGAGGATGTTACGGTAACGATTGAGCCGGGGACGATTACGTCTTTTATCGGTCCGAACGGTGCCGGTAAATCAACGCTTCTTTCAATGGTCAGTCGTTTGCTGAATGCAGATACAGGAGAAGTTTTGTTGGATAAAAATAGTGTTAAGAAATGGAAGTCTGATGACTTTGCTAAGCGTGTTTCGATTTTGAAGCAATCGAACTATATTAATGTTCGATTGACAATACGCGAGCTTGTATCATTTGGACGTTATCCATATTCAAAAGGTCGCTTGACGGCAGAGGATGAACAATTTGTCGATCAAGCAATCGAATATATGAATCTGACGGATATGCAAGATAAGTTTTTAGATGAATTATCCGGAGGACAAAAACAGCGGGCTTTCATTGCGATGGTAATTGCACAGGATACAGATTATGTATTGCTGGATGAGCCGCTGAACAATTTGGACATGAAACATTCCGTCCAAATTATGAAAATTTTGCGCAAGCTTGTAGATGAATTGGGCAAAACCGTTATTATCGTGCTTCACGATATTAACTTCGCTTCGGTTTATTCCGATCGCATCGTCGCTTTGAAAGACGGTAAGGTCGTCAAAAACGGACCGACGCATGACATTATTAATTCAGATGCACTCCGGGACATCTATGATATGAACATCCCTGTACAAGAACAAAACGGCTGTCGCATTTGTGTATATTTTAATTCTCATTAGAGATAAAAGGAGAGAAAGACAGATGAAAAAATGGCAATTATTCACACTTGTGTTGTCGTTAGTATTCCTACTTGCGGCATGTGGTTCTGATGATACATCAAGTGAATCAGAAAAAACAGATACAAACAAAGCAGAACAAACTTCAGCTGAAGCTGAAAGTTCAGCATATCCATTAACAATTTCTTCAACGATTGCTTCAACTGAAAGTGAAGAAGCAGGCACAATTACTTATGAAGATGTTACTTTCGAAACAATGCCTGAAAAAATCGTTGTATTTGACTATGGTTTCCTAGATACACTTAATACACTTGGTGTAGAAGGTGTTGTTGGTTTAGCGAAAGATTCTAGCTTGCCAGCTCACTTATCTGAGTACGCAAGCGATGAGTATGCTAGTGTTGGTAGCTTAAAAGAGCCTTTATTAGAAGATATTGCAGAACTTGCTCCAGATGTAATCTTTATCTCTGGTCGTCAGGCTCCATTCTATGAGCAATTATCTGAAATCGCTCCAGTTGTTTTTGTAGGTACTTCACAAGATGACTACTGGAACACATTCTTGAAATCTGTTGATGTAGCGGCGACAATGTTCGATAAAGAAGATGAAGCTGCAGAGCACATCGCGAAAATCGAATCTGCGATTGAAGAAGTAAAAACTTTAGCTGGCAACTATGATAATGTTTTAGTAACAATGTACAATGAAGGTAAATTATCAGGTTTCTCAACAAACTCTCGTTTCGGTTATATTTATGACATTTATGGATTTGTACCTGTAACAGAAGATATTGAAGCTTCTTCTCACGGTTCTAACTTTGGCTTCGAAGCAATTTTAGAGTTTAATCCACAAGTATTATTCGTAATCGACCGTACAGCAGCTACTGGCGGCGAATCTAATATCGAAGCTGATATGGAAAATGACATCATCAAGAAAACAACAGCTTTCGAAAATGGTAATATCGTATACTTAGATGGTCCGCTTTGGTACTTAAGCGGAGGAGGCTTACAATCTGAGCTAGCCAAAATTGAAGAAATTCTCGCTGAATTAAAATAATGATTAGAAGGCATGTCAATTCGTTGACATGCCTTTTTTGTTGATAAAGTATATGTGAAAAAGGACCGGTAACGACGGTTTTCTATTTAATGCGTGTGTACTTGAATTTCATGCGCAAAATGGTCAATATGGTCAAGCAATATTTTAGGTTGCTCTTCTGTTTTTGCTGCGCGCATCGCCATTTTTGCGATTATTTTTTCGAAAAATCCAAGTGATTCTGGGTTGAGTTCTCCGCCAAAGTTCTCTTTTAGAAAAGCATGCTCCAACAACTCCTTAGGGAAATTGTCAGTGAAATGCTGCTCCATCTGTTCCGAGAAGCCGCAGCAGATAAACAGTGCAACATCCTTTTGAAGAAGTTCGAATAAGTGTTCTTCCACAAATTGATGGACTTTTTTGTTGATTCGGCCGTAGCGGATGGCTCCTCCAATAATGATGGTATCGTAGCCGGAGAGGCCAACTGATTCTGTTTGCAAATTAACGACATCCGTGTCTGTTAACTTTTGTTTTAATATTTGCGTGCATTTTGCAGTTGTTCCGCTCTTGGATGCATAGGCAATTAATGTCTTCATATTATTTCCTCCTTTTACATTTAACACTCTATACCCGAAAAGCTGATATTGAAAAAACATCTTTATCGAAATGTTATTTTTTTTATGATTATTTAGGCATATTAAGTTGAAAAAAATGTGCAGAAAAAATGACAAAACTCAAGATTTTTTTCTTGAAGTTTTATATAAACCTTGTATAATATCTAATGTTAAAAGTAAACTTAAAGTAAGGTTTTAGTAAACTTTATTCATTGAGAGTTTACTGATATTAAACACGATTGAGGTTAATTAATCATGCAAATCGGAAAGAAAATTAAGAACTTGCGCTTGAAAAAAGGGTTAACTCAGGAAGAATTGGGCGAGAGGACAGATTTGAGCAAGGGCTATATTTCGCAGCTTGAGCGCGATTTAAGTTCGCCGTCAATTGAAACCTTTTTTAATATACTAGAGGTACTTGGTTGTTCACCGAAGGAATTCTTTAATGAAGAGGATCGTATACAAAAGGTTGTTTATGGTGAAGAGGATCAGACAGATTTTATTGATGAAGAGCGTGGTTATCAAATTCAATGGCTGGTACCCGAATCGAATGAAAAAGAAATGGAGCCGATTATTATTACATTTGAGCAATTCGGGGAATTTAAAACCTTTGAGCCATCCTTGTCAGAGACATTTGGTTACGTTTTAAAAGGAAAGATAAAAGTAAATTTGGGAAGAAGAGAATACTATGCAAAAGAAGGCGAGTCCATATATTTTAGTGCCTCCGATCAGCATCAGATTATTAACGGACATAAAGGTATTTCACAGCTTTTATTAGTAGCGACAGATTCTTACCTATAACAGAACAGTAAATAAATCATAATCATGGGGAAGCCGTGAAAAGGAGAAGAAAATGACAGAACAAACGATAATTCGATTTGAAGGCGTTACACAGCAATACGATGATGATCCGGCTGTATTGAATAATGTCAGCTTTGAAATTCAAAGAGGGAAATTTTATACGCTTTTAGGTCCATCAGGATGCGGAAAAACAACGATTCTACGATTGATTGCCGGATTTATCAGCCCGACTCAAGGAAATATTTATATCGATGATAAGCTTGTTAACGAAATTCCGGCCAATAAGCGCCAAGTGAACACTGTATTCCAAGATTACGCGCTGTTTCCGCATTTAAATGTATATGAAAATGTCGCATTTGGTTTGCGCATTAAAAAAATGAAAAACAATGAAATCGATCTAAAGGTAAAAGAAGCACTTCGTTTCGTAAACCTGGCAGGTTATGAAAATCGGGAGATTACTGACATGTCAGGCGGTCAGCGTCAACGTGTCGCGATTGCGAGAGCGATTGTCAATGAACCGGAAGTGATTTTGCTGGATGAGCCTTTATCGGCACTGGATTTAAAGCTTCGTACCGAGATGCAGTATGAGCTTCGCGAGCTTCAGCGCCGTTTGGGCATCACGTTTATTTTTGTTACGCATGATCAAGAAGAAGCGTTGGCTATGAGTGATGAAATATTTGTTTTAAATAACGGCAACATCGAGCAAAGCGGTACTCCGCTTGATATTTATGATGAGCCGGTCAATCGTTTTGTTGCGGATTTCATCGGTGAATCCAATATTGTAAAAGGACGTATGCTCGAGGATTATTTAGTGGAATTCACAGGAAAACAATTTGAATGTGTGGACGGAGGATTAAAGCCGAACGCAGCAATTGAAATTGTCATCCGACCTGAGGATTTGGAGATTGTAGCTCCTGATAAAGGGAAGCTTTTAGTAACAGTAGATACGCAACTGTTCCGCGGCGTGCATTATGAGATTTCTTGCTACGATGAGGACGGAAATGAGTGGCTTGTTCATTCAACGAAGAGAGCGACTGTGGGAGATAAAATTGGTTTATACTTTGATCCGGAAGCGATTCATGTCATGGTGCCGGGCGAAACAGAGGAAGAATTTGATGCGCGCTTAGAGGCGTATGAAGAGGCTGACCATGAAGAATAGCAGAAAATTATATGCGATTCCGTACTATGTATGGATGCTCTTATTTGTTGTTGCGCCGATTGCGCTAGTGGTTTATTATTCCTTCATTGATATTGAAGGGAATTTTTCATTGGTCAACTATCAGAAGTTTTTTACGCCTATTTATATGATGATGACGCTGAGTTCCTTCTGGTATGCTTTTCTGATAACCGCATTTGCTTTGCTGGTTGCTTATCCGGCGGCATACTTGCTGACAAAAACAAAGCATAAGCGATTATGGTTATTATTAATTATTGTGCCATCATGGATTAATTTATTATTGAAAGCCTACGCGTTCATTGGAATCTTTGGCGCACACGGTCCGGTTAATGCCTTCTTGTCGGTGATGGGCGGAGAAAAACAGCTGCTGTTTACGGACTTCAGTTTTGTATTCGTATCCGTATATATCTTTATTCCGTTTATGATTTTACCAATCTTTAATGCACTTGAGAAATTGAATCCATCACTGGTCGATGCATCTAATGACTTAGGCGCTTCCAGTTGGACAACATTTTCTCGCGTTATTTTCCCGTTAACGCTTGATGGCGTGAAAGCGGGATGTCAAACAGTATTCATCCCTGCATTGTCACTGTTCATGCTGACACGTCTTATTGCGGGAAATCGGGTTATTACACTAGGAACAGCGATTGAACAGCATTTCTTAATTACAGAAGACTGGGGAATGGGTTCTACGATTGCCGTGTTCTTGATTATTACAATGTTCATCATTATGGCCCTTACAGGAACTCGAAAGCGAGGTATAAGAAGTGAAAAGAAATAATAAGCTTTCGACGATTTATTTAGCGATTGTTTTCATCATTTTATATGCGCCGATTTTTTATTTGATATTCTACTCTTTCAATAGCGGCGGCACTATGACCGGCTTTGAAGGATTTACGCTGGATTATTATCGTGAAGTTATGCAAGATACGCGATTATTCATTATTGTTTTAAATACAATTGTTATTGCTTTGCTATCGGCAGCGATTGCGACAATCATAGGTGTTTTAGGCGCTATGTCGATTATGTATATGAAGCGAAAGCAAGCGAAAAACACATTGCTGTCATTAAATAACGTATTAATTGTCAGCCCGGATGTTATTATCGGTGCTTCTTTCTTAATCTTGTTTACGATGATTGGCATTAAGCTTGGTTTCACTTCTGTATTGCTTTCGCATATTGCGTTTGGCATTCCGATTGTTGTCATCATGGTGCTTCCGAAATTGCAGGAAATGAGTCCGACATTGGTGGATGCTGCTCTGGATTTAGGGGCAAGCAAGCTTGAAGTGGTACGAAAAGTAATCATTCCATATATCACGCCTGGGATTTTTGCCGGATTTTTTATGGCTTTAACATACTCTCTGGATGATTTTGCGGTAACATTTTTCGTGACAGGAAATGGTTTCTCCACTTTGTCTGTAGAAATTTATTCATTAGCTCGCCAAGGTGTTTCACTGCATATTAATGCCTTATCGACATTGCTCTTCCTGTTTACAATGTTAATTGTGGTTGGTTACTACTTCATTAGCCAACGCAATACTCGAGCGAAAGGAGCGAGCCTGAAAAAATGAAACAATTGACGAGAGCATTTGTTGCTGTATTTGTCGTTTCCTTTGCTCTATTATTTTGGATTAAAGAATTGAATGCTTCAGAAGGTTACTCAGGCGATAAAACGATTTCTGTGTACAACTGGGGCGATTATATAGATGAGGAACTGGTCGCTAAGTTTGAAGAAGAGACGGGGTATAAAGTCATTTACTCCACTTTTGATTCGAATGAAGCGATGATTACAAAAATCAATCAGGGCGGAACGAATTATGATGTCGTTGTTCCTTCTGAGTATGCAATTCAAAAAATGGTGGAAGATGATTTACTGCAAGAAATCGATCAAAGCCAGCTTCCGAATCTGCAGTATATTGATGAGCGCTTCATGGATTTATCTTTTGATCCAGGCAATAAATATTCTATTCCTTATTTCTGGGGGACAGTAGGGATTGTCTATAATACGAAGTTGCTGGAAGGAAGAACATTTGAAAGCTGGAATGACTTGTGGGCCGAGGATTTAGAAAATCAGATTCTTCTCGTTGACGGTGCCCGTGAGGTAATGGGGATGGGACTGAATTCCTTAGGTTATTCATTGAACAGCAGAGATGATTCACAGCTGATAGAAGCAAAAGAAAAGCTTGATACATTGACTCCGAATATTAAAGCGATTGTTGGCGATGAAATCAAAATGTTGCTGGCTAATGAAGAAGCATCCATCGGTGTCGTATGGTCCGGTGACGCTGCTGATATTATGTGGCAGAATGAGAATTTGGATTATGTAGTTCCGAGCGAAGGTTCTAACCTTTGGTTTGATAACTTTGTCATTCCGAAAGACGCTACTAATGTAGAAGGAGCACATGCTTTTATTAACTTCATGCTGGACCCGGAAAATGCTGCGCAAAATGCGGATTATGTTGGATATTCAACGCCAAACATCGGAGCATTTGAGTACATGGATGAAGAAGTGGTCACAGACGAGCGTTTCTATCCAAGTCCGGAGCTTACAGCGAAGCTTGAAGTGTACGATAACTTGGGCAAAGTGATGCTGGCCCGCTACAGTGAGCTGTTTTTAGAGTTTAAGATGCATAGGAAATAGTAAGGAAAAAGTCCGCTTATTGCGGGCTTTTTTAGGTTCTGTAATCATTTGTTGTTAATATAGTGGAATGTAACAGGTTTTCTCTTTCTATAATTAGTGTAATAATAAAAGTATATTGAATTTAATAAAATGAGGTGTTTTTTTGAAGAAATATGGTTGGCTTATAGGTATTTTAGCAGTCATCATTATTTTGGCAGTGACGATTATACCTAGCTATAATGGGTTGGTGAATAAAGAGGAAGATGTCGATCAAGCGTATGCGCAAATCGAGAATCAGCTGCAGCGCAGATTGGACTTAATTCCTAATTTGGTCAACACAGTTAAAGGGTATGCAAGTCAGGAGCAAGAAGTTATTCAAAGCATTTCTGATGCGCGCGCTAATTTGGCTGGTGCGCAAACACCGGGAGATCAGGCAACGGCTGATGATGAACTGACAACGGCTTTAAATCGATTATTGGTCGTAGTCGAAAATTATCCGGATTTGAAATCTAATGAAACATTCCAGCAGTTAATGGATGAGCTTTCCGGGACTGAAAACCGGATTGCTGTGGCCCGTAAGGATTATAATGATGCCGTTTCTACTTATAATCGCAATGTGAAACGTTTTCCGGGCTCAATCGTAGCGAGAGTTTTCGGCTTTGATGAAAAAGAATATTTCAAAGCGAGCGAAGGGGCTGAAGAAGCGCCAACTGTTGATTTTGGGGAGACAGATGAATGATGAAAAAGGCTGCTTTCAAATGGATAGCAGCATTCCTTCTCTTTCTGAATATGTTTCCTTTAATGGCGGAGGCAAAGGCGGATATACCTGATCCTGCAGGAGATATATATGTTCAGGACTTTGCCGGTCTGCTTTCTTCCGAGCAAAAAGCAGAGCTGAATCAACTGGGAAGGAACCTAGAGGATGCTACTACTGCGCAAGTAGCGGTCTTGACGGTGGATACTTTAGACGGCACGTCAATCGAAGAGTATTCAAATGAAGCTTTTCGTGAATATGGTATTGGTAGCGAGGAAGAGGATAACGGTGTGCTGCTTGTTATTGCTGTAGACGATCAGGCGGTTCGGATTGAGGTAGGCTATGGTCTTGAAGGAGCGCTTCCGGATGGGAAAGTGGGCAGAATTCTGGATGAATACACCATTCCTTACTTACAGGACGGACAGTACGATCAAGCGATTATCGAAACATATAAGGTTTTGTACAATGATGTAGCAACAGAATACAATTGGGACGGTGAACAGGTGGATACGGTTCCGTATGAGGAACAAGGAGATAATCCGTTATGGCTCATACTTATTGGTGTTGTTATTGTGATTGTTGTCATTGTCGATATGTTGTTTTTCGGAGGTGCGCTGACGCGAATCTTGCTCATTATTTTGGCTAGAGGAGGTAATGGCGGCGGTCACGGCGGTGGTGGTGGCGGTCACCGAGGCGGAGGAGGAGGTTCGTCCGGCGGCGGTGGTGCAAGTCGTCACTGGTAACAAGCATATAAAGGTTTGAATGCCCACACTGTGTAAATGCAGTGTGGGTTATTGTTTAGTAGTTTATTTTAGATTCATAAAATGCCCACTTCTCAAAGGGTGTATTTTTTGTTTCAAGAGGCAAAGCGATAAAAGGTATGCTTCTGGAATCATGGTATTTCTGAATTTCATCATAAATGAACGCATCATCAAATCCTACAGTAGCTGCATCTGTCTTCGTAGCGGCATAATATACTTTTACCGGCCTTGCCCAATAAATAGCGCCTAAGCACATCGGACAAGGTTCACAGCTTGTGTAGAGCGTACAATCATCCAATTGAAAGCTGTCTCGTTTTTTACAGGCATCACGAATGGCTTCTACCTCAGCATGTGCTGTAGGGTCTGTATTTTTAGTAACCGAATTTTGACCAACACCGATGATGTTACCGAATGGATCTACTACAATTGCTGCGAAGGGTCCTCCGCCGTTTTCTATGCTTTCGTTAGCCAGTTCGATCGTCTTTTGCAAATATTCGCTATGATTCATTGAAACACCCTCCTAAAAATATGATAGTTGTAGTGTACTATTTGTTTGGAAAAATTGGAAGTTTATATTCTGAATTATCAGTGTAATTATGACGAAGTACCCTTTATAGAAATTTCTATAAAGGGTTACAACTGGATCTTTATTTGCGTACTTTAGTGATTTCATCGGCTACAAATTGTACTTGTGTACCGACAATCACTTGAATGCTATTTTTTTCGACGATGTTGATGCCTGGAATGCAGGTTGCTTTAATTTTATCTTGATTAACAATGTTCATATCTTTGACTTCTACTCTTAGACGAGTGATGCAATTATCAACAGATACTACATTATGTACAAAGTAAAGAGCTGGGCTACAAACATAAAGGCAAATTCAATCGGTTCTGTAACACCTGTGAAGAATGCAGCAAGACCGGCTGCCATGAATAAAGAAATTTTATATCGTATCCTGATAAGTTTTTTTAGTATATTGAGATATTAATATTATGGTTGGATAGAAGGTGGAAAGAAGAAAGTTGAAAAAGTGGACTTGACCTTTTGGTGTTATGATAATATAATTTCGAGTATTATTATAAAATATTGATTGAGCGTTGAAGAGTTTATAGTAAGCCGGTCTCCCTGTTAGTATAGAGAATCAGTGGTTGGTGAAAACTGATACAAAGATTTGGTGAATTTCATCCTTGGAGCTCTCCTTTGGAAGCAATTAGACAGTATTGCACGATAAGGACGGTGTGAAACCGTTATTTTCTCACTAAGTGGAAAGCGATGATTCGTTTTCAATTAGGGTGGTACCGCGTGCTAAACCACGTCCCTATCTTTTGGATAGAGATGTGGTTTTTTTGTTTATTTGCTGAAAAAGGCTTTAAAAGAAGAGATAGGAGTTGAACGATATGCAGCAACATGAGCAATGGTCATCAAAAATTGGCTTTATATTGGCAGCGGCAGGCTCGGCGATAGGGATCGGAGCGATTTGGAAGCTTCCTTATGTAACGGGCGTCAGCGGTGGCGGAGCCTTTTTTATGCTTTTTATTCTGTTTTCATTGCTGATCGGATTTCCGTTGCTTTTAGCGGAGTTTGTTATCGGAAAAAGTACACAAAAGGAAGCAATCAGTGCCTACAGAGCATTGGCACCGAATACGAAATGGCATTGGATTGGTAAGATAGGCGTTTTTACAAGTTTCTTATTGCTATCATTTTATAGTGTTATCGGCGGTTGGATTGTTATTTATTTTGTGAAAGGTCTGTTTGGAGGAATTATTTACGATTCTGCTCAATATAGCCAAGTGTTCAATGAGACAATTAGCAACCCGGGCTTGACGGTTCTTGCACAAGGCGTTTTCTTGCTGATTACAGTATATGTTGTTGCAAAGGGTGTTCAGCAGGGGATTGAAAAGGCAACAAAAGTTTTGATGCCGGCTTTATTCATTCTGTTTGTCGTACTGATTGTTCGTTCATTGACATTGGATAATGCAATAGAAGGAGTGAAATTCTTCCTTTCTCCTGATTTTTCAAAGATTGAATCTGAGGATATATTATTTGCTTTAGGGCAATCATTCTTCTCTTTAAGTGTCGGCGTTTCGGTAATGGTAACATACAGCTCGTACTTACCGAGAAGGTCAAACCTAATTCAGCCAGCGATTTCCATCGTTTCAATGAACTTGGTTATTGCATTGCTGGCAGGATTGGCGATTTTCCCGGCTGTATTTTCATTGGGACTTGAACCAGCTGAAGGACCTGGATTGTTGTTTGTTGTTCTTCCTTCGGTATTTGAACATATTTTCTTCGGGGAATTTTTCTTAGTATGCTTCTTGGCTTTATTCTTGTTTGCTACTTTAACATCAGCGTTTTCGATGCTTGAAATTATTGTTGCTTCTATTATTAAAGATAATGAAGATAAGCGTCGTAAGTATTCCTTGATCATAGGTGCATTGATTTTCATAGTAGGTGTACCATCGGCATTGTCTTATAGTTCGTTAAGTCATATCTTGATTTTCGATTTGAACATCTTTGATGCAGCGGACTATTTGGTGAGTAACATCTTATTACCACTTGGTGCTTTGTTAATTGCTATTTTTGTTCCGTTAAAAATCAAAAAGACTGTTCTGCAGGCGGAGCTATTGGAAGGCTCAAGATTCGGCAAAACAATCTTTAATGTTTGGTACTATCTTGTCAGATATGTGATTCCGCTTGTCATCATTATTGTGTTCTTAGATGTCGTTGGCATCATTAAATAGAAAGGTCGGGAGAATCCCGGCCTTTTTTGTCGTTGTTATTTATAAAAAATCCTTTAAAATAATAATTAACTAACTATTAAAATGTTTCAAAAAAATTACATATTTGGTAGTCTTATATTGATAGCGGGGGAAAGGGGACAAAACATGAATTTGCAAATTAGGCCTCTGAGAGGAATCATGAAGCCGAATGAATACAGTGATCAATTGAAACTTGCTGAAGGCTATAGTCGTTATAAGCTTCACATTTTTATCCTATTTGCTGTCAGCGTTCTTTTATATGCGGTTAATTCATTCTTTGGTGTCGGAACAGAATCATTGTCCAAAGAATTAATCAGTGTAAATAAGGAAGCGTGGCTTGCAAGGAGCCAACTATTTTTAATTGGCAGTTTATTAGCTGGTGCCGTTGTGGCATGCATTTTTATTTTTCTGAGTTCTTTGTATTATTGGTCATTTCTGCAAGTAGATTTTCAACGAATTGTTATTGTACAAATGAGCATTTTTATTTTGTTTTTAGCAGAAAAAGCGTTGCAGATTCCGATGTATATATCGATGGATATTGGCGATACATCCAATATTTTATCTCTTGGCATTGTTGCGCAGTACATATCGGACAGCGAGGTTTTTATCCATTTTTTAAGTCAGATTACATTACTGAGAATCGGCATGTTTGTCTTGTCTTATCATTATTTGAAGAAGCTTTCGGAAATCAGCAGAAAAACATTGCTGATTGTTATTGCCTTTTTATTTCTGTTTTATTGGGTTGGCGCGGGCTTGTTATCGTATATCAAAATCGGGATTTTCTTCTAAGGAGGACGGCACATGTTGAAAAAGAAAAGTTACTACATAGCGGCATCTGCAGTCATCTTTTTTATAGGAGTGAATTTGTATCTCTTGTTGAAGGAAGACAGCAAGGCTGAAAGAACGGTATACATTAATGAGTGGACGAGAATCGTAAATGGGGATGTGACACAAACCTTCGAAACAGAAGGGGTGGCGTTGCCGGAGAGTGAGCATTATGTATACTTTGATGAAGACCAAGGAGAAATGGCTTCTATTTATGTGAAGGAAGGCGAGATTATTACAGCAGGTGTACCGTTATACTCCTACGATACGGAAGATCTGGAGAAGCAAAAAACTGAGACGGAGATTGAGGTAGAACGATTGGAATCCGAATTGGACAGCGTCGAAAAGCAAATAACTGCGCTGAAAAAAATCGATACAAAGTCTGCTGCACGCAGTCGTTCATCACAGGATTCAGAAGTGACAGTGAATGTGGATATCGATATTTCTACACTTGCTGAGAGCCAAATAGACGAATCGATAGCGAAAGCGGAAGCAGAGGAACGAAAGCTGGAAGCGGATTTGAATGCCAGCGAGAAACAGTTGGATCAGCTCAATAAGAAAATTGACAATGTTACGGTTTATAGTGACATAGATGGTATCATTACTCAAATTAATAAGGACTTAACGGCTCCTGTCATAACAATTGCATCCGATCAGTTAATTGTGGAGGGCATATTGTCGGAACAGCAAATGAAAGATGTCGAAGTCGGGCAAAAAATCACGATGTATTCAGAGTTGCATGAGCAATCCTATGAAGGCATTATTTCATCGATTAATGAATTTCCGCGAGAAGTACCGAGTATAGGTAAAGAACCGTTTTATTCCTTTATAGGTACGTTTGAAGAAGAGGTTGATGAAACGGAAGGCGACTTAGATGAAGTAGAGGAAGATTCAGCAGATGCTCCAGAACAAGAGGAAGAAGCTGAAACGGAACCTGAAACAGATCGCCTGCTGGTCGGGGCTAATCTGCAAATGAACGTAATTGTAGAAGAGATGCTGGATTGGCCTGTTGTTTCCACAGATTCCGTTGTCTCTACAGCAGAGAAAAAGTATGTGTATAAATTATCGGCTGATGGTGTTATCGAGCGGCAGGAAGTGAGTATCGCACTGACATTTGAAGGGAATTCTTCAGTAGAATCAGGCTTGGCTGCCGAGGAGGTAATTGCTGCTCGTCCGAAAACTGTGCCAGCTGATCATGCTTCTTTCATTTTGCCGATGGAGATAAAGGGGCTAAAAACAAAAGAGCTTAAGAGCATGACGAAAAAGCAATATGCTAAATACATATTGATGGGCTTTTTGGAGAATTAGGTTAAAAAAGGATGATTAGAAATGCTTGGGCATTCGTAATCATCCTTTTTGATTGTTAACCTGAGTGCGACATATCACTTTCGTATTCAATGTGTAGGGATTTTCCGTCATAAATGACTTTTGTCAAACTTGTATTTTCAGGTCGCTTCTGTGTGAAAATATCAGATATCGGCAAGTGCTTAATCGTAGCGAAAAGCATTCTTAAGAAGATGGAGTGCGCGACAACCAGTACTGTACCATCGTTGTTTTGGTCAATAATCATTTGCATCGCTTGTTTGACGCGGTTCTGCAGTTCGGAAAAAGTTTCACACGTTTCACGCTTGAAGTTTTGAGGCTCTTCCCAAAATGTATGAAAATCTTCCGGATATTGCGCCATAATATCATCGCGGAATTTTCCGTCCCAGTCTCCGAAGCACATTTCACGGAAAACATCATCTTTAATGACAGGGATATCTCTTCCTTCCGCAATGATTTCAGCTGTTTGGTAAGCTCTTTTACTTGTACTGGCATATATTTTGTCAATCGGGGTATCATGAAGGCGTACAGCAAGATTTTTGGCATCAGCTAAGCCAAGCTCTGTTAATTCACCGTTTCCCCAACCTTGCATCTTATGTTGTACGTTCCATTCGGTTTGTCCATGACGCGTTAAATAAATTGTTAACATGGTGAACCTCCCTTAGTTTGGTTTATGAATTTATTGTAGCGTACTGAACTTGAAAATTTAAGCATGCTATCTGTATTTGGAAAATTAAGACGAATTCCAACTCTTGAATAGGATAGGGGGGTATGGTATATTGGTTGTAGGGGGAGATTATATGGCTAATGATTTTTCATCTGAGCAAGAACAACTGACAGAGGACGCATGCTGTCATACACAATCGCATCGAAAGAGCCATCACTCGGAGCAGGTAAAGAAAAACTTAATTACACGCTTGAATCGGGTCGAAGGGCAAATTCGCGGCATAAAGGGCATGATTGAAAAAGACGTATATTGCGATGATATTATTACCCAGCTGTCGGCCACTCAATCTGCCTTGAACAGTGTAGCGAAGCTACTGCTTGAAGGACATATGAAAACATGTGTGGCAGAGCGTATTCAAGAAGGCGATTTGGAAGTGTTGGATGAAGTAATCGTAACAATACAGAAGCTTATGAAAAAGTAGAATAGGTAAAGGAAAAGGAGAGATACAAATGGAAAAGGTTGTATTAAATGTTAGCGGGATGTCTTGCGGTCATTGTGTGAAAGCAGTGGAGGGTAGCGTAGGAGCACTAAATGGTGTTAAGGAAGTAAAAGTTGAATTAAGCGAAGGGAAAGTAGAGGTCCATTTTGATCCGGCAGTTGTGACTGTTGCCGCGGTTAAAGATGTAATTGATGACCAAGGCTACGATGTAGAATAGAAAAAGTGCTCGGTTTTTTGAACCGAGTTTTCTTAAATCTCTTATATACCCCTATCGGGTATATGACAGGAGGGTGAAGACATGAGTGAACAGACGAAGGAAGCAAGTTTTCATGTGAGCGGCATGACATGTGCAGCCTGCTCCAGTCGGATTGAAAAGGTTTTGAAGAAGATGGACGGTGTAGAGGCGGCGAACGTCAATTTAGCAATGGAAACAGCAACTGTCACCTACAATCCGCAAGAGTTATCGGAAAAAGATTTGCAGGACAAAATTGAGAAAATTGGTTATGGAGTGGTGACGGACGTAGCGGATTTCACGATTACCGGCATGACGTGCGCTGCTTGTTCAAGCCGAATCGAGAAAGTCCTCAATAAGATGGAGGGTGTCGTAAACGCCAACGTTAACTTGGCAATGGAAACGGCAACTGTCACTTATAATCCAGCGGCGTTAACAGCAGGTGAGATTGCGAAGAAAGTGGAGAAAATCGGTTATGAAGCCGAACTGAAACAAGAACAAGAAGAAGTCGACCATCGTGGGGTTGCTATTCAAAAGCAAAAACGGAAGTTTATCATCTCAGCAATCTTATCATTGCCGCTTCTTTATACAATGGTTGGCCATTTTTCATTTACATCTTTTATATATATGCCGGACTTTTTCATGAATCCATGGTTTCAATTTGCATTGGCTACTCC
This sequence comes from Bacillus sp. (in: firmicutes), assembly GCA_051893475.1. Taxonomy (GTDB): domain Bacteria; phylum Bacillota; class Bacilli; order Bacillales; family DSM-1321; genus Bacillus_AD. Next base: position 14,804 of record JBJFHH010000067.1, on the reverse strand, counting down.
GGTACAGTTTATAATTGGCTGGCAGTTTTATGTTGGAGCTTATAAATCATTACGTAATAAAAGTGCCAACATGGATGTGCTCGTTTCACTAGGTACGTCAGCTGCTTATTTCTACAGTTTATATGAAAGCATCCGATCTATTGGGCATCAGGGCCATGATGTGCATCTTTATTATGAAACGAGTGCGGTACTAATTACGCTTATATTGCTCGGCAAACTATTCGAAGCAAAGGCGAAGGGGCGCTCATCAGATGCCATTAAGAAATTGATGGGATTGCAGGCGAAAACAGCAGTTGTAGAGCGGGAAGGAAAAGAGCAAGTTGTGGCAATAGCTGAAGTTCTAGTCGGTGATTTCGTTCTTGTAAAGCCGGGTGAAAAAGTGCCGGTTGATGGTGAAATTATAGAAGGACGATCCGCTGTTGATGAATCAATGCTGACCGGAGAAAGCTTGCCGGTGGATAAAAGTGTTGGTGATACGGTTGTAGGAGCAACGATTAATAAGAACGGCTTCTTGAAAATAAGGGCGACGAAGGTCGGGAAGGATACGGCACTTGCGCAAATTGTGAAGGTCGTTGAGCAGGCGCAAGGGTCAAAGGCGCCGATTCAGCGTCTTGCCGACCGAATATCGGGAATTTTTGTACCGGTAGTTGTTTCAATTGCTGTCATTACTTTTATTGTTTGGTACTTTTTCGTCGATCAAGGAAATTTTGCAGCTGCATTGCAAAGTATGATTGCTGTGCTTGTTATTGCTTGTCCTTGCTCGCTCGGGTTGGCCACGCCGACTTCAATAATGGCGGGCTCGGGCCGGGCTGCTGAGTATGGTATTTTGTTCAAGGGCGGCGAGTATTTGGAGACCACACATAAAATTGATACAGTTCTATTGGATAAAACCGGAACAGTCACGAATGGGAAACCGATTTTGACAGATGTCGAACCTGTCTCTGCTTGGTCGGAAGACGAGTTTTTGCGATTGGTCGCATCTGCTGAAAAAAATTCCGAACATCCTTTAGCGCAAGCGATTGTGCAAGGTGCAGAGGAGAAGGATATTGCACTAAGAAATACGGATTCATTTCTCGTTCAACCCGGGTTCGGTATAGAAGCAGAAATTGATGGGCGAAAATTACTGATTGGAACACGCAAACTACTCATGAAACACCATGTATTTGTAGAAGAGTCGCATTTAGGCAAAATTCAGTCGCTGGAGGAGTCAGGGAAAACAGCGATGCTGGTTGCAATAGATGGAAGCTTTGCCGGTATTGTTGCGGTGGCTGATACGATTAAAGAATCCTCGCAAGCAGCAATTGAACGTCTGCAAAATATGGGTATCGAGGTTTGGATGATTACAGGCGATAATGAGCATACAGCGAAAGCCATTGCCGCTCAGTCCGGCATTCAGCATGTCATTGCCGAAGTGCTCCCTGAGCAAAAAGCGGCGGAAGTAAAAAAACTTCAGCAGCAGGGCAAGCAGGTCGCAATGGTAGGTGATGGTATCAATGATGCGCCGGCGCTTGCTACGGCCAATATCGGAATGGCGATTGGTACAGGGACAGATGTGGCGATGGAGGCCGCCGATATTACGCTTATGAGAGGCGACTTAAATTCAATTGCTGATGCCGTTTTAATGAGCAAGTTGACTGTACGCAATATTAAACAAAACCTATTTTGGGCATTAGGTTATAATACGCTCGGTATTCCGGTTGCCGCTTTTGGCTTGCTCGAGCCGTGGGTAGCAGGTGCTGCTATGGCCTTTAGTTCAGTAAGTGTAGTACTGAATGCGCTCCGTCTGCAAAGGGTGAAATTGTAGCGCTTATAAATCAATCGTTTGATTGAAACATCTTTGCATAATTAAATTAATCAAATGATTTTTTAAAACAATTATAAAAGAGGACTTCTTCGAGTTTGAAGAAGTCCTCTTTTTCAGACGTCTATAACGCTGTCCAGCTCCGGCGTTTTTTCTTTTTATCTGAGCGGGAAGTTGAGCTAATCTGTTCAGCTGGCGCGTTTTGACTGGAAAACATGTAGCTTTTCGAGTGAAACTGAATGCTGAAAATAATGCCCATAGCAATCATATTGCCAAGTAGTGAACTTCCGCCGTAGCTGATGAATGGCAGCGGTATTCCTGTGATTGGCAGCACTTGAATCGTCATTCCGATATTTTGGAATACGTGGAACGTAATCATTGTGATGACGCCTGCGCATATATATGAAATGTACGGATCAGCAGCTAATAATGCTACTTTTGTTAAATGGAAAATGAGAATGAAAAATAGACCGATGACTAGGCTGGCTCCGATAAATCCCCATTCTTCTCCGATAACGCTGAAAATAAAGTCAGTATGAAGCTCCGGAACATAAACACTTCTTTCGCCGTATCCTTTACCGGTAATCATCCCGGAGCCGATCGCACTTAATGATTGCTCAAGTTGAAAGGAATCTTTGCCGGAATAGAGCTCAGGCTGAAGCCATGAGTAAATCCGTTTGATTTGATACGTATCAAGAAATAATTCCAGAACATCACGCATATACAGCGCCAAATAAATAATGATGCCGATTAGCGTCACTCCAAAAGCTACAATCGGGGCAATGATTTTCCAGCTGACGCCGGAAGCTAATGAAATACCAAGAAAGATTGCAAGTATAACAAGAGAGGTTCCTAAATCGGGCTGCTTCACGATGAACGCCAGTGGAACCAATGTTAAAAGACCGAGCTTAGAAAATAATAGAAGGTCAGATTTGGTTGTTCGCACCTCAGTATGCTGATTATGAAGTACAGCCATTTTGCTGAGCGATAAAATGAGCAGTATCTTCATGAATTCAGACGGTTGAATTAAACCGGCACCGGGGATTTGAAACCAGCTTTTGGCACCGTTTCGGATTGGCACAAAAGCTCCTTCAGCTGTACTTCCGGGCAGCACGGCGAGCGCAACGAGCAGCAGGATACCGATTCCATATAAGAACCAGGTCAACCTGTATATTTGTTCCGAATCAAAAAACATAATAATTGCTATAATAAAGCTGCAAATGGCATACCATTGGATTTGTTTAATCACGAAATTAAAATCGTATTGTCCGGTTGTTTGTGCGCTGGCAATGCTGAAACAGCTGATTAGAAAAAAGACGAATAGAATGAGACAGAGGGTCCAGTCGAATCGCTCGTTAAACGTATGACGCTTCTCCATGAGTATGCTCCTTAAACATAATATATCTATAATGCTACCATTTTATGAATATACTTACAATTTTGCGAGTTCTGATTTTATGAAACCAAATGTTCGAGCAGTCGTAGTATATTATGTAATAAAAATGAAATGTAATGTAATATGAACGTTCTTTAGTTCATAATATTTTTTTGCTATACTTTACTCAAAGAAAATGATGACAAGGTTTTGTAAGTTATTGGGGGGCAACTTGTATGAGAATTGAAATGAAAGAATTACTGTATTTGCATTTACATCCATCCGATCGCTTCGTGATGTGCTGCGGGTTGACATTCGAAGAATTTCAATCTTCATTAGAGAGGCCTCTTCAAAATTTACTGTTGCTGAAGCATTCGTATAAGAATGCGGAATTTAATATGCATACACTGCTGGAGTATGTCTATCAGGAAGATGTTCCGAAGTTGACAAAGAACCATAGCAATGCGAATGGGGAGTTTTGCTGGACGGACTTTGAAGATGAATCGGTGCTTGGTGCGATTGATGGCCAAGAATTAGCAGAACTGTTGTACTTGGGGCATACGAAGCACCATTTGAAGCCGCCGTTTTATCGGATGCTAAATAATGAATTTGTTTACTTATCGCAGGATAACGGCTGGTTTAATAAAATTTACTACCGCTCTGTCGATCCGATTTTTTCTATGCTGGGTAAAGTCATTCCGGAACGAATGGCTTTCTTAAAAATCGAAAAAACGTGGCTCGGTATCAGGAAGAAGAGCGACTACACACCGGTCCCTGTTGAAATATTTATCCGGTTATCGGCACTTATGGGTGAAGGGATTGTTATTTCCTTCGAGAATATTGTTCAAACGAGAACTCGCCTTGAAGTGCCAATTTGGGTTATTGGTGATTTAACAGATATGGATGAGGTAGCCGAAAGCTATAAGGAAGTTCATAAAGAAGAGCCAGAAGCCAAGTTGATTTACACAAGAAAAACAAGAGAATGGACGCTTGTTTTACAATAGCGAAAAAGCAGCGGTTCAGAATATGGTATTCTGAACCGCTGCTTTTTATTTAAATAATTTCTACGCCGCTCTTTTTTGTGTTGCTTCTTGTTCATCAGGCGAAAAACAATCAGCTAACAGAGTGATGGCTCCATCGCCGGTTACGTTGCAAGCTGTTCCGAAGCTATCCTGAGCCAGATACAGGGCAATCATAATAGCCAGCATAGCATCTGAGAAGCCAAGCATTGTTTCCAATAAACCTAAGGCTGCCATCACTGCGCCTCCGGGAACGCCGGGAGCGGCAATCATTGTTACACCGAGCATGAGGATGAAAGGCAGCATAGCAGATAAGCTCGCTGTGCCACCTTGCAGAACCATAACGGCCATTGCGCAGCAAACAAGCGTAATCGTGCTTCCTGATAAGTGGATTGTCGCTAATAAAGGAACAGAGAAATCGGCTACCTTTTCTTTCACACCCAATTTCTTTGTCTGCGCCACTGTCACTGGAATTGTGGAAGCAGAAGATTGTGTGCCGAGTGCCGTGAAGTAAGCAGGAAGCATCGTTTTCATTAACTTTAACGGATTTTTCCTTGAGGCCGAGCCAGCAATACTGTATTGGATAAATAGCATTGTAAGATGAAGCAGGATGATCAGGGCAAATACTTTGGCGAATACGCTTATGATAGAAGCAATTTGTCCGCCTTGTGTCATATTAGCGAAAATCCCTAAAATATGAATCGGCAGTAAAGGGATAATCACAACATTGATGACTTTTTCAATAATGTCCTTGAAATCGTTCATGATATTCTGCAACACATTTCCTTTAATGGCAGTCAATCCGAGTCCGATTGTAAAAGCCAGCAGTAAAGCAGTCATTACTTCCATTACAGGAGGCATGTCCATTTGAAAGAAAGACGGCAATAATGCTTCCTCCGGATTAGAGAAGCTTTCCTGAGCTTGGTTTGTCAGCAGGAAAGGATAAAGTGTTTTGGCAGTGAAAAAGGCAAACAATCCTGCTGCGATTGTCGATGTATAAGCAAAGCCTGTAGTGACGGCAAGCATTTTTCCGGCGCCTTTGCCCATCATGCCGATTCCCGGTGCGATGAAACCGATAATGATGAGCGGAATCATAAACTGTAGAAAGTTACCGAAAAGCATATTAAAAGTAGCAAATAAACGTATGATAGCATTTGGTGCAAGTAGACCAATAATAATTCCGAGTGCAATTGCGACTATAATTCGGGGCAATAATCCGATTTTTTTCATGTGTCCTCCTTATAAGTACAACTGTATTTTATAGGTGGATTATACATGATGTTTATAGAGATGTTAATGGTAATACAAGGGAGGGAAAGCGGTGTGCTGTTTATCTGGGTGATTTTCTGATTGATGATGTACATCTTACAAAAATGGGCATAAATTAGAAAGAGGCTCTTGTTCTTAAAGCAGAGCAATTAGCGAATTTTTCCGCAACTATGTATATATTTTTATCTTGCGGGAAAAAGAAAGTGTTACAATAGAAGGGCTGAAAGAGTATTGGAGGTATTCAGATGAAAATGAAATTAGGATTATTATATGGCGGAAAATCAGCAGAACATAAAGTTTCATTGCAAACAGCATTAGCCGTAACGAAGGCTTTAGATTTCAATAAATTCGATATCTTTCCTGTATATATAACTGTAGACGGTCAGTGGGTTGCAGGCAAGCAGTTAACAGGACCTGCTCAGTCTGTTGAAGAATTGAAGCTGCTTACTGAAAACAGTGAGGATTCAATGAGCTTAACAGCCGGCATGTTTGCACCTGCTGTTTCTGAAGAAAAAACAAAATCATTCGATGTTATCTTCCCGTTATTGCACGGACCGAATGGTGAAGACGGGACAGTTCAAGGAATGCTTGAGCTATTGAATCTTCCGTACGTAGGAAATGGTGTTTTAGCTTCATCTGCAGGTATGGATAAAGTCATCATGAAAAACATTTTCGCGCAAGCCGGCGTTCCTCAAGTGGATTATGTATGGTTTACACGTAAAGAATGGCAAAAGGATGAAGAACAAGCATATGCTAAAGTAGAAGAGAAACTAGGCTACCCTTGCTTCGTTAAGCCTGCCAACCTTGGCTCAAGCGTCGGTATCAGCAAATGTACATCAAGAGCGGACTTGGAAAAGGCTTTTGCAGAGGCATTCCAATTCGACCGCAAGATCATTGTTGAAGAAGGCGTAACAGCCCGTGAAATCGAAGTCGGCATTTTAGGAAATGATGATCCGAAATGTTCTGTTGCCGGTGAAATCATTCCGATGGATGTGGATTTCTATGACTATAAAGCGAAATATGAAGACGGAACAACTGGTTTAGTCATTCCTGCGGAAATTCCGGAAGCGAAATATGAGGAACTGAAAGAACTTGCTATCAAATGCTATCAAGCGTTAGATTGCTCCGGACTTGTTCGTGCTGACTTCTTCATGACAGCAGACGGCAAACTTCTGATGAATGAAGTCAATACAATGCCGGGCTTCACCCCATTCAGTATGTTCCCGCTATTATGGCAGCATACAGGTGTGGAATATCCGCAATTAATTGAAAAGCTGGTAGACTTAGCTGTTGAACGACATGAAGAGAAACAGCAAATTAAGCACAGCTTTTAATTGACGGGCAGATCTTCTGCTCATAAAAAGAGAAGCAGAAGCGGATGAGAAGGAAGAAGCTTCTGCTTTCTTTTTTGCTGGTCATTTGGAAAAGATAAAGAGTAAATAAATGAAGGATGGAGGAATATTGTGATTAAACGTTCATTAAAACAAATCGCTGAAATGGCGGGTTTGAATTACACAGGTCCTGATACGGAAGTTTCAGGAATTTCGATCGACTCAAGACATATTTCGGAAGGGAATTTATTTGTTCCTTTTCGCGGAGAGCATGCAGATGGTCATGTGTATGTGGAAAAGGCGATTGAAAGTGGTGCTGCTGCATCATTCTGGCAAAAAGATGTTCCGAATCCGCCGATGCATTTGCCGATTTTGTTAGTCGATGATACGTTGGAGGCGTTGCAACGTTTGGCGGAAGCCTACTTAAGACAAACGCAAGCTAAGGTTGTCGGCATTACAGGCAGCAACGGCAAGACGACAACGAAGGACATGACGGCCTCATTGTTATCTCAGCAGTATAAGGTACATAAGACGGGAGGTAACTTTAATAACCATCTTGGAATGCCGCTGACGATTTTGGCAATGGATGAAGATACGGAAATTGTCATCTTAGAGATGGGAATGAGCGGACGCGGCGAAATAGAGTTGCTTTCTAAGCTTGCTCGTCCTGATGTAGCCGTCATAACAAATGTTGGAGAGGCGCATTTATTGGATTTAGGCTCAAGGGAAGCCATCGCGGAGGCTAAGCTGGAGATTACAGCCGGTCTAAAGGAGAATGGCGTGCTGATTTATCATGGTGATGAACCGCTTCTTTCTAACAAAATGCAAAACAAAACATTCGTGACGCATACATTTGGCAGAGCTGACACGAATGATATTTATGCGGAGTATATCGAAACAGCAGGTGTGGGCACGATTTTTAAAACGAATCTGTATGATGAACAATTGGAATTGCCGATTCTCGGAAATCATAACGTGTTGAATGCTATGGCTGCTATTTTGGTAGCGAGAGTATTCAATGTTTCGCCCGAACAGATTAAAACAGGATTGCTGCAATTAAAGATTACTAATATGCGAATGGAAATGCTGGAAGGGAAAAATGGCGAAAAGATCATCAATGATGCCTACAATGCCAGTCCGACTTCCATGAATGCTGCTATTGAGCTGGTAAGCTCATTAACTGGCTTCCGTCACAAAATTTTAGTTTTAGGTGATATGTTGGAGCTGGGAGAAGAGGAAGTGCAATATCACGAGAAAATCGGTGAATCGATTTCTAAAAATGATATTGATTGTGTCTTTACTTACGGCAAGCTCGGCAAACATATTGCCAACGGAGCTGAGAAAGCAATCGGCAAAGCAAATGTGCGTGCTTTTGAAGATAAAGCTAAGCTTGTAGAAGAGCTGAAGCACTTTGCAGGCAAGGGTGATTTAATTTTGGTGAAAGCCTCCAGAGGAATGAAACTGGAAGAAATCGTTCAGGCGCTTAGTAAATAATAAAGTGAATTAAACGGGATAAAATGAGAAGCTGTGTCAGGAAATGTGTTTTTCTGGTGCAGCTTTTATTTTTTTGCGGGAGCGTAAGAGGGGTTCCGGGACTATCACTTTTAGGGGGAAGAGAGATGAGCGGTTGTCCATTTAGAAAATTGTTTAAAAATGAGAACGGGAATGATATTAATTGTTAGCAGCTCAGCCTATAATGCGGTTTGTGCTGCTTTTCTTGTTGGTATGCAATACTGCTTTTAAGCTTGAAAAGTAAATAAAAGATAATGTGATTGGAAATAATTTTAGAGTGAAAGTGCGCGGTGTGTAAAGGTATTCGAGGAAGAATAAATGGTAATACAGTTCACTTCATTGCAATAAAGATTGGAAAGTGGTATTATTTTTTAAAGGATATTGTGCGGAAAAAGTAGTATGATTAATATTTATGAGATTAAACAGATTTAAGTTGTTTAATACCCGCATACAATTAAAAGGTTCAACTTACCTGTATTTTGAGAAAATATTTTAGGCCAATTAGGTTTTTTTATAATAAAGGAAATTTTACTTTCCATAAGTAAAATCCAATTAATCTATGTCTAATTTTTCACCAAACACGCTTAAAATCATAAGCTACTTCTCTGAAGAAATAAATATTTCTCGCGAGACTCATCTTATGCTGTCAGAGGATTGCGTGTCTTCTTCGTCTGCTTTCAAGCGGATGCAAGGCGGGTGACAGTTTTTCTTGAGATATATAAGTTATTTCTCAATAAAAAGGAGTTAGGAAAAATTGACTTTGTTTAGTGAATTAGGACTGCAAAAGTCCACAATGCGTTCGATAGAAAAAATGGGATTTGAAGAGGCTACACCTATTCAAGCGGAAACAATTCCAGTTGCGTTAGAAGGAAAAGACGTCATCGGCCAAGCGCAAACAGGTACTGGTAAAACAGTTGCATTCGGTATTCCTTTAATGGAAAAAATCGATGTGAAAGCTGACCACATCCAAGGAATCGTTATCGCGCCGACTCGTGAGCTTGCCATCCAAGTATCGGAAGAATTATTTAAATTAGGCTTTGGTAAACGTGTACGTGTTCTTTCTGTTTACGGCGGTCAAGATATCGAGCGCCAAATCCGAGCACTTAAGAAGAAACCTCATATCATCGTTGGTACGCCAGGTCGTCTTCTTGACCACATTAACCGTAAAACATTAAAACTTGGCGATGTAGAGACTGTTGTATTGGATGAAGCGGATGAAATGCTGAACATGGGCTTCATTGAAGATATTGAATCCATTCTTTCAACAGTTCCTGAAGAGCACCAAACATTATTGTTCTCAGCAACTATGCCGGAACCAATCCGTAAAATTGCTGAGCGTTTCATGGAAGATCCTCACCACGTAAAAGTAAAAGCAAAAGAAATGACGGTTGATCGAATTCAACAATATTATGTTGAATTGAAAGAAGCTGAGAAGTTCGATGCGCTTACTCGTTTGTTAGACATTCAAACTCCAGAGCTTGCGATTGTATTCGGTCGTACGAAACGTCGTGTAGATGAGCTTTCATCTGCATTGAATCTTCGTGGATACAACGCAGAGGGTATTCACGGCGATTTAAGCCAAGCGAAACGTATGTCTGTATTGAAGAAATTCAAAGAAGGCAACGTTGATGTGTTAGTTGCAACAGACGTAGCGGCTCGTGGTCTGGATATTTCAGGTGTAACACACGTTTACAACTTCGATATCCCGCAAGATCCTGAAAGCTATGTTCACCGTATCGGACGTACTGGCCGTGCAGGAAAAACAGGTATGGCTGTGACATTCGTAACATACAGAGAAAAATCTCAATTATTCTTCGTAGAAAAAACAACGAAGAAACGTATGGAGCGCATGAAACTTCCTACATTAACGGAAGCTATCCAAGGTCAGCAAAAAGCTGTAACGGAAAAAATCGCTAATACAATCGAAAATGAAGATTTATCAATCTACATGCCTTTAGCTGAAGAGCTATTAGAGAAGTATGATGCGAAAACATTAGCTGCAACAGTACTTAAGCTAATGACAAAAGAGCCGGATAACACACCGGTTAAATTAACAAGCGAAGCGCCGGTATTTAAGAAAGAGAAAAAATCTTTCGGTGGTAACGGTTCTAGACAACGCAACGGTCGTGCGTTCAACCGTAAAGACCAAGGCGGAAAAAGACGCAGTGGTGACCGCAACCGCAACAGCAGCGGAAGAAGAGAAAGATCTTCTCATTAATAGATGACCAAAAGTCGTACGAATGATATTCGTACGGCTTTTTTTCTGCCCTTTTAGACAATACTAAAGTTAAAAAGGGTGTGGACATGTGACCATCTTTCGTTTTGGCTACGTAGCAATGAGTGTTCATCTTCAAAATGCGTCTCCTTCTAAGACGATGACATATAAACAATTCAGTGGTATTGCCGATCGCGAAGCTGCTATACGGAAGCTCGAGAAAATTACAAAAGCTAATTTTCATAATTGCCTTCGTCTGTTGCGGCATAATGATGTACATGATATTCAGTTTTTCAGATTTAGCTCGCGCCTCATTCCTCTCGCCAACCACCCGGAACTGCCGGATTGGAATTATAGGAGATTGCTGAAAAAGGGACTTTTGCCGATTAGACAATTTTTACGAGAACATCCTGAAATGCGAGTTGATTTTCATCCGGACCATTTTGTCTTGCTGAACACAAAGGATAAGCAAGTTTTTCAAGTTTCAATGGAAACGCTGCAAATGCACTATTATTTATTGAAAGCGATGGGAATAGTTCCGAAACACCGTTGCGTTTTACATGTAGGCGGTTCTTACAATGATAAGGAGCAGGCTCTTGAGCAGTTCATACATAACTGGTCGCTTATTCCTCAGCATCTGCAGGAAATGATAATCTTAGAAAATGATGATAAAATTTTCACCGCTAAGGATGCCCTGTATTTATGCGAGAAATTGGGTGTTCCTCTTGTATTTGACTATCATCATTTTTTGGCTAACCATGAAGAAGGGGAAGATTTGCAGGAAGATTGGGAGCGGATTGTCGGTACATGGGAACGAAACAGCGAGCTTCCTGTCAAAATTCATATATCCAGTCCGAAAAATGAAAAGGATTTTCGGGCGCACAGTGATACAATTGATTTGGATATGTTTTGGAAATTTGTCGAAGTTACAAAAGGTACAGTGGATCAAATTGATGTGATGATTGAAGCGAAAGGGAAGGATCAAGCTTTGTTTTTATTGATGCAAGAAATTAAAGAAAAGAAAAACGTTCAATGGATTAATGATGCAGCCATTCGATTTGTATAGCATGGAACTTTTTTGAGGTCACATTCGTATAGCTTAATATAGAAAAATAGCTATATATGAGTAATGGGAAGAGGGGGAATAGTTTGGAACTGAAAAATCGGATTTCATTAAAAGCTGTTAAAGTATGGCGGCAAAGCGGCGCGATTACGGCAGTTATTATGGCTGTTATTGCTGTTGGTTTAACGATTGCTGTCAATATGTTTGATTGGAGCATGTGGATTATGTACAGCGCATGGGGATTGACGGTACTGGATTTTGTACTCTATGTGCTTGTTATCCCGTCACTGCGCTGGAAGTGGTGGCGCTATGAAGTAAGAGAAAATGAAATAGAAATACAAAAGGGTTTATTTATCATCGAAAGAACGTTAGTGCCGATGATTAGGGTGCAGCATGTTGAAACGAAGCAGGGACCGCTTATGCGCAAAAATGATTTGGCATCTGTCGAAATATCGACTGCGGCAACTACTCATGAGATTCCCGCTCTCGACAAAGCGGAGGCTGAGCATTTGCGTCAATATATAGCGCAGATGGTAACGATGGTGAAAGAAGATGTCTGAGGCGAAAAGATTACATCCGATTGCGATTTTGCTGAATGTCACCAAAACATTGAAAGAGGCCTTTATTCCACTTATTTTATTTGTTGTTTTGCAAAGCAGCAATGATTCGCCTTGGTCGTATTTTGAACTGATTGTACTTGGCGGTGCTCTTTTAATCGGTATAGTATCCGGAATAATTTCATGGTTTAAATTCACATATGAAATAGATGAAGATGAAGTTCGCATCCGTTCAGGCGTTTTTATAAAAAAAGAACGTTTTATCCGGCTTGAGCGAATACAAAGCATCGATATAACAGAAGGTATCATTCAGCGTATGTTTTCGCTTGTAAAAGTTTCGATTGAAACAGCAGGGTCTTCCAATGGAGGAAAAGCAGAAGCGGAATTGACCGCTATCACTAAAGAAGAGGCTGCTTTATTTCAAACATTGCTTCAAGCATCCAAGAAGAAAAAATATACAGCGGAACCAGCATCTGATCCAGTTGTTGAGGGGCAAAGCGAATTACCAGAAGAGCAAAAGTTGTTCGAACTGTCATTCAGTGAGCTGTGCCTGATGGCAGCGACTTCAGGAGGCGTCGGTGTTGTCCTGTCCGGGGCGTTCGTTCTTTATACGCAATTCAGTGAAGTGATTGCTCAGTACGGTCTGTATAATGACGTGGAAGAATTAGTTGCATCGAGCATGGTTGTTGCGGGAAGTTTAATCTTTTTCGGTGTTGTAGTTGCTTATTTGATTGCAACAGTGCGGATTATTTTAAAGTATGCCTTTTTCACGGTCACTAAATCGGGTAATGAGCTAATTATTTCGCGAGGGCTGCTTGAAAGAAGAAGGCTGGCGATACCGATTCACCGAATACAGGCTTTACGGATTGTGGAAAATATCGTTCGTGAGCCTTTCGGTTATGCAACATTGTATGTCGAGACAGCATCCGGTTCGGTTCAAAATGAAGGCAACGCAAAGGTCATGCTTTTGCCGATTATAAAGAAAAAGCGAATTAAATCTTTGCTGGCTTCGTTTGATATAAACTATGAATTGGATGTACCGATTAAGCATGTGCCAAAAAGAGCAATGAGACGCTATCTGTTTCGGGCGCTGCTATGGAATATTCCTTTGGTCGCTTTTTGGTTTCTTTTCAAACCGTTCGGTTATGTGTACGCTGTGTGGCTGCCGTTATGCCTTATTCTGGCATACGCGTCGTATCGTACGGCCGGTTGGAATATTACTAAAAAGCAGCTAACACTCGTATTTCGTCATATTGTTTCTAAGCAAACGTACGTTGTGCTGAACAATAAAATTCAATCATTAACGTATAAACAAAGTGATTTTCAAAGAAAGCGTCAACTTGGAACAATCAGTGTATTCAGCAAAACGGGAGTCGGTCCGAGCAGAGGGAAAGTCATTGATGTGGAGCAGGAAGATATGCTGGCAATCAAAGAATGGTTTCAGGAAAACCACAGCGTGAAAAAAGCTAGCGGCGATCACTTTTGATGAAACCATAGGTCAACAGAAAGCCGATTAAGGCTCCTCCGATGTGGGCGATTACATTCACGTTCGGCTGAATAAAGGTCATGATGAGAGAGAAAGCAGCTAATCCTTTAATTATTTGAGTATCCTGTCTGGAGAGCATCTGTGATTGAAAGGCGACGAGATGCAGGTAAAAGCCAATCAAACCGAAGATGGCTCCGCTTGCTCCGAGATGCGCGAAGTTTAGCGGCATTATGAAAAAGGTCAGTATATTGGCGCCGATGCCGCAAAGGGTATAGAATGTAATGAAACGGCTTGTCCGTAACATTTGTTCGATGGCTGGTCCGAACACCAAAAGTGCAAATGAATTAAAAATAAAATGAAGAAGGGTGCTATGGAGAAAAACAGGAGTAATCAGTCGCCATAGCTGCCCTTCTTTTATGTAAATATTAATGCCGAGCATATGCTCTAACAATGCGGTACTGAATCCAAGAGGGAATTTGACGGCAATGAAAACGCATGTGTTGATTGCGATAATCATCGTTACAGCGGGATAAAGATGGATGAATTGTTGAAAGCTTTCTCTTCTAATAAACATCATTTTCAGCTCCGTTACAGTAGAGATTAGTTTAATGTATGCGATGAAATAATCATTTAGAAGGTGAACGATTGTGATCAAAGGAATTGGATTAGATATCGTTGAGATTGAAAGAATTCAAAAAATCAGCTCCTCCCAGCCGAAATTTGCGGAGCGGATTTTGACGGAATATGAACGGACGATATACAGCAACTTATCAGGCGGCAGACAGCTCGAATATTTGGCTGGCCGATTTGCGGCGAAGGAAGCTCTTTCGAAAGCATTAGGAACAGGAATCGGAAAAGAAGTTAGCTTTCACGATATAGAAATCAAGAATGATAACAGAGGCAAGCCGATCATCAGCAAGCCTTTTAGTCATGGTGTTCATCTTTCCATCACTCATACAAAGAAATACGCTGCTGCGCAGGTGATTATAGAAGAGTAAACTCTTTCTGATTTGCTGCCTCATGTCTCCTTTTCATTGAAGTGACATCATGGGATGGAATCCAAAATAAAAAAGGACCGGTGACGGTTTTTCTATTAGCTTGGACATATTTCTTGTGTTGCCCACATATATTTCTTATATCTGTGGGTGAGACAAGGTCTTCAATGGGCTTGGAAGT
>JBJFHH010000066.1:0-4339 GCA_051893475.1 Bacillus sp. (in: firmicutes) | reverse complement strand
TAAGTTTTCTCAATATAAATTTAGCTTACACATTTAATTTTCTGATTTCTAATAAATTGCTCCGACCTTAAAAAAATCGGAGCAACAAATAAGCAACAAAATCTAATAAAAAAATGGAAACAAATTAGATTTCTGTACAAAGTTAGCAATTAATTACGAATTGTCAAACATGCTCATCCCAATTAATTTCAACACCTTTGTTTTCCATGTCTGTCATCCACCTACAAAATATCATTCCTTCATATCCGTCTTTATCATTGATGGTGTCGTATATATATTTTGCAATGTGTCGCTCATCTTCTATTGATGAACCATAAAAATCGGAAAGAATCATATTCGCTAAATACACATAATCATTAATACAATCTTTGTTGTAAGATATTCCGTTCTGATTAAATATTCTTACCAAATCACTTCTGCTGATTATGGTATTATCTTCATTATGAATCTCTCCTACAGCGAATGAAAGAAGCGAATCACTAAAATGCTTTCCGTGCATTTTAAGATACCTGTGTTTCGCCATGCAGTCCTCGCAAGTAATAATCTCTATGCAGCACATAACTACACAACTGGTTTATGATACTTAAGTAATTCATTAAGTGATTGCTTAATCTCGCTCATTTCGCTTTGAAGTCCGGAAATTAATTCGTCACGCTTTATATCTTTTGCGATAGATGGATTAAGCCTCTTTGCGATTCCGTCACACGATTCTATTATCTTTTCGTGCTGTTCAATGCTATCAAGGATATGCCGGCTATTGTTTGCAATCTTATCAACCTCACGAAGTATATCATCTCTGCTATCGCTTATGATTACACTACCGAAATTAGCCGTATTAAGATTGCTCGGCACCTGCTTATACTCTGTTGAATTTCCTTCTACATTCACTTTTATATCAACTACCATATCTCCGAAATTTGGATTGTAGTTAGACATCCTCGGAATAGGCGCAGACACAAATTCAACGACTCCTTCTTTAAGTACTATATCATCTGCTTTATGCAGTATGTATATAGAACAACCTTGTGTGATATTCGCAAACATATCAAGTTAATTTTTGAAGTGTGTTAGAATCTTGGTCGTAATAGAACAGATATACACCAACACCAATATCAGCAACTGTGATTGAAGCTCCATTAATTCCGGTAATTGATATTGGATTGTTACCAGAGCTGAAAGTAACAGGAAGTGTTGTCGTCGTTCCTGATGGTATTGCGTTGTTGATTCTTACAATTACAATTCCATTAAAATTATTAGTACCCCATCTATTGTTGCGGAATGTAAAATCAACGTTTGTAGAATTTACATTAACACCATTAGATTCTATCCTCGGAATACCACATCTATTCGCCATAAAATAAGCCGGTATCATATCTGTAAGAATTAAAGAAAACCATTACCGTTTACGTTACCAAGACCCCATAATCCTAACTGATAGGCATTGCAAGTTGGTATACCAACCACTGATGGTGCATAAACACTTTCTGTCTTAGGTTGCTTACATTGAATATCTGCCAACGCTTTGTAAATTGGAGCCAATTCTTGCTGGCGTTCTGCTCTGCTATTGCAAGCTGTGAGCTGTGCAGTTAGATTGTTGATTTCTCTATCCTTACGAGAATCTTCAATTGCATCTAACTTCGCAAGTATTGCATTAGTGTTAGCATTTGCATTCTGTTTCAACTGGCAAGTTTGCTCTGCAGACTGATAACAAATTTGCGAGAATCCGTTTTGGATTGTGTTTGTTTGTTGAATGTTGCTGATGCGATTTTCGTAACCTTGAGAATTGACAAGTTGTTTCATATCACAGCAGCAGTTACACAATTGTTGGATAATTGAAGTTTGACCGGATTGAACAGCATTAATAACTGCTTGAGACGACATACCAATTTGGTTACCAACATTACAAATAGCACTTTGAATTTGGTTGATTGCTCCACGAATAGAATTAACATCGCAATTAAGATTGTTAGCAAGAGAATTGATTGCGTTCGTGTTTCCGTTGATTGCCTGCATCAAGTATTCACGACCATCACCATTAGCAATCATTTGTGGTACATTATCTCCATAACCACCAAATCCATTTCTACCCCATAACAAGAATAACAATAAAATCCACCATGCATTCCCATTGCCGAATCCGTTATTATTCATCATTGCTAACAAGTTAGCATCCACACCGCTTCTACTAATAAACGGTGCCAACATACCCATAAGGTTGCAACAGTTATTACCACCTTCAGGATAAACAATAGTTTTTGTTTCGCTCATAACATAAGTATTTAAAATTGTTTGGCAATATTGCCGATGCAAATCTAAACACAATAAAATCTATGCCCTATTTTTGGACACAAAAAAAATGATTGCTATGCTCACACACGGCAACCATTATGAACATTTATTAGATTGTTTATTTTTAGGTTACTGCAAATATACTAACTATTTTCTTGTTTCCAAATATTCATCGAGAGATTTTTTGCTGTATGCTTTGTTTCTAAAACCTCTTCTCTTTGGTTGCTCAATCAATCCTTCTTCAACAAGTCTACCGAGTGTTCTCGTTGAAACACCTAAATAATTTGCTGCTTGTTCTCTTGACATATCAACCGCAATAAAACTGTCAAGTAAACTCTTAATTGCTTTAGCAATGAATCCCATAATATCATCGCTCATACCACACGGATTATGTTCAGCCAAGAATTTCAGCTGTTCAGAAATATCATATATTTGTTCCTTTCCGCTCATCAGAATGGGTGGTTTGGTCTTGTTATAGTTCCTTGCCTACGATTCTTAACAGAAATTATGTCTTTCTCTATTCCTGATAGTTTTAGCATCCAATACTGCGAAGCATCAGGAATCAATATCCCAATCCAATCATAAATAACATAAACAACGAAATAATCGTGAATCAATGTATTAAGCATATTTATCGATGTCTGTGACATCGTTTCCGGTACAATCATATTAATCACATATTCTTCCGGCTCTCGCATATCGTTGTTTAGTTCATTATCCATTATTTCATTTTTAGTATATGGATATAGCAATTCAATAACTGATAAATACACACTATATAATACACGGTTAACTCTGTCAATGTTTCCGTCCTCGCATATATCTACAATTGTATGCTGAATGTGCTGTTGCTTTTCGTCTAACTTGTGCCCTTCAATGTAAGCAATATTCTTAACGTCGTATAATATTTGCTCACGATTAAATGTTAGCTTCACATCCTTGTATTTTATGCTACTATAGTCGCTATCATAGCAACTTTTATCACATCCTATATGGTACATATGTCAATGATTTGTTTTTGGTCTTTTCGGTCTAACTCTCTTGAATAAATTCTTTTTCACATTGGAAATCGCTTCAGATGACAATGTAAAATATGTAGGTGCTAATTGTGAGTTTTTAAGTAGATACCATTCTCCGATTGATTTGCACACCACAAATTTGTGAATGCTTGAAGATAGAGAATCAACACAACTGCTATCGTAATTGGTTGGCATATCGAATATAAACTCTACAGATTCGCCTCCTTGTACTAATTCTGAAATAAAATTATCAGCTACGCTATGCTCTTCGTTAAGATATTCGCTCAATTCTGTTTTAACGCACATAACAGCATTGCTTATTGCTCTGCTCAATTGATATTGCTCATCGTCATCATAACCTATTCTAACACGATAAGATGGTTCGTATTTTTCACCTTCAATAGATTCTCCGTTCAAATGCGTTTTGTTCATCACATCGTAAGCAATTTCATCAGTATCAAGTATTATTTTTATTTCTTTTGTCATCTCAATGTGGTCTATGTGGTTTAACTTTAAATAACGCTTTTTTATGAATGTCTTGCAAATATTTCACTGCGCTGTCAGCATATGCTCCCGAATCCTGCTTGTTTGTGTATATCCACCATTTTGAAAGCAAGTATTGCACAAAATACCTAAATAAACTAATGTTTATTGTTGGAACAAATGATTGATTAAATGAATTAGAAAGAGATAGTGTAATCGAATAATCGTCACCTTCTTCGCTTTCTGTATTCACAAATTCTGCAAGCTCGTTAACCAAGTCGATTCTGGCATCATTGAAGAAAGTTTCCAAATGCTTATAATCTTCTTCAACGACAGAGACTATTTGTGTTAAATCCTTTTCTATTGAACCTTTTACTGCAACATAACCGGTTTCAGTTTCAACCTCTTTGAATATTGATTTCTTATTTATAGAGAATTTAATATTCATATTTTTATCTTTTAATTAGTTTAATTGATATTAAAGTTCCAACACATATCCCCACCACCCCAATCCACATCAGCAGCTTTTGCCACCAGTAGATGCGGTT
>JBJFHH010000065.1:0-4340 GCA_051893475.1 Bacillus sp. (in: firmicutes) | reverse complement strand
TCGCATAAAAAAAGAGCCTGCCTCAAGAGACAGACTTTAAATAAATAACAATAAGCTGACGGCCATGACTGCCATTCCGGCAATAAGGCCGTAAATGGAATCGTGCGCTTCATCGTATTCTTTCGCGGCCGGAAGTAATTCATCAAGTGAAATGAATACCATGATACCTGCGACCGCTGCGAAAATAATACCAAACATAATATCGTTTAAGAACGGCATTAAAATCAGAAAAGCGAAGATTGCGCCGACAGGTTCGGCCAATCCTGATAAGAACGAAAGCTTGAAGGCTTTTTTCTTACTGCCTGTTGCGTAGTAAATCGGTACCGCAACAGCGATGCCTTCCGGGATATTATGAATGGCGATTGCGATAGCGATGGCAATCCCAAGACCCGGGTCCTGCATCGCAGAAACGAATGTCGCAATCCCCTCCGGAAAGTTGTGAATTCCGATGGCGAGAGCCGTGAATACACCCATTCTCATTAATTTCTGTTCCTTCAGGTCTGCAGGCGGTCTGTTCATATCCTCGACCTTCTTCAGTTCATGCGGATTTCCTTGCTTCGGAATGAATTTATCAATCAAAGTAATGACAAGCATTCCTCCGAAAAAGGCTATAACTGTCACCCAATAGCCGGTTTGTTCGCCCATTTCAGCAACGAGTGAATCCTTTGCTTTTACGAAAATTTCAATCATCGATACATAAATCATTACTCCTGCAGAAAAGCCCAAGCTGATCGATAAAAACTTTTTATTAGTAGTCGATGTAAAAAAAGCGATTAAACTGCCGATTCCTGTTGCGAGACCAGCAAATAATGTAAGTGATAAAGCAAATAATACGTCTCCCATTGACAGACCCCTTTCATCATTAATGTCTATATCATCGTTAGTTATTAAATTAGTACTTTACTATTTTGAGAATTATTTAATAAATGGTTATGAACAAAATAGTTTCCTTAACTCAACATTTTCGCATGCTTCCACACTTTTGTCAAAAAGAAAAGAGAGATATTCATTTTTTGTTAAGTTATGCGATTGCCTTTCAGTGGTTGCATGGCCCAAAATAATTCGAATTTTGCTGAATAAATCAGCTGGAGTATATTAAAATAGTTATCAATGAATGAGTTTTATATTTAAAAGAGGAGATGAATGCAATGCTTCAATTTATCGGCATTGGAAGTGCTTTTCATACGGCTTTAGGGAATAACAATGCATTTATTAAAAAAGGGGAAGAATTGTTTTTGATTGATTGCGGAAGCACGAACTTCAGTCGCATGATAGCTAAGGGCGTTTTGGATGGTGTGAAGCACATTACGATTTTGCAAACCCATTTGCATGCCGACCATGTCGGATCACTTGGCGATTTAGTCGGATATGCCTTTCATATGATTGAACCGCGACATTCCAACAAAGTCACGATTATTACGCCAAAGGATTTGACGGAGGATGTGAAATTCATCCTTGATAAGGAAGGTGTTCCGGAAAGTCAGTATACAAGTATTGAAATCGAAGAGTCCTATCAACCGGAAAATGTAGTCGGTATTACATACATAAAACCTTATCGAGTGCAACATGTGCCGCATTTGAAATGCTTTGCGTATCTGCTTGAAATCGATGGACAAAAGGTTTATTACAGCGGTGACTGCAATATGGTACCAGACGAAATTTTGGCAGACATGCTTGCTGGTAATATCGATGTTTTTTATCAGGATACGAGCAAGGCAGATTTCGACGGCAACGTTCATTTATCTTTGCGCAAGCTGACAGAGCTAATTCCTGAACAGTTGCGTAGCCGTGTTTATTGCATGCACCTCGATCAAGCTTTCTCTGTGGAAGAAGCAAATGAGCTTGGTTTTCACGTCGTTACAGCAATTTAGAAATGAATGAGGGTCTTTATAATATGTAAAGGCCCTCTTAATATTCTGTATTTGACAGATTGTACTTTTTTTAGGGCATCATGATAAAATACGACGAAGGGACTTTTTTACTAGGTGGATATTACAGGGGTGACAAGATGAAAAAGGTGAATCGAATCGATCAAATCGGGCAACCGAGGTTTCGAATTGCTGTTCATGCTTTAGTGTGGCTGGCGCAGAAAGAGTGTGTTTGTTCGAGTAAGGCAATTGCAGGGCAGGTGAATTCGCATGCTACTTTTCTTAGGCGAGTGTTAGCGACCTTGAGTCAGGCTGGAATTGTCGAGGCTAGAGAGGGAAGAGAAGGCGGTTATTGTTTGAAAAAATCTGTTGAAGACATTTCGCTTTCAGAAGTGTATTTGGCTATCAAAAAGCAAGAATGCAAGGAAGCGAAAAGCAAGGCGCAAGAGGAATGCGACGAGTGCGGCTTGCAGCTCGATCAGCGTCTGGAAGAAATCATGATTGTCGGTGAGCATCTTATTATCGACTATTTAAAGCAATTTACGATTGCCGATATTATGAAGGATATTCAGCTGAAATAAAAATAGTAAACAGATTTTTTTGCAAATGAATCTGTTTCGTGTATAATGTGTTTAAATTGATTGCAGTTTAAATGTGAGCTGTAATTAATTTTTCTTTTTAACTGTGCTAATTTCAAGCTCAGATTTTTATCGAAACCTTAACTGTGCTTATTACAGTTTCAGTAAAACTATACACAACGGAGGAACCAATAGTATGTCAAAAGTATTATTCATCAAAGTAAATGATCGTCCGGCTAATCAATCAATGAGCGTAAAAATGTATGAAACATTTTTAGCATCATACAAAGAAAATCATCCGAACGATGAAATTATCGAACTGGATTTATTTAAAGAAAACCTGCCTTATTACGGAAACGATGCGATTACGGCAATGTTCAAAAAGAACAAAGGCATGGAACTGACTGCAGAGGAAGAAGAACTGACTGCTCTAGTTGAAAAATATTTAAATCAATTCTTAAGTGTGGATAAAGCTGTATTCGCTTTCCCATTGTGGAATGCGACTGTACCGGCTCCTCTTGTTACGTACATCTCTTACCTTGCACAAGCTGGTAAAATGTTTAATTACACAGCGAATGGTCCTGTCGGCTATGCAGGCGATAAAAAAGTGATGCTATTGAGCGCCCGTGGCAGTGACTACTCTACAGAACAAATGGCACCGTATGAAATGGCTGTGAACTACGTGAAAGCGGCCATCTCATTATGGGGAATCCATAATCCGGAAGAGATTGTCATCGAAGGCCATAATCAATATGTAGACCGTTCTCAAGAAATCATTGAAAGCGGCTTGCAGGAAACTGCAGAAGCAGCAGCGGCGTTTTAATAGGGGGGAGACTTCATTTGAAGTCTCCCTTTTTATCTAGTTTGCAATTTTGTATAATAAAGGAAAAGGCGGTGTTTTCTTTATGCTGGTTGATGATGGGATGTTTGGCTTTGGTTCTGTTTTTATAACCGTTATTTTTGTAATTGTCATTGGCAGTATTGTTTTTTCAATGGTGAGAGGAGTAACAACTTGGAATAGAAATAATAATTCTCCAATTCTTGAAGTTCAGTCGAAGGTTGTCACGAAAAGAACGAGCATCCGAGGTGGGGCAGGAGATTCGAGCGCTCACACCAGTTATTTTGTGACATTTGAAGTAACAAGTGGTGACCGTATTGAGCTGCAGGTGAACGGTCAGCAATACGGATTGCTTGTCGAAGGGGACAGTGGCACTTTGAAATTTCAAAGAACGCGCTACTTAAGCTTCACTCGTTCAGTTGTATAATCAGTGGATTGTGGATAAAGTTTTTTAAAAAACAAAGATAAATTTGAGAATTCATCCACATTTCGTATAGTTTCATCCACATATCCAGAATATTTCTTTTCAATCGTCCACATGTCCACAATCAGGTTGAGCACTTGCCCTTGTTAAGGAGTGCGCAATCAAAAATTGGGCACTATAATAGGTTAGCATAATCATTTCTCCAGAATAAATCACCTCTTCAATAAATAAATTCCATGCTAGTACCGCATCCGAAATCATGAAAAAAATACTGCCGAAATATAAAGATGGATTTCTAGTCTGAAACGCCGAAAACACCATTAAACTAATAATGATGAGATAGAGGATGACTGGTACGATTAATACGTTACCACCATTACTTTGCAATGATGAAAGAAGAGAAGTCCCCATATAGGCGCCGAAAAGTACGAGCGGAATAAGAATCGATAGACGAATCCAACTGAACTGCCATTGCTTTATGAACGCGTAGATATAACATACATGACCGATCAGAAATGCAGCCAATCCGGGAAGAAATGAAAAGATAATAAGTGCATCGCCAAGTGCGCAAAACAAGAGCCCGATTAAAATGCTCTTTTGAGCAGGGGTTTGTCGGGCTGCATACAAGATGA
>JBJFHH010000064.1:2086-58627 GCA_051893475.1 Bacillus sp. (in: firmicutes) | reverse complement strand
CTGGACAAAAGCAAAAGTGAACTCCCCTCCTGACCCCACTCAGCGGGGAGTCAGGAGGTTTTTTTATGGTAACGGGAAATATTCATTCAGTAGAAACATGCGGAACAGTTGATGGACCGGGAATTCGTTATATTGTATTTACACAAGGCTGCATGCTGCGCTGTCAGTATTGCCACAATGCAGATACATGGTCTATTGGAACAGGTAAAAATGTCACTGTCGATGAAATCGTAAACGATCTGGAATCTTATCGTCCTTTCATGGATGCTTCCGGCGGAGGTATTACAGTAAGCGGTGGAGAACCTTTATTCCAAATTCCATTTGTGACAGAGCTATTCAAGGCTTGCAAAAAGAAAGGAATTCATACGACAATCGACAGCTCAGGCGGATGCTTCTCCGAAAGACCTGAATTCTTGGCCCAACTTGACGAATTATTGGAGTATACAGATTTAATTCTTGTTGACCTAAAACATATCGATCGTGAAAAACATAAACGATTGACTGGTAAATACAATGACCACATTTTAAAATTCGCTCAATATTTATCAGATAAAAACGTTCCTGTTTGGATTCGCCATGTGCTTGTTCCAGGCATCACTGATTTTGATGAGTATTTAGAGAAACTTGGCGAGTTCATCGGTACATTGAAAAATGTACAAAAAGTAGAAGTACTTCCGTATCATAAATTGGGTGTTTATAAATGGGAAACTCTCGGTTTAAAATACCCTCTTGAAGATACAGAGCCACCTTCTGATGAGCGTGTCGAAAATGCTTATAAACTTTTAACGAAACATCTAAACTTGTCAGTTCCTGCAAAATAAGCAATTATTGTCCGGGAAATATCAGATATTTTGACGAAAAAAGGCAGCCGTGATTGATTTCACTGCTGCCTTTTTTCTTTATTTCACTTCCTGTTTTTGCACGCCATAAACAGAGGCATATGTTTTCCAGCCTCCGCTTACATTGACTACATCATAGCCATGCAGCGATAAAATACGGCTTGCTAAGTATCCTCTCAGCCCGACTTGGCAAGATACATAAATGGTTTGATCCTTCGGTAGTTCATCAAGACGATCACGGATTTCCCCTAAAGGTATATTAATTGAATGCGGGATATATCCATTTTCTCTTTCATGCGGATCCCTTACATCAACTAATAGCGCTCCATTATTCACTAGTTCATCAATTTGATTATAATGAACGACTTTCACATCACCATCCACTACATTTGAAGCGACATACCCTAGCATATTGACCGGATCCTTCGCTGATGAAAACGGAGGAGCATAGGCCAGCTCCAAATCAGCTAAATCAAATACAGTCATACCTGCTTTAATAGCTGTTGCGATAACATCCACTCGTTTTTCAACACCGATTTTACCGACAGCCTGCACACCATAAATCGTTCCGTCTTCTTTATTAAAAGTCATCTTTAAGGAAATCGGGCTTCCTCCCGGATAATAGCCGGCATGTGCCGCCGGATGAATATGAATCGCTTCGTATTCTTTTCCTAAACGCTTCAATGTTTTCTCATTATGGCCCGTTACAGCAACAGTTAAGTCGAATACTTTCGCAACCGCTGTACCGAGAATGCCTTTATAAGGTGTCTTTTTGCCATAAATATGATCTGCCACAATACGACCTTGGCGATTCGCAGGTCCGGCTAAAGGAACCATTGTATCGAAGTCAAAGATATAATCTTTTGTTTGAATCGCATCTCCAATCGCATAAATATGTTCATCACTTGTTTGCAATAATTCATTCACAACAATTCCGCCGCGTTCACCAATTTTCAAACCAGCTTCTTTAGCCAGTTCGCTTTCCGGTCTAACACCAATTGACATAATCGTTAAATCACTCGTAAGCTCTTTGCCGCTCGCAAGTACAAGACGACGGCCACGCTCTTTAAATTGCACTACTTGATCATTGAATAAAATCTCTACACCTTTTTCTTTTAAATGAGTATGAACAAGACTTGCCATTTCATAGTCAAGCGGTCCCATCACTTGATCTGATACTTGAACAATCGTCACCTTCATGCCGCGGTGCACCAAATTCTCCACCATCTCCAGACCGATAAAACCGCCGCCGATTACGACCGCATGCTTCGGATTTGTTTCATCGACTACCGCTTTAATACGGTCTGTGTCCGGGATATTTCGTAATGTGTATAAATGTTCCGCCTCATGAATGCCTTCTACATCAGGCACAATCGCTCGAGCACCCGGTGATAGAATCAGCGTATCATACGATTCTTCATACGTTTCACCTGTAGCCAAATTTAACGCGGATACGGTTTTCTTGTCGCGATTAATCGCAATGATTTCCGTCTGATTACGAATGTCCAAAGCAAACTTCTTCGACATCCCTTCCACTGTTTGCACAAGGAGCTTTTGCCTGCTTTGAATGACTTCCCCTATATAGTAAGGTAGCCCGCAATTGGCAAATGAGATATGCTCCCCTCTCTCAA
Source organism: Bacillus sp. (in: firmicutes) (assembly GCA_051893475.1). Taxonomy (GTDB): domain Bacteria; phylum Bacillota; class Bacilli; order Bacillales; family DSM-1321; genus Bacillus_AD. The sequence goes on along the minus strand of JBJFHH010000064.1, from coordinate 56,157 downwards.
ATAACACAATATGGGATTGTTCATCTAAACGACGTAATCGCGCAGCAGCCGTCGCTCCGCCTGCGACACCGCCAATAATGACTATTTTTTTCGACATACCTGCTCCCCCTCTGAATCTCTATTGAATATTAGCTTTATTATATACCCCAAGGGGTAATAAGTAAACCTTACTTCATTGATTTATTTAAGACATTTCATTTGCAATTAGCCTGGAGCATTTCAATAATAAAGTAAATGAGTTTTATTAAGGGAGGAATAATAAAGTGCTATTAAACGATTGGTTTAATGAAGGTCTTACAGCTCAGCAATACATAAATACCATGAACGTTAATAAAGAGAAAATGCAATCGATTACGCAACAGTATGTTCTGAAATCCGCCGATACATGTCACTCTCTTCAACAGCATCAATTTCGGGCACTAGTTTTGACGGCTGACTGGTGCGGAGATGCGATGGTTAATCTCCCTATCTTTATGAAAATTGCCGAAGAGGCAAATATTGAAGCGAGATACTTCATTCGAGATGAAAACCTTGAGCTGATGGACCAATTTTTGACGAATAGAACAGCACGCTCAATTCCAATCATTGTATTAATTAATGAAGACGGCACTGTGTACGCTAAATGGGGTCCTCGGGCTGCTAAAGTGCAAAACATTGTAGATGAAAGCAAAAGCAACCTTCCGGCAAAAGAGCATCCAGACTTTGAACCGGCTTTTAAAGAATTCGTCCAAAAATTATCTGCCCGCTATTCAGTGGATAGCACAATCTGGGAAATGATTGAGGAAGATATGCTCACTACATTTGTGAAGTAATGAAACAAGTCAGCTACTCCTTTACAGAGTGCTGACTTTCGCTTGCAATCCTTTTTTATCAATTTTTCCAATATCGGTTTTCGGCAATTCTTCCATGAAATAAATTCGTTTAGGAAGCTTATATTGCGCCAGCTTTCCTTTACAATGATTTAAGATCGCCTCTTTCGTTACACCTAAGCTGTTAACGACAATGAATGCCGTCACAACTTCTCCCCATTTTTCATCCTTTATCCCAATAACCGATGCTTCTTCTACATTCGGATGTGACAATAATACTTGCTCCACTTCAATCGGGTAAATATTTTCAGCTCCAGAAATGATCATGTCCTTCTTTCTGCCGACAATGTAATAATAGCCGTCCCGATCACGCTTCGCTAAATCTCCGGTATGAAGCCAGCCCTTCCTAAAGGTATCATTGGTAGCCTGTTCATTTTGCCAATATCGGACAAAGGTATGCTCACCGCTTATGAGCAACTCACCTACTTTGTCCGCTTGATCTATATCGTTTTCACCATCAAATAACCTTAAGCAGTTTAACAGCATCGGTTTCCCAACCGAACCGGCTTTGAGAAGGGCTTCAGATGGGGAAATATAGAAATTATTCGGTCCTGCCTCTGTTAGACCGTATCCTTCCTTAAACGGGAGACCTTTTTCTTTAAAGCTTTCATAAATTTCAAGAGGACACGGCGCACCACCGGATAAAAATGCTTTCATTGTTGGAAAATCAGCTGATTTAAAATAAGGAGAAGCAATCATCAAATGGTACATTGTCGGGACGAAGAGTGCAATTGTACAGGTATAATAATTGATATAGCGCAACGCCTCATCTGCATCAAAATGAGTGGCATATATGACTGTTCCCCCTGCGACTAAAATTGGCAGCGTCAAAGCATTGATTCCGCCGGTATGAAACATCGGCATATAATTCAAGGTGATGTCTTTATTACTGAGTCCCCAACTAACAATTGTATTTAGACTATTAGCAAGTAAAGAACGTCTGGAAAGAACCACTCCTTTTGGCTTTCCCGTTGTTCCTCCCGTATAAATAATTAATACCGGAAGATCCTCGTCCTCACTTGACGTGACTGTCAGTATCTCATTTCCACTAACTAATTCTTCATACTGATCATTATCCACATTGAGCACATATTCAGCAAGTGCATGCGCTTCATTGCTAGCATTTTCTTCTTTTGTTCCAATTAATTTCGGACTACAGTCAGCTACAATATATTGCAACTCCTCCTCCGCCAGCCTCCAATTCAAAGGCACGAAGATTGCTCCGATTTTATAGCAAGCAAATAGGAAATCAAAATAACTGATATGATTCACTGATTTCAAAGAGACACGATCCCCTGGATTAACTCCACACTTTAAAAAGTACGCTGCCAAATTTACAGCTCTTTTATTTAACTGTTCGTATGTCCATCTCCTATCAGTACCCGCTTCCCTTACAGCTGTTTCGAAAGGAGTTAACATAGAACGCTTTAACAGCCAATCACCTACAAACAAGGTTCATCCTCCTTTACCTTCACTAACACCAATATAGAAATCAGGAGTTACATCATAATGCCCCCGTCAACATGAAGAACAGCTCCATTTACATAATTCGCTTCATCAGAGGCTAAGTACAAATAGGCATTAGCAATATCCTCAGGTTTTCCTAGACGCTGCAAAGGAATCGTTTGCTTAAGCTGATCAAGGACTTTCTCCGGAACACTTTCCACCATCGATGTCTCAATGAAACCAGGAGCGACAGCATTTACTGTAATACCTTTTCTCCCCAACTCTTTTCCCCATGTTTTGGTCATCCCGATTAATGCTGACTTTGATGCGGCGTAATTCGTTTGCCCGACATTTCCGTAAACGCCAGATACAGAGGATGTGTTAATAATTCTTCCGGACCCATTTGCCAGCAAATGAGGCAGAACAGCTTGTGTACAATGAAATACCCCATTTAAATTCACTTCTAGAACACGTTGGAAGTTTTCAGTAGTCATTTTGGAAAGCATGGCATCTTTCGTTATACCCGCATTATTAATGAGAATGTTGATTTTACCGAATGTATCGATTACAGCCTGAACCATCTGATCCACACTATTGCGGTCAGTAACATCGACTTGAAACGCAACAACCTTTCCTTCAAAATCCGAAGACAAAGTCTTAATTTTCGCTTTGGCCTCTTGTACTTGATAATCAGCAACAGCTACTTTGGCACCTTCCTGCGTAAATAGCTTTACCGTTTCCCAACCAATTCCATTTGCTCCACCAGTTACAATTGCGACTTTATCTTGAAGTTTCATTCACATGCTCCCTTTAAATTATTTAAATATGCTTGAATCTCCTCATTCAATAAATGAAGATTGTCAATCAAAGGTGAGTGTCCACAGCCCATTAGCTCCTTATAGATTGCATTACTTCCTAAGTCCTCAATAATTTCTTTTGTCATTTGCTCAGTCACTACGAGGTCTTTATCCCCACGCAGTACTAAAACCGGAATGGTTATTGCTGAAACTTTTCCGTTGCCTTCGACCAGCCCATTATGCTTAGATGAAATATTGAATATGTTCAAGGAATGATATACTTCCGCCAAATTTCTTTGTGTCATCATATCATCAATATACTCTTCATATTTACATGGCTCAGGTTTATTTTGCGTATAAATTGAGCTATTCCAAATCACTTTCAGAAACACCCGATTCCCAGTATCATAGGCATGCTGAATAGGTATAGTTTTTGTAGGCTCTCTCTTAATCTCCTCATAAGTGCACAACCGCCCATAAACTCCTAATACATTTACACCATAAAACGGGTAACCTCTTGTTGAAGCTGATGCTAGCAGAACTAGCTTCGTACAGCGCCCAGGATAATCGGCACAATATTCCATAGCAACAGCGCCGCCCTTTGACCAGCCGATTATTGCAAAATCCTGCAAATCTAAAACAGATACAAAATGATTAATGTCATCTGAAAAGTCTTTAATTTGTTGAATAGGAGACACATAGGAGGATTCACCAAACCCTCGAAGATCAACAGCAATCACCTTAAAATCATCATCAAGCTCATCAATTAAAACATCCCAATGCTTCGATGACGTCATATTGCCATGTATAAGCAATACAGTCTTAGTGCCCCCTTCCCTTTCCCGATAAGCTAACGTTTCTCCATTTGGCAAATCTGCTTTTTTCATTTGCACAAGCTTTGTCATTCAATTCCCCCTTCCTTTCCCCACTTCACAACAGTAGCTCCCCATGCATATCCGATACCGGCACTGACTAATACCACTATATTTCCATCCCGAAGTTTCCCCTGTTGCTCTGCCAGCTGCAATGACAAAATCTGATCAATCTGCCCTATATGGCCATACTCCTCTAAATAAATGGATTGTTCCTTATCCAAACCAAGCTCATTTAAAATAAAATCATATGCTGACTTCTTCATATGAAGCATGGCCATGTAGTCAATATCCGTCTCTGAGTATCCGCTCTTTTCAAGCGCCCTTTTAATAACAGTGACAAAGTTTTTCATCGACTTTTCTTCCAATCGTCGTTTCATCCCTTGAGGATCGAGAACATCTAACTTATGCAAGCCCTTCATTAATGTTTCTTCCGAGGCGGGATGCTTTGTTCCTCCGGCAACTACAACGACATCCTCGGAAAAAGTACCGTCAGTCATAATAAAGCTATCCAAAACAACATTTTGCTTATAATTTTTTTGTAAAATCATAGCTCCCCCGCCTGCACCCAGATTGAACATAAAGCGGGTCCGTTCGTTCTTGTAATCAATATAATCACCATTGCGGTAGCCGCCAGCCAATAAAACCGTTGAAATAGCCGGGTCCGCCAGCAGCATATCCTTCGCCACCTTCATGGCCATAATAGTCGTTCCACAACGCATAGCAGCGTCGAATGCCCATGCATTTACGGCCCCTATCTCCTGTTGTATTTTAATTGCTGCTGTCCAGAGAAGATACTCCTTATGTTCCTCGCCGATATAAATAACCAAGTCAATTTCCTCTGGATCAATCCCTGCATTTTCAATGGCTTGCTTTGCTGCTTTAATTCCCATTTGACATGTATGATCTTGTTCGCCAGGAATTGGCTTTTTCTTTATTCCCAGTTTTTCTTCGACAATTTTCTGCGGTATTCCTGCCCATGCACTAATATCCTTTGATGTCGCATACTTCTCTGGAAGATATATGCCCATAGATCTTATGCCGACAAAATTCACATTTCCTCACCTCCTCCTTTTACTGAAGTCTTTTTCTTCCTTTTAATCCTTTCCTGAATCATCTGAAACGCCCCGACAATTCCTTTCGGAAAAAACATAACCGCCAAAATGTAAACAATGCCGAAAAATATAATCCATCTTTCAAATATCCAATGAACCTTGGCCAAATTAGTCAATCCATAATGAGCAAACTCAATAACACCTGATCCAATGATTGCTCCGATAACCGTACCGACTCCACCGATGATCGTCATTAAAAGTGCGTCAAGCGTCACATCCATGGCAAAGACACTCGTATTAACAAATCTTAATGATATGGCGTATAATGAGCCTGCGACACTTGCAAGAATCCCAGCTACTACGCTGGCAATGATTTTGTAATGCAAAACGTTATAACCCAACGATTCAGTTCGATGCTCATTTTCCTTAATAGCCAGCAGCACCTTTCCAAGCGGAGAGCTGATTAGTCGCATCAGCAAAAAGTAAACGACAATCATACATACTAAGCATATTAAATAAAAGCTTGTTCTATCACGCAACACTTCAGGAATACGAAAAGTGAATCCATCAGCCCCTTCCGTCAAGGATCGCCATTTTTCAGCTCCCACATAAAATAAATTAGCAAGCGCCAATGTGAGCATCGCATAAAAATGAGCCTTCAGCCTCAATGTGAGCAGTCCGACTATATAGCTAACAGCCGCTGAAATAACGATACCGACAATAACCGCCAATATGACATACATCATTTCCGCTTCAAATCTTTTCAAAAAAATACTTGTCGAATAAGCCCCTATTCCAAAAAACATCGCGTGTCCGAAAGAAATGATTCCAGTAAAGCCAAGCAAAACATCATAGCTCATAGCGAAAATGGCAAAAATAAAAATTTGCGTAAATATAATTAATAAGTTGCGGTCTTCATATACAAAGGGAAACATCACAAGCAGCAAACTAAAGATTAAAAAATACACATTTCCCTTACCTTGATATTGCTTCAATCTCATTTCTTCACCCCTTTAATGTAAATAACCCCTGAGGCCTGAATATTAAGACAATCACCATTAAAATCATGTTTGCCGCAAGTGCAATATCCGGTACAAAATAGGCCATAAACGAGCCTGTCAAACCGACTAATATTGCAGCAAATATAGAGCCTTTTATATTCCCCATTCCTCCGATGACAACTACAATAAAGGCTAATATCGCATACTCCATTCCCATATCCGCATGTATGACCCCTGCATATGGCGCAAGTAAAATCCCACTTAATCCTGCCAATGCTGCACCGAACATAAATACAAACAAAAATACTCGATTAATATTAACACCCAGCGCTTGAATCATTTCCTTATTCATAACACCTGCCCGAACAATCAGTCCAATTTTTGTGTTTTTCATTATATAGCGGATTAAGAAGAAAACGAGCAATCCCATAACAATTAGAAAAGCCCTATATTTAATAATTAAGACATCCCCTATTTCCCAGCTTCCTCTCAGTATCTCAGGTGGACTGACAGCAATTTGATTCGGGCCCCAAAATACCTTCAGCAATTCAGATAGCACCAACATAAATCCAAGAGTAATTAAAATTTGTTGAATATGATCACCATAAACAGGTTTAATAATTAATTTTTCCGTAACCAAACCGAGTAAAAGTCCCGTTACAATACCCCCTATTATTCCTGCAAAAAAACTTCCGGTTGCAGCATATACCGCAACACCGCCATATGCACCCCAAGCGAATAAACCGCCATGAGCAAAATTCAAAACGCTCATCAAGCCGAAAATTAACGTTAAACCTGCAGCCAATAAAAATATGAGCATGCCCGTAGCCAAACCATTCACTGTTAAATTAACGAGTAGCTCCATACGGAACCTCCTTACGCAATACCTAGGTATTTTTTTCGCAATCCATCATTTTCTAACAGCTCATTCATTTTACCGTTGTACACAGTCCTTCCTTCATCAACAATGTAAAAGCAATCTCCAATCTTACTGGCCATAATGAAGTTTTGTTCAACAAGAACAATTGTTGTTTTCTCCTTCATTTGATGAATCGTCTCCATCACCTTCTCAACGACTATCGGCGCCAGCCCCTTGCTAGGTTCATCAATAAGCAACAGCTCACACTCGTTGACATACGCCCTGGCAATAGCCAGCATTTGTTTTTGCCCACCGCTAAGGTAACCGCCTTGCTTTTTCCAATACGTCTTTAAATCTGGAAACAAATCGAGTATCCATTCCATTCTTTCTTTCGTGACATCGTTCTCTTCCTTTATTGCTACCTTCATATTTTCTTCCACTGTCAGCTCTCCAAATACACCTTGGTCCTCCGGTACATATCCGATTCCTTTATTAGCAATCTCAAAAGTTTGCAAATGCTGAATCTCCTCATCTCGAAAAAAAATCTTACCTTGCGAAGCATGATTCAAGCCCATGATTGTTCGCAACGATGTTGTTTTACCCGCTCCATTTCTTCCAAGCAATACGGTGACCTCACCTCGAGCTGCTTCAAAGGAAACGCCCTGCAAAATATGATATTGAGCAATATAGGTTTGCACATTGTTTACTCTAAGCAGAGTGTCCATCGTATAACCCTCCCAAATAAGCTGTCTGTACCGTTTCATTTTCCATAATTTCTTTAGGTGTACCATCAGCCAGTAAAACTCCGTTGAACAACACCATGACACGCTCACTCAAATTGATAATCATATCCATTTTGTGCTCGATCAGAAGAATCGTTTTATCTCCCTCGTCCTTTATCTTCTGAATAACCTCATAGATCATCGGAACATCCTCAATTGACATACCTGCTGTCGGCTCATCAAGCAAGAGCACCTTCGGCTTTAGCGCGAGGAGCATAGCGAGCTCAAGCTTCCTTTTATCGCCATGCGATAAATTTTTCGCCAGCGTAAGCTCTTTATTTTGCAGCAAAGTCAACTCAAGTAAGATCATTGCCATTTCCTCGAACTGCTTAAATGCATAAATCGACCTAAACATGCTATAACGAACTTTTTGCTCTGATTGCACAGCCAATCTTACATTCTCCAAAACTGTCAGATTCGGAAAGACATTCGTAATTTGAAATGACCTACCGATGCCAAGACGCGTCCTTTCCATCGTTGAAAGCTTTGTAATATTTGTTCCTTGAAAGTAAATGTTCCCGGTACTGACTGATAATTGACCACTTAGCAAATTGAATAATGTTGTTTTTCCGGCCCCGTTTGGACCAATAATTGATGTAAACTCATTTTCTTTAACAGAAAAAGTCACATCATCAACTGCTTTATGCGCACCGAATGTAATACCAACATTCTTGACCTCAATAATGGATACCAATCCGTTCACCCTCTCGATTTATAATTTATAAACTCCCGCTATAAAATTAGCGGTGGGTTACTTGAAAACACCCACCACTAATTACGTTTATTAATTTCGAATAGGAGGTGCTGTTTCTTCCGGAGTCAGTTCTCTAATTAGAACCGGAACAGGATAATCAATGCCATCTTTCATTTCCAGCTGGATCGCATACAATGATTGCAGAGCCTGATGATCTTCTTCTCTAAATGTCATTGTTCCCTTCGGTGACTCAAAGCTCATGCCTTCCATTGTCTCGATTAACAGTTCGCTATTTGTATCGCCTTCTGTTTTCTTTAATGCTTCAACTATTGCAATCGCCGCACTCATTCCACCCGGTGTAAACAAATCCGGGACTTCATCATTAAAGCGCTTCTTATGTTCCTTTACAAGCCAGTCGTTAACAGCAGTATCCGGTAAATCATGATAATACACCGAGAATCCTTCCATCCCGACTAAAGCTGACATAGTTGCAAGAGCCGGAATATCAGGTGCTCCGGTTGAAATTTTGATTCCTTTATCCTGTACCTTCATATCTGTGATTTGATTCCATGGAGAATTTGCTCCAGCCCATACCACAAACAAATATTCCGGACCTTGATCAATTATTTTTTGAACGTTAGAAGTAAAATCAGTACCATTAGGATCGGCATACTCTTCATGTACGATATCAGCTCCAAGCTCTTTTGCCGCTTCTACAAATGCTGCGATACCATCCCGACCAAAAGAATTATCCGGAGCCAATGTCGCAATCTTCACACCTTCACTCGCAATCGCCGCTGCTCCTGCCACCGCGTCCTGCGAAGAGTTACGCGCTGTTCTAAAAATATATGGATTAAACTCGGAACCCGTAATACTATCAGCTACTGCTGGCTCTACAATCATAATTTTCTCGTATTCTTCAGCCAGCGGAACGACAGCCAACGTATCACCCGAGCTTGATGATCCTACTAGAAAATCTACTTCATCATCCTCCAAAAGCTTTGTAGCTTTCTTTACAGCCACCTCAGGCTTCGTCTCTGTATCCTCTACAATAAATTCAATTTTCTTGCCCGCTACTTCCATTGTGCCGTCTGTTGCATATTCAAGACCTAACTCAAATCCTCTTGTCGTTTGCTCTCCATATGATTCAAGCGGTCCAGTCATAGAAGCAAGCACACCTATTTTAATGCTGCCCTGTTCTTGCTCTGAATCAGTTCCCGAACCTTCATCATTATTCGATGTAGAACTGCAAGCTGCGGTAAACATTAAAATAAAACTGAGCATTAACATCCCGATGACATATTTTCTTTTCATATCATTGCCCCCTATTTATTGAAAGATAAGCAAGAAATTGCTTGATTTCACTTTATAAAACCAGAGTTACAAATCAGTTACAAAAAAAATGAAAGGGCTGTCTAAAAAGTAATTAGATGACTTTTTAGAGGCCCCTCCTTGATTGTTTTTATCTTCTTGTCCCGATGATCATTTCATACATATCTTTTGTGCTTGCCAATGGTTCAACAGCAAGTTCCTCCTGTAGAACAGCACAACATTTCTGATACCATTTAATACTTTGCGGACGGTTATTTTTCAAATAATAGCAATACATTAATAAACGATAGGCTTCCTCCCATGTTTTTTCTTTTTTCAAAATCAGTTCACACCAGTGGATTGCTGAATTGGGATCATTCATGGCGATGGACAGCTGAGCCATCTTTTCTGCTCCTCTAAAAAAAATACCTTGAAGACGCTCGCGTTCATGGGTGCACCATTCCTCATAAAAAAGTTGCGGCATGTATTCACCTTTATATAACTTCAAACCCTTTTCCAGAAAAGCCTTTGCTTGCATCTGCTCCTTCTCTTCTAAGCCAATTAATACACAATCCTCGAATTCAATAGCATCCAGCTTATAGCATGACTCCGCATTCAGCCCATAGCTGTTGCCTGACCGTTTAATGAAAAAAGGCTCCATCCTCGCTTTTCTTTCCGGCTCCAATGCATTATGCAACGCATTAAGTGCCACCTTAAAGTCCCTGTCAGCGGTCTTTTCATCTTGTTCCGCCCAAAGGGCATCCGTGATTTGCTGCTTTGGAATATAGCTGCCTTGATGTATGATGAAATATTCAAACAACGCCTTTGCCTTTCCACGCTGCCAATCCGTTACTTCCTGATTGCCAAGGTAAACTTTAAATTCCCCTAATGTTTGCACTCGGAGTGTGTAGCCAGGATGAAGATCGATCTGAGAATAGCCTAATTCATGCAAAATTCTCGAAACCAAGTAATCTAATAATCTTCTTTTTTGCGCCTCAATCAGCATCGGAATAAACTGTTGCAAATCCGCCGGTCCGTACAACGTTTGTTTCGTTAAAAGAAAAGTGTAATGGCCATATTGCACTCTTTGCATAAGTTTTAAACCCGCGCTGTCAAATACACTCCATTCCTTCAAGCTGTAAGCAATAAACGTATGCCATAAGGAGGCCAACGTTTGCCCATAAAGGTCATTGCATTCTTGAAATAACCCTTCTGTCTCCACAATCGTCTGTTTAGCTATTTCCCAGTTCCCTTCATTAATAGCCGCAATCGTAAGCGCTAATTTTATATATGCCGTCAGCCACATATCATTCACTTTTTCCGTTTCTTCAAGCGCTAGCATTCCGTAATGCCTCGCTTGTTCATAGCTATTTTTTTGCTTGCCATAATAAAGGCACAGTCCCATGTACGGCTCGGCTCTTCCTCTCTCATTCTGAATTTCGTCCATCATATTTAATGCCGTTTCATAGCATTGCGGAATGAGATGATGATCATAGGAGGAAAGAATTTGAACGGCATGACCCATCCTTGTCCAGCCGCATCCTTCCACATACAGTGATTTCATCTGTAGTCCTTGTTCAATCGCCTTCTGCGAGTAGCGCTTGCATTGTTCCCCATTGCCTAAAGACGCTTCTACAATAGATAAAAGTAAAGCCGTTTCGCGATGTGACTGCTGAATGTGCGTCTCTTTATTAAATGGCTGCTCCTTCTCGCGCTTCAGTAAGAGCCGTTTACCTTCCATAAGCCTTCCTGTACGCAAATACAACCTTGAAACGATATTATATGCCTCTAATGAAAGATTCTGGTCACTTGCTCGCTGCAGCCATTTTTCCGCCTTAGTCGCTTCTCCTCTATTAATCAAATTTTCAGCAATAAGATAATAAAGCTCCGCCTTTTCTTCATCGGTTGAATGCTCGCTCTTTTCGCGATTACTAATTGCCAGCTGTAAATGGCGTTCAGCCTTTTTCGGCTGAATTGTATCCAAATAAATGCGCGCTATTCCTTCGTGAGCGAGACTATTCATTCGAAAGTCGCTGCAGCCTCCACTTAATTCCTCCGCTCTGTAATAGCATGCTTTTGCCTGCTTATATTCGGAACGGATACGATACAATTCACCTTCAAAAAACCACAGCCAATAATATTCTTCTTTTAATTCAACGGGTATTTTTTGAAGAAAATCGCACAATGCTTGAAGCTTTCCTTCTTTTAATAGCTTAAAGCCATATGATCGCAGAAAACTAGCAATATCTTGAAATCGTTTACCTTTTGCTAAATAATTCAGCATCGGCTCATATATTTCTTTCCGTTCGTAATATTTGGCTGCTCTTTCGTTTAACTTACAATATTCATTAGGAAAAGTTTCTTCCAACTTGTTTTCTAGCAATTCTTTAAAAAGAGCATGATACCGGTATTGTTTTAGTCCGGTAGGAACAATAAACATATTTTTATCCGCCAAGTTCTTTAACATTACATCAGCATTTTCCATATTAAGTACATAATCACACACAGCACCTGAAAGTTCCTCCAAAATGCTGCTTTGTTCAAGAAACGTTTGCACAACGGGAGGTTGCTTGGAAATTACCTCTAATGCAATATATTGAAATAAATCCTCAAGTGATTGTGATTTGTTATGAATAAGCATCGATAAGTCTCTATGATCCTGAAGCTGCTGACCAATCATTCCTGATGCAATAACCCAGCCTTCCGTCACCTCATATATTGCAGCCACCTCTTCTTCCGAAAGCTGAAGATCATATACTTCCGACAGCAATAGCTCCAATTCCTGTTTTTGAAGAGACAGATCATTCTGAGTCAGTTCCAATAAACGGCCTTCCACTTTGAGTTTGGTGAGCAATGACCATTTAGGCTTGCTTCTGCCCGAAAGAACAATATGCAGATTTTGAGGACAATGCTGTAACACATTCTCCATAAATTCCATTATTTCAATCGACTTTTCACCATGATGAAAATCATCAATAATCATGATGAGCTCTTCTTCAAGAGCGACAATTTCATTAATGAACAATGAAGCAATGAACAGGACTTCTTTTTCCTGTAAATACGTCTTTCTTGCCAACATTCTATTCACGATATTCATACCAAAATTCGGGTATTTACTTTGAATGCTATGTATCAAATATGTTAAAAAGGGGAAAAAGTCATCATCCTGAGAGGTCATACTATACCATGAAGCGTTTACATTCGTATCGTGAAGGTACAGCGCTAATGAAGTGCTTTTACCATACCCTGCACCGGAGTATACAAGTGTAATCGTATATTGATTCATCTTTAGCAGTTTTTTCTGCACATGAGCTCTACGGATCATCGACTCACGAATACCGGGAGGATGCAATTTAGTATTCATAACTTGAAGTATAGACATACCTATCACCTTATTACCGTTCTTTTTTTAAATATTACCATATTTTTACCAATTATCATATACCAATAAACGGTTAGCTTTTCGTCCACCATAATCTTCTCGTCCATAATATGTGTGGATTAGCATTTAATATGATAAAATTGTATGTAAAGGTCTCGACAATGATTTAAGGAGTGATGTCGCTTATGCGAGTAGTTTTCTTAAAGGTAGAAGGTCATGTACAGGGAGTTGGCTTCCGATATTTCACCTCTCTCATTGCCGAAAACCATTATGTTAAAGGTTGGGTTCGCAATACGTCAGACGGTAATGTGGAAATTGAAGCAGAAGGTGAAGAATTCAACATTGAAGCTTTCATTAAAAATATAAAAGAAGGACCACGTTTCTCAAGAGTAGAGAAAGTTACAGTCACAGAACTTGATCAGCCTAGAGGCTATAAAAAATTCGAACTCCGTTACTAATCAGTGACGTTTATTTTATACTACGGATGAAACTAGAAAAGCCATTTTTCTAGTTATTTTATTTGGGGGAATGCATCTTGGACATGTTACATCAGATTATATCCACCTATGCGTCTTTTTTTGATTTGGATATGTGGATACAAGTTCTTACAGACCCTGTATCATGGGGCCTCATCGGTTCTTTAGTCGTTATTGAAGGTTTACTTTCAGCTGATAATGCGCTTGTTTTAGCCGTTTTAGTTAAGCACCTTCCCGAAAAAAAACGGAAGAAAGCTCTTCTGTATGGATTGATCGGGGCTTATATTTTCCGCTTTTTATTTATCGGAATCGGTGTTTATCTCGTTAAATTCTGGTTCATTAAAGTGTTGGGCTCTGCTTATCTCGGTTGGCTTGTCTATAAATACTTCCGAGATAAGAAATCCGGCGGAAATGATGAAGAGACGAAGAAATTCAACAAAAACAGCTGGCTTGTCCGCACATTCGGCATGTTTTGGGCTACTGTTATTACTGTAGAACTGATGGACATCGCCTTTTCAGTCGATAGTATTTTAGCGGCATTTGCCATCTCAGATGAAGTGTGGATTTTATTGTTAGGCGGCATGCTTGGCATTTTAATGATGCGTACCGTTGCTGGTCTATTCTTGAACTTAATTGTAAAAATACCGGAACTTGAAACAACAGCATTTATTTTAATTGGTATTATTGCTTTAAAAATGTTTGCCAGCGTCTTCGGTTTTGAGATGTCCCATGCTGTTTTCTTTACCATCTTACTTGTTGCATTTGCCCTCACATTTATTGTTCACTTCATGAATAATAAGCATGAAAATAGAGCGAAAGCAGAAGCTGCTGCTGCTACAGAGAAAAACAAATAAATAATTAATCAAACGATTGATTGAAACAGGCTGTCTTAAAAGTCATTCATTGCAGACATTAACAGCCTGTTTTTATCTTTAAATCCCCTTAAGCGCCTGCTGCAGATCCTGCCAAATATCTTGCCATGCCTCCAATCCAATCGACAAACGAATAAGCTGGTCAGTGATTCCCATTTCCAAGCGATGACGCTCAGGAATACCAGCATGCGTCATCGAAGCTGGATGCTGAATCAATGTTTCCGTATCGCCAAGGCTGACAGCTATTTTGAGCAGTTTAAGCTTATTCAAAAACATTTGCGCATCTCGCTTGCTGCCGGTAATTTCAAACGAAATCACACCACCGCCTTTTCGCATCTGTGACTTCATAATCGGATAATCTTCATGTTCTTCGTCTCCCGGAAAGTAAACAGCCTTCACTTTTTTATGTTTTTTCAGCTTAGTAAAAATTCGTTTGGCATTTTCACAATGACGATCCATTCGAATCGGCAATGTTTTTAAGCCTCTCAGCAATAACCAAGCATCGAACGGTGACATAATCCCGCCCATATCTTTATGTGTTGTACGTCTCATTGTATCGATTATTTCGTTTGAACCTAGCGCTATGCCGGCTACCACATCACCATGGCCGCCGATATATTTTGTAGCGCTATGAACGGCCACATCACAGCCAAGCTCCAATGGCTTTTGCAAGTATGGTGTTGAAAATGTATTGTCGACGACAACCTTAATTCCCCGCTTTTTCGCATACTCGGCAACCATCGCCAAATCAATGATTTTCATTGTGGGATTAATCGGTGTCTCAATAAAAATGCAAGTCGTTTCCGGACGAACCGCTGCTTCCAGCTCTTCTTCATTCGTTAGCCAGCTGAACGTATACTGTATATTGTATTTCTCCTCCATCAATCTCAGCAATCCGAATGTACAGCCATACAGTCCTCGCGAGCAGACAATATGATCACCTGATTTCGTTAATGAAACGAGTACTGCCGAAACAGCCGCCATCCCTGAGCTAAAGGCGAGACCAGCTTCTCCGCCTTCTAAAAGCGCCATTTTCTCCTCCAAAGCAGCTACTGTTGGATTGCCAAGCCGGGAATACATATAGCCAGCTTCCTGACCGGCAAAGCGGCGTTCTCCCTGCTCAGCCGTTTCAAAAGCAAAAGTCGAGGTTTGGTAAATCGGTACAGACAAACTTCCATGATGATCAGCCGCTTCATATCCGTGGTGAATGACGGCTGTCTCGATATGTTTATACGCTTCCTTCATACGCTTCGCTCCTTTTTTCAAATACTGTTTCTCTATCATATGGAGCAGACAGGCAGAATGGTCAGAAAAAACATTACCAGTCCTTTTTGGTGAAGCACATACTCAAGAATTTGCTCATTTTCAGCTGATTACCTTCTTCATTTTGCTGTAAATCCAAAAGGAGCCATGCGGGAATCGAAAAGAGTAACCGTTCCGCATGGCTGAGGGCGCTATTCCCTTGCGCATCGCGCTATCCTCAACCTCGACGGCGCTATCATTTTGAATACAGAGCTATCTTCATATTCACCGCGCTATCCATGTTCCAAAATCCAGCTCTTTCTCTTAAAAACTGGCAGTTTGTTAACTAAAATCCAGCATTCGAGCTGATTTCCCCTGCAAATATAGCATCTTTTCAGCAAAACCAGCTCATTTCTACCCAGATTTACACATTTATCGAACAAAAGGCCGATATGAAAAGTTGACATACACCTTTTCACATCGGCCTTCCTTAATTATTATTTATTCCCTTTAAATCCAGGCTTTTTAACAGGGCGCTGTGGTTTGTTTTCACGTTTTGCCTCCACAATCTTCCCTTTATAAAACTCTTTTTTCTCCACTTGAATATCAAGTTTTTTCGTTAATTGCTTCAGTTCTTTCTCTTCGGATGGCGTAATGATACTGATGACTGTTCCATCATTGCCCGCTCTTCCAGTTCGGCCTGAACGGTGTGTGTATTGCTCAAGCGTTCTTGGCAAGTCATAGTGGACAACCGTCGTCAGTCCTTTAATATCCAATCCGCGCGCTGCCACATCTGTACATAGCAGCATTGATACTTGGTCTTTTCGGAAGCTTTTCAGCGCATTTTCGCGTTCGCTCTTGCTTGATTCTGAATGCAAAATAGCAATCGGAAGCTCTTTGAATTTCAATTTACTTGAAACGAGGTTCATATCGCCAATATCCTTCATGAAAACAAGTGCCTTCACATCTTGCAGGCGAGCAATTCTTTCAAGGTAAGCGATCTTATCACGTTTTTCACAAACGAAATACAGATGATCAACGTTACCCATGAAATTGTCGTCTCGTTTAATTGAAATATCAACCGGATTATCCATCAATTCCGCTAATGCTTCCATTATATTTGGCGTAACAGTCGCAGAGAACAGAACAACTTGGCGTTCCTTCATCGTTGACTTGATAATACCTGCCACTGTATCGAAATGCTCAGGTACAATCAGCGTATCGCCTTCATCTAACACGATTGTCTTCACCGCATGCATTTTCAACTTTTTCTGTTGCAACAATTCTTGTACCTTGCCAGGCGTTCCGACAATGATTTGCGGTTTTTTCTTCAGCTTCTCCAATTGTCTTTTCAGATTAGCTCCGCCGATAAACGAAGCACTGCGGATATTCGTTTGTGCCGTCCATTTAATGATTTCCTGGTGGATTTGCATAACCAGCTCGCGTGATGATGCCAAAATAACTGTCTGAAGTTGGATCGATTCAGCATCCAGATTAGCTAATAACGGTAGCAAATACGCCAATGTTTTGCCTGTACCTGTCGGTGATTGTGCAATTAAATCGCTACCGTTCATAATGACCGGATAGGCTTCTTCCTGAATCGATGTTGGTTTTTGAAATCCTTCTTTCTTCCATGTCTCTTGCAGGAAGTCAGGAAGATTATTTATAAATGATGAGTTCATCAGTATTTCTCCTTAAAATCTTATTCATTGTTTCTACTACAATATTTTCAACTTTACCACATTTCATTTGATTTGATAAATCCAATCACTGCAAATAGAAACAAACACTATACTTAAATAGGTTATTTCCTATCATTTATCCATTAAAACATTAATCAATAATATTTGCATATCTTCAGAAAAGTATAGAAAAATAATGATTATCTTGATATACTTCTAAAAACCCCATAACGAAAGGAATGAAACTATGCAGAAACTTTCAAACAAACAGCTTGTTTTAATGAGTTTTATGCTATTCTCGATGTTCTTTGGGGCCGGAAACTTAATTTTTCCTGCCTTTTTAGGACGTGCTTCCGGTACAGAAACGTGGCTGTCGATGGCCGGATTTATTATATCAGCAGTCGGTTTGCCTATTTTAGGTGTCATCGCCGTTGCAAAAATCGGCAGCTTGAATTCTCTTGGAAACCGCGTCTCACCAATGTTCGCTCTTATATTCCCAATCATTATATACATATCAATCGGACCGTTAATGGCGATTCCGAGAACAGCTACCGTATCATTTGAAATGGCGGTGAAGCCTTATATTTCCGACAGTGCCCAATCGCTTACAATCGCACTTATCATTTATTCTGTGATTTTCTTCTTTGTAGCACTTTGGCTGAGTCTGTCTCCAAGCAAACTGATTGATCGCTTCGGAAAACTTCTAACGCCCACTTTGCTGATTTTATTATGCATTATTTTCATAAAAAGCATTATCACACCATTAAGCGGAGCAACAGAAGCTACACCTGACTATAGCGACGCTACCCTTGTAAAAGGTTTTCTTGACGGCTATTTGACAATGGATTTATTGGCTTCTCTTGTATTCGGTATTGTTATTGCCAATACAGTGCGTCAGCAAGGCATTACAGATAAACGCAGTCTGTCTTTATCGATGATGATTGCAGGGATCGGTGCCGGTATTTTGCTAACATTGATTTATTGCCTGCTTGGCTATTTAGGCGCTTCAAGCGGAATTGAATTCGGCCAAACTGACAACGGAGCTTCCGTGCTTCTGCAAGTTATGGGGCAATTATTCGGCAGTTTCGGCACAGTGATTTTAGGACTGATTTTCTTCATCGCTTGCTTATGTGTGGCTATCGGACTGATTATTTCATGCAGCGAATACTTTTCTGAGAATATCCCGCGCTTGAGCTATCGACAATGGGCAGTTGTGATTACCGTCATCAGTGCTATTATTGCTAACTTGGGACTGAATGCGATCCTTTCCTTCTCAGTGCCTGTTTTAGGATTAATTTATCCTGTTGCCGTTGTTCTAGTCATCTTGGCAATGTTCGATGAATCGTTTAACAGCAAAAAATCCATCTATGTATGGAGCATTACTTTAACGGCTCTTTACAGTACTATTTCAACAATCAATACATCCTTCTTGGATGCCCAGCTGGATGCTTACTTGCAATATATCCCTCTTCATTCTGTCGGCGTCGGCTGGATTTTGCCGGCTATTATCGGGATTGTAATCGGTGCCGTTATGCCACAATCGAACACTGCTTCTAAATGATAAAAAGATGCCTTCAATTTCTGTGGAGGCATCTTTTTTCATCAACCTAAAAAATCCTATATAACCTATTAAATTACAAAATTATGATAAAATGTAAAAATAGTCATCTAATTGAATATTGGGAAGGGTGAGTTGGTCTTGAATAGTTCATTAACAAAAACGAAAGAAGCCACTATTTTTCATCACTCCGGCAACCGCATCCGAACAGCGGACCGAGAAATTTCGATTATCGCCAGATTCGAAGAGCCTCTTATTGTTGTTTTAGAGAATGTGTTAAGTGCTGAAGAGTGCGATGAACTGATTTTGTTATCAAAAGACAAGATGCAAAGGTCAAAAATCGGAGCAACGCGTGAAGTAAATGCGATTCGCACAAGCAGCGGCTCCTTCATTGAGGAAGATGAACACCCAAGCATTATTGCGATTGAAAAACGAATCTCGGAAATTATGAATATTCCTGTTGATCATGGCGAAGGCCTTCACATATTGCACTATGCACCCGGTCAAGAATATAAAGCCCATTATGATTATTTCTCCGCTTCCAGCAAAGTAGCAAGCAACAACCGCATCAGCACGCTCGTCATGTACTTAAATGATGTCGAAGAAGGCGGTGAAACCGTTTTTCCGAAGCTTAATTTGTCTGTCCACCCTAAAAAAGGGATGGCCGTTTATTTCGAATATTTTTATCAAGAACAAGAGTTGAACGAGAACACATTGCATGCCGGCATCCCCGTCATCAAAGGCGAAAAGTGGATTGCCACGCAATGGATGAGGAAACAAAGAGTAAAGTAAGTTGAAAGTTTCATATAAAAAAAACACCCTATAAGCAAACCTTTTTACAGCATCTGCTCGACAGGGTGTATCTTTTTTATTTCTGAATTACATATGTAATAATCAAATTTTTGGGGATATCCACATGCGAATCATAGTTTTTATATCTTTCGCAAGTAAACAATTCATATGAAAATTCATGAACCTCGGATGGAATAATATAGTTTGCTCTTAAAATAGCAACCAGCTTTTCCATCGCCTCTTCTATACTGAGGTCTTCGTTTGTCTTGTTGCATTTCAACCCCTCGACACATGTCTGAACGACATTTTCACCGATTGTTTCATCTCCATACACAACTGTGACATCCAGAAGTTCTTCAACCTCTGCGTTTTCTAATTCAATCTTTGTTGTTATTTTCATACCCTTCACCCACCTATGATCAGTCATTGTCTTGATTCCTAATTCACTATCTGCTTGTTGTTTCTTACAGCAATCATATCATCTTAGCAAAATAAATTTGCTAAATAAGTATTTCTTTTATTTTAACATTTTGTGAATTCGTAACTTTCGGTGAACGATTCAATTGTTTACATACATACTTTTGGTGGTAAATAAGCTTTGGATAACTTCTAAGTATCTATTCTTCATTTCTCTACATAATAATAGCAAGCCTATTCAAACCGGAGCGGCTTAGGAGCCGTGGGGACATAAGAGAGGAAGGGCTTATGTCGTTTAGGCTTGCTATATTCTGTTCCAGGCTTTTTTATTCTAATCCGGATTTTACCAGGTCGGCATAATACCCTTTATTCGCTACCAATTCACGATGTGTGCCTTTTTCAATAATGGAGCCATCCTGCAATACGATAATTTGATCAGCCTCACGGATCGTATTCAGACGATGAGCGATAATAAAGCTTGTTCTTCCCCTCATTAATCTCTTCAGCGCTTCCTGAATATGCAATTCCGTAATCGTATCGATATTGCTCGTTGCTTCATCTAAAATCAAAACTGACGGTTTGGCAAGCATTGCCCTAGCGATTGCAAGCAGTTGCTTTTGCCCCTGACTCAGACTGCTGCCGCTATTGCCCAAAATTGTATCATATCCATCAGGCAGCAACTCAATAAAGCTATGTGCATTCGCCTGCTTTGCGGCTTCCACGATTTCCTCATCGCTTGCATCAAGGCGTCCGTAACGAATATTCTCTCTTATACTTCCTTGAAAAAGAAACGACTCCTGCAATACAAAAGCCATATGCTTTCTGACACTTTCACGTGTATATTCGCTTAATTTTTTTCCGTCTATTACGATTTCACCAGAATCATAGTCATAAAAGCGCGATAACAAATTGATAACCGTCGTCTTGCCCGCTCCCGTCGCTCCTACTAAAGCAACACTTTCTCCTTGCTTAACTGAAAAACTAAGATTCGTAACAGTGGAACCTTCGCTATTATAGGAAAATGAAACGTGCTGAAAAGAGACATCTCCCTTGATGGAATGTAGTTCCTTCTTATTTTTCTCATCATGCGCTTCTTCAGCTAGATCCAATATTTCAAATACTCGTTCAGCACCGGCTATCGCAGATAACATCGTATTGAATTGATTTGCCAAATCATTCAAAGGACGTGTGAACTGTCTGGAAAATTCCACGAAAATAACAATCACACCAATCGTAATCCAGCCTTTGAATGCAAAAAAGCCTCCGACGCCAGCAATAATCGCAAAGCTGGCATTATTGAGAACGTTCATGACCTTAGGGATCATGCCGGAATATATGAGCGCCCAAAAACCGGTATTTTTCAAATTTTCCGATTTCGATCTGAACTGTTCATACACATAGTCTTCCTGCGAAAAAGCTTTGACGATTGTCAATCCCGATATGCTCTCCTGAATAGTTCCGTTCAGCTCGCCCAAATTACTCTGCTGTCTTTTAAATAAAATATTGGTGCGCTTCGTAATCCACTTCATGCCATAAAACATCAACGGAACGATCGTTAATGTAATGACCGCCAACAAAGGGCTCAGCCACAGCATGACCGAAACGGTACCGATGATTGTCAGCGTACTTGATAACACTTGAATGACCGAGCTGTTCAAGGTGGAGCTGACATTTTCTATATCATTCGTTACTCTGCTCATTAATTCTCCGTGACGCTTTCTGTCAAAAAAAGCAATCGGCAGCCTATGGAATTGAGAAAATAACGCACTTCGCATATGTAATACCGTTTTTTGTGCGATTCCAATCATGAAGTATGCCTGCAGCCACATCGTTAATGAATAAACAATGTAGATGCCCATTAATAGAACGAGCATTCCGGCCAGCCCGTTAAGTTTCTGCGCAATAATATAATCATCAATTACTTTTCCGATTGTCAGCGGTCCGATTAGCGACAAGATAGAACTGCAGACTACTAAAATAAGTACGAAATAAAATAAACCCTTTTCTTGTGTTAAAAGCTTCCATATACGCTTTAAGGTCGAGCGGCTGTCAGAGGCACGTTTTTTCTCTTTTTGAACCGGCTGCTTCAAGTCTTCCGCCTGCAAAATCTTTTCATAGCGAAACGGCTCACTTAGTTGTTTCCACAGCATGACGCTCACTCCCCTCTTCCAGCTGCGATTTTAAGATGGCCTGATAAAGCGCCGAATGCTTAGACAGCTCGGCATGTGTGCCTTCCGCAACCTTCTCTCCGTGCTCCATTAAAATAATACGATTGGCATATAAAGCCGTGCTAATCTTTTGCGTAATAAAAATTTTCGTGCTGTTATAGCCTGTCAAATCCTGCAGCAGCTGTTTTTCTGTCTTGCTGTCCAAGGCGCTTGTGCTGTCATCAAACAACAGTATTTTTGGCTTGCGGATTAATGCTCTTGCAATCGTCAATCTTTGCCTTTGTCCGCCTGAAAGATTGACTCCTTTCTGTCCGATCATCGTATCGAACTTGTCAGGTAATGCTGTAATACTTTTGTATATTTGAGCGTGCTTACATGCTTCTATTATTTCTTCATCATTCGCTTGGCGATTTCCCCAAAGCAGATTTTCCTTGATTGTCCCTGTAAACAGTAAAGGTTCTTGAGGAACGATGCCGATTTTTCCTCGAAGCACATGCTGCTTCCACTCCTTCACGTTACGTCCGTCTATTACCACTTCTCCTCCAACTGTATCTAGCAGTCGGGGAATTAAATGAATGAGCGTTGTTTTACCCGAGCCGGTAGAGCCCAATATGGCCAACGTCTCTCCTGCCTCTAAAGAAAAACTTACATTTTTCAGCGCCCATCTCTCTTGATTGGGATACTGAAAGCTGACATGTTCAAAACTGATTTCTCCCTGCATTTGCGCTGACTCTGTTTTAGCCTTCACATCCGTCATATCGGCTTGCGTGTGCAATACTTCATTTATTCTTGAAGCAGACGCCTTGGCACGGGAAAAGACCATAATGATAAAGGAGAAAACGGATAGTGCCGAAGTAATTCTTGTTGCATAGTTAACAATTGCAACAACTTCACCGACATTGGCCGTGCCTGACAACATTTCTCTGCTTCCGAACCAAAGCAAGAGAACAATCGTTATATTCATAAGCAATAAAAGCGTCGGCATCGTGATTTCCATAAAGCGCAATGCTTTAACAGTGTTCTCCTGCAATTTGACATTAGCTTCTTCAAATCGTTTCACTTCATAATTTCTGCGCAGAAAGGCACGAATTAGCTTCATACCTGCTAAGTTTTCACCCATTACATTGTTAACCGAATCAAGCTTGTCCTGAACAAAAGCAAACAGCCTGCTGCCTCTGTTCATTAAAAAAATTAGAAACACAAATAAAATTGGAACAACTGCCGCCAAAAGCAAAGCAAGCTTCGGATGGACAATAAAAGCCATCACAAGACCGCCGATAATTAAGAGCGGTGCCCGCGCCATAATCCGAAGCAACATAAACATCGTGTTTTGCAGTTGCTGAATATCGTTTGTCATCCTTGTAATAAGCGAGCCTGCCGGAAATAAAGAATGCTGCAAATAAGAAAGCTCCTGCACCTTTCTGAAAATGCTTTTTCTAACATCGTAAGCAAAGCTTTGGCTGACATGGGAAGCGAAAAAAGTATTAAAAATACCTGCTGCAAACGCCAAAACCGAGAAGCTAAGCATAATACCTCCCCAAAGCATAATCACCTGCAAGTTTTGCTCCATTACCCCTTCATTAATGATCTTTGCCATCAGCAGCGGCTGTGCAAGCTCGACAACTAGTTCAATCAGCATAAAAAATAACGCAATGCCAGCCGCTAACTTATACGGATGTACATATGACCATACACTTTTCAAAAAAATCCTCCCCTGTCCGAAACTTGTTCGTATTTTTAATTCACTTAGCAAAATGACACATTATGCTATACTATAATTACTGTTCTGAATAGGAATCAAATTTTCTTATTTACATATAACATAAAAAGGTATACGTATTGAAGAAAGGAAATACATAATGAACTATTTAAGTCCAGCCTTGAACATCGTTTTAGTCCTAAATATTTTACTTGCTATTTTCGTTGTTTTCCGAGAAAGACGTGATGCTTCTTCTACCTGGGCCTGGCTGCTGGTGCTTTTTTTCATTCCAATTCTCGGCTTCGGGTTATATTTGCTGTTCGGACAAAATTTAAAGCGACAGCATTTATTCCAATGGGACGATCAGAAAAAAATCGGCTTAAAGGAAATGATTCTTGAGCAAGTAAAGGAACTGAAAGCCGGCACCTATCCGTTCCGCAATCAGGCTTCCGAAAAGCATTTTGATTTAATCTATATGCACTTAATGAACAACGGCGCACTGCTCTCTGAAGATAATGATGTCACCATCTTCACTGATGGACAGGAAAAATTTTCGAACTTGATTAAAGACATACGTGAAGCAAAACACTTTATTCACCTGCAATATTACATAATCAAAAATGATCGATTGGGCAATGAAGTACTATCTGAATTAACTAAGAAAGCGAAGGAAGGCGTCAAAGTCCGAGTGCTGTATGATGAACTCGGCTCGCGAAGCCTGACCTTATCGAATAAAGCGCTGGTTGAGCTGAGGAAGGCCGGCGGAGAAGTAGAAGTATTCTTTCCTAGCAAGCTTCACTTGATCAACCTTCGCCTCAATTATCGAAATCACCGAAAGCTCGTTATTATCGACGGCAATATCGGATATGTAGGCGGCTTTAATGTCGGCGATGAATATCTTGGTCTTAACCCAAAGTTCGGTTATTGGCGCGATACCCATTTACGTGTAACTGGCAGTGCCGTTTATTCGATGCAAATCCGCTTTATTTTAGATTGGAATCAAGCATCGCACCGCCATGATATTGCATACGAGCCGTCCTTATTTCCTGATTATAAAAGAACAGGAAATGTCGGGATGCAAATCGTTACGAGCGGACCCGATTCCGACTGGGAACAAATTAAGCAAGGCTACATTAAGCTCATTTTGTCAGCTAAAAAAACAATCCTTGTGCAAACTCCCTATTTCATTCCCGATGCCAGTCTTTTAGATGCGCTGCGAATTGCTTGTCTGACCGGTAAAGATGTCAAAATTATGATTCCGAATAAACCAGACCACGTTTTTGTTTATTGGGCTACTTACTCGCATATCGGACTGCTGCTGGAAGCCGGAGCGAAAGTCTATATATACGAAAACGGCTTTATTCATGCTAAAACAATTGTCATTGACGAAGAAGTTTCATCTGTCGGCACAGCTAATATTGACGTCCGAAGTTTCCGACTGAATTTTGAAGTGAATGCCTTCGTCTACAGTAATGAAGTATCGAAAAAATTAAGTGAAGCATTCAGTCACGATTTGAAGCTGTCGCGTCAGCTTACACTGGAAGACTATAAAAACCGTTCACTTAAAATCCGATTTAAAGAATCGATTTCCCGATTACTTTCACCTATTTTATAAAAGAAAAAGGCTTTGCATGGATGCACACATTCCTCTGCAAAGCCTTTTTGATTAACTGGTTCAAGCAAGCATGCCAAAACCCTTTTTTAATAGCGCTTATTTAAGTTTATACAGTGACCGCACCGACAAAAAAGGCATTGTACAATGCTTGCACTGCTTTTCTTTCTTGGATGGCTTTTATTCCGAACATCATCGAAACCTCTGATGAACCTTGATTAATCATTTCAATGTTAACACCAGCCTCAGCCAGTGCCTGCGAAGCACGAGCTGTAGTGCCAACATTATGGCGCATTCCTTCACCAACAATCATCAGCAACGAAAGTCCGTGTTCCACTTCTACTTTATCCGCTTGCAGTTCCTCATAAATTCGAGATACGATTTTATCTTCTTTTGCTTCATCCATTTGATTCTCTCTCAAAATTACAGTAATATCATCAATACCTGAAGGGATATGCTCATAAGAAATCCCATAATCCTCAAGGATTTGAAGAAGCTTGCGTCCGAATCCAAGCTCCCTATTCATTAAATATTTGCTGATATAAATACTGCAAAAGCCTTTGTCGCTAGCAATCCCCGTTACCGGACCATTTGTATTCTCGCGAGCATTGACAATAAATGTACCTGGAGCTGACGGATTATTTGTATTCCGCACATTTACAGGAATACAGGCACGGAATGCAGGAATTAATGCCTCATCATGAAAAACGGAAAAACCGGCATATGACAGTTCACGCATTTCACGATATGTAAGCTCCTTAATTTCCTTTGGATTATCGACAATCGTAGGATTGACCGAAAACACAGCATCCACATCCGTGAAATTTTCATATACATGTGCTTTAATGCCATTTGCAAGAATCGAACCTGTAATATCCGAGCCGCTTCTTGAGAACGTTGCAATATGCCCGGCTTTTGTGAAGCCGAAGAATCCTGGGAAAATGACAATCCCTTCAATGTCGCGCAGTTTATACAGGTGTTCATACGATTCCGGCAGCACCTGTGCATTTCCAGGCTCATCGCTGACAAATAATCCGGCATCCTTTGGATTCACATATGTCGCTTTTGTTCCCATTGCTTGAAAATAAGCAGCAATTAGCTTTGCATTATTGTCTTCACCGCTCGCTTTCACTGCATCGAGGTATTGCTCCTTATGCTCGCGGTCGCCATCTATTACTTGCAGGAAATCTGCTTCAATTTGGTTCATTACTTCCAAAGGAAGATTTAACTCTGCTGCAATGCTTCCGTATCTGTCCAAAAGCATTTTCAGTTCCGCAGATAAATCTTCGCCATTCATTCGCTTCTCTGCACAGGCAATCAATAAATCGGTGACTTTAGTATCTTCTGACGATCGTTTACCCGGCGCTGAGACGACAACAAACTTCCTTTCCGGGTCACTTGTAACAATTCCGTATACCTTCTCGAGCTGCTCTCCTGATGCCAGTGAGGACCCGCCAAATTTCACTACTTTCATCCTTACATCTCCTATACATTAAATCGTTGAAATTTTTATACTATTATGAACTTTACCGTTCAAAGATGCAACTACTTTTTATAATTTCACTAAACTGCTTATTTCTCTTCATCTTCAGCAGCAGGCGGAGGAATGCTGATTCCTGTTCCGTAATAGCTCGGAACCTCACCTTCGATGAAATAATCGCCTATTTTCACGCTTTGCTTAATCGGCTCGCGGTCTGAGTAAAAGGGAATAACAATTTGCATTTCGACTTCAATATCAACAAAGAGCTCAAAGAAGGTGTTATTAATGCCGCTATGCGTCATTTTCGTTCGAATTTGCGAATCGACATCTCGGACAAGCGACAGACGAACCGGCACCTCTGGACCGAAATTGGCAAACAAATTAACATTGGTTGCAACCCCTAGCGGAATGCGATACACAATGTTTTGCATTTGACTATCGACCTTTTGATTTCCTGACTGTTCACTTTTCTCCAACCCTAAACGTCTTTCAATATCCTCCGTTGTCGAAGTCAGTACTTTATTATAAACTTTCGGATTAAAGCTGAAAGTAGAGGCGCGTCCTTCTCGCTGATTTTCCAAAATCAGCTCATCCATATCGACCTTGCTAGTAATATTCTCATCAATCGATGCGATGATTGCTTCTGTCGCTGCACGCTGCAGCTCTACTTTTGCTACGTTATGAATAATAGGTGATATACGTTTTTCCACAAAATATAGGGAAATAAAATTAACAAGAAGAAAAAGCAGGAGTGAATATAAGATAATTTTTCTCCACCCTAAAGGCTTCCTGCGAAAAATTGTACTTCTGCGGTATCCCCAACGCTTCACTTACTACCAGCCCCTTTGCATCATATTTATGCCTATGAAGCACATAAAATGAATACAAGAGGCTTATCTCTTACAGAATCTTACTTAAAAATGCTTGTGTACGTTCATGCTGCGGATTTTCAAATAAAGCTTTCGGCTCGTTTTCTTCAACGATATAGCCTCCATCCATGAAAATAACACGGTTACCGACTTCACGTGCAAATCCCATCTCATGCGTCACGACAACCATCGTCATCCCTTCAAGCGCCAACTGCTTCATCACTTCCAGTACCTCACCGACCATCTCGGGATCCAACGCGGATGTCGGTTCGTCAAATAGCATAGTCTTCGGCTCCATTGCTAAAGCACGGGCAATCGCCACACGCTGCTTCTGTCCGCCTGAAAGCGAATCAGGATAAGCATCCGCTTTATTTTCCAATCCTACTTTTCTTAACAGCTCCAGGCCTTTTGCTCTCGCCGCTTCCTTTGAAATTTTGCGCACCTTCGTCGGAGCAAGCATAATATTCTCGATTGCCGTCATATGCGGAAACAAATTGAAGTTCTGAAAAACCATGCCGACTTCCATACGCAGTTTGTTCACGTCACTTTTAGAATCGGTAATATCGGTCCCTTCAATATAAATATGCCCTTCTGTAATGTCCTCCAGAAGATTGATACAGCGTAAAAACGTTGATTTCCCTGAACCGGATGGACCGATTACAACGACAACTTCCTTCGGCTCGACTTCAACCGAAATTCCTTTTAGCACTTCATTCTTCCCAAACGTTTTCTTTAAATTTTCAACCTTTATCATGACTTATCCAGCCTCTTTTCAACACGGTGTAATATGAAACTTAATGTTAATGTAATGACTAAATAAATAAGAGCTGCTGTCAAATACGGCTCCCAAACAGCGAAATGCGCACTGCTCATATTACGTGAATAGTACATAATTTCCGGTGCTGTAATGATCGCTGCCAATGACGATTCTTTCACTAAAACAATGAATTCATTACCTAAAGGAGGAATAGAACGTTTCAATGCTTGCGGCAAAATAACATATCTCATTGCCTGTACATGGGACATCCCCAATGAACGGGCCCCCTCCATCTGACCTTTTTCAATTGATTGAATACCGCCGCGGAAAATTTCGGCAATGTACGCTGCGGAGTTTAAAGAGAGAGTAGCAATAGCTGCGGCTATCGCATTGGTTTCACCAATGAATAACGGTATAACACCGAAGTGGATTAATAACAATTGCACAAATAACGGTGTGCCTCTAAAAAAGGCAATGTATACGACAAACGGAAATGCCAGCCATTTCTTGCGCATCATCTTCCCTAACGCAATGAATAAACCTACTATTGTCCCTAATAAAATGGATACGATCGACAGTCCGATCGTTAATAATGTTCCTTTCCAAAGAAGCGGAGCATAATCGATAATTAAATCAAAATTAAAATTCATAGTTGTTCCTCCTGCCAAAACAAGCTTCTATTATGCCAATGAATGTAAAAATTGCGCTGCCTATAAGAAAAAACGGCACCGGTCCTTTTTCAACATGAATATGCTACTTCGATTTACCTCGTTAAAAAAGGAGCCATGCGGGAGGACTAAGACGAACCGCACGAGAAATCCGATTTTGGTTTCTTGAGCGGGATGGCTTAGGACCGAGCATGGCAGGTGTAAGGTTAGACAGCTCTCCAAGTTCAAAATTATTCTTTCTTAAGAAGTAAACAACAGACGCAATTTTTACAAAAACAAATTTATTGCTGAGCTTTTAAATCCTCAATGTCCGGCTTTGTGCCAAACCATTCTTCATAAATTTTTTCATAAGTTCCGTTCTCAAATAATGTATTGATTGCTTTATTAAACTCTTCCTGCAATTCTGTATTGCCTTTAGCAAACATAACGCCATAGTATTCCGCATCGAAGCTTTCATCCGTTATCACTTTAAGCGCCTCATCAGGATTGCTTTTTGCGTAAGCTTCTAATACTGGCATGTCTGCAATGACTGCATCCGCTCCATTTTGGATAAGCTCCATAATGGCTAACGTATTTTCTTCAAAACGCTTTACATTAGTGCTCGTTTTTCCTAATAAATCCGTTGCAATAAAATCACCTGTAGTACCTTGCTGAACAGAAATGACCTTATCTTTTAAGTCATCCGCACTTTTCACATCACTATCTTCCGGAACTAAGATTTTGTTTGTGGATCTGTAATAAGGTGCTGAAAATTCAAACTTCTCCAAACGATCTTCTCTAATCGTAATAGAAGAAATAGCTACGTCAGCATTTTTTGATTCCATTTCAACAAATAATGGATCCCAGCCTATATGTTGAATTTCTACATCATAGCCTGCTTCTTTGGCTGCTGCTTTAATGAAATCCATGTCAAAACCGATTGCTTCATCCTTGTCCATATATTCCATAGGAGCATATGCAGCATTCGTCAGCACTTTCAATATTTTCTTTTCTTCTCCGTCTCCACTGCTGTTATCCGAGGAACCGCAACCTGCTAATACGACCATAAATGCACACAGTAAAGTTAAGCTTAACATCCATTTCTTCATACATTCATCCCCCTTGTTTTAATAGTCTGTCAATTCAGATTTTATTATATTATATTATATTTATGCAAAAATACGAATAAATATTTTTAAAAAAGTTATATTTTTATTTATTTCAGTCCTTTAAAGTCACCTTTCGATACCAATTTCATTCATTTTCTGCCGTACTTAGTCAGATAATCAATGCTACTTAACCACAATAATAGAATAACTTTTTTTCCCATTTCAATAGTCTACAACAGCAAAATCAATTATCTTCTTGCTCCAGACTGATTGTTTTATTTCTCCCTCAGCAAAGGCATTGAACAGCAGCGAAACGAGCCGCCTGATTTAATAATCTCTGAAAAATCTACTTCCTCTACCAAATACCCTCGTTCTCTCAACGCTGCGTTTACCTGCTTATTTACCGGCAAGCTGAGTAGTTTTTTATTGCCCAAGTTCAAAATATTAGTTCCTAGAGAAAACTGCTCTTCAGGAGCGACTTCAATTAAATGATATCTTTCATTCAGCCATTGCACATCCTCTTTAGCAAACGCTGGTGAAAAGATGAGGGCTTCATCCTTTGAAAGAATATTGAATACGCAATCTAAATGAAGAAAGCCATCATCAATCGGCAAGCTTTTAACTTGAATGTTATTTAATGAATGAGCCAGCTCTTGTACAGCTTCTTCTGAGGTTCTTCTGCTGATTCCAATAAAGACTGAGTCATTATCTACAATCACATCGCCTCCTTCAATACTTGCCGTCAATTCAAGGAACGGGACCCGATGCTGCTGAAGCCACTCTTTCAGCAGTTTTTCTTCCCCGCGCCTAATGTCATGACGCAAAGCTGATATAAAGACCGTTGAGCTGATTGTAAAACCTATATCTCTTGTAAAGACCTGCTCTGGGTATTCTTTTGATGCCGGCAGAGCGACAAGCTTAATTCCATTCTTTCTTAGAACTTCGCAAAATTGATGATGTTGCTTTAAAGCTTTCTGAACATTAATATTTTCATTTATGTACAACTTCTGTGTTTCATTGATAACTTGCCTGATTGACATGAATTGCGGCTCACACACAGCCAGCATCTTTAAAGTGCCATACTCATTATGGCAACCTAACGATTTGGGTATTTGCTCAGTCATTCTTCCCCTCCCAAGATAGCAGATATTGGTACAAATCTATTTATTTAAGAGTATCACAATTACTTATTTTGTAAATTACATAAAAAAGAAAAAAGATGAAAACATCAGTCTTCATCTTTCACATCCATATCTTCAGGAATCGGCTCATTTGCAAGTTCATTCACCAGCTGTTTATATTTCTCAAGCTGCTCAAAATGTGTCTTAAACTGATCCTTATAAATTAAATAATTCTCGCCGTCATGCAATGTTCTGATCTTCCCTTGAAAGATCAAGGTCTCTACATATGGTACCGATACAGACAGCAACTCTGCTGTTTCTTCTATTGTTAAATACATATTTGTTCACCTCTGCCTTTAAAGTACATTATATCTTAATTCAACATATTAACGGTTCTTTCGGCTTTCATTTTCTTTTCTTTTTCTTCTTTCCATCAATGTAATTCCGGTTACTCCGACAATAAAACTTGCCGCTTGGACATATTCCACATTTGGAAAGTCGCTATTAATAAATGTCGTATACAACGCGCCTATAATACCTAACAATAATAATGCAATGCCTGCTCTAAACATGTTATTCATTCCTTGCTATTAAAAGTTTCACTGTATCATTATAGCCAGAACAGCTGAAAATCAGGAAGAAAAACAAAAAATATTGAAATAATCACTTTTTAGAAAGCAAATTCATCTATTTTTTCTATTCGCATATTTCCGCACATATCTCTAAACTCCTTGCTGCACATTGCGTTGCCCCTACTTTTTGTATCCCATTAATAAATCAATCGTTTGATTGAAATAGATTGCTTAATCAATCGTTTGATTGAATTCTCTTCTTCTTTTCTTCGAGAAAAACATGACGAAAAAAGTCATTTCCCGTCCCTATTTAAGGTCTTTTGACACTTTATTTTATCATGCAAATAAGCCGAAGGGA
Organism: Bacillus sp. (in: firmicutes); assembly: GCA_051893475.1. GTDB lineage: Bacteria > Bacillota > Bacilli > Bacillales > DSM-1321 > Bacillus_AD. The sequence continues at coordinate 23,658 of JBJFHH010000064.1, read as the reverse complement.
CTTGAATATGTCCCCTCGGCATCTTCTACTTCACGATATTTTTATAACCTATATAAGTCGCCATAAAATAGCCGCCATATACAACTACCATAATCAATGCCGTAATGAGAGCAGGCATGAATACAGAGGGCTGACCCATCATCAGCATTTCCTGATTGACAACTTTAATTCCGAATATCGAGTGGACAATTGCCAACGATAGCGGCATCATAAAGTAAATAAAGATCTGGGCAAAAATCGCTTTATTAATTCCTTTTCTTGTGACGCCGATTTTTCTAAGCATACTATAGCGCTCCATATTGTCGCTCGCTTCCGATAATTGCTGAAGTGCCAATACTGCCGCGCTCGAAATCAAGAACACAATCCCCAAGTAAATACCGATAAAAACAATCATTGTCGAAGACCCAACGTGGTAGTCATACAGCATTGTTTCTGTTATTCCAAATAGAATGAACCCATGTTCTTCATAGAGGTCACCATCGGTTAACGCATGAAAAAGTGCCTCGTCATTTTGCTCATTATTTCCGCTATAGTTAATATTAGCGACAGATAGAGCAACAGGCAATCCAGAAACTGCCTCATCCGGAGCGACAACTGTAAAAGCGTTTGATCCCGCATAATCAGTCATGTATTGTACTTTTTTGACCTGTTCATTGGCAATCGTATACTCGGTCCCATTCAAATTAATCACATGACGATCATTTATATATGCGTTGATTGTATCAAAATACGCATCATCATCCGCGATCAGCAGAACCTCTCCGTCATCTAGAGGCTGTGCTTCCTTCCCTTGCATCTTCATAAGTTCCGCATAATCGGATGACTTCAAAACCTTTATAGGCTCTCTTGACCTTGCCATATCGAAATATGATTGATTTTCCTCTGTAGCATAAGGCTGCAGCAGTTCATTATAAGTTACGCTATCTCCATATACCTCAAATAAATGATTCTCTCCCATTTCATCTATATCAAGGCCCGCTATTTCAACTGCTTCTGAAATATTTCTCATATCATACCAGTCATTAACAAAAAGGGTCGCATCATATGGAGTCTGCTCATCAAGATTGCTCTCACCTGCATTTTTAATGCTGAAAGAGGTAGAGAAAACACCGATTGTGAAAAACAGCATTAAACAAATTACTGTCATCGAGACAAATGTCGTATTCACTTTACTATTAATTTGACGCACAACAAACATATTGACATCTTTAAAATAAATGCGTTTATTTTTCTGCAGCATATTTAAGGTAAAGCCGGAAAGCGACATGAAGAACAGAAATGTTCCCAACGAACCAATTCCTACACATGTCCACATAATCGCCATGCTCTCAAGCAAACCGTATTTCAAAATGACACCGTAAGCTGTGGCAAGCAGCATAATCGATAAAATGAACAGCACGATGGAAGTTGATGTTTTGCGCAGCTTCAACGTTTCATTTTTCCTTGCTGCCGTCAGCAAATCAATCAGCTTATACTTTGAAATAATAATACTATTAAAAATCATTACACAGAAAAAGATTAGACCAAAGTATGTCATTGTTTTGATCATTGCTTCAACAGAAAACACAAACTTCAGGTTTGTAATATCCGCCTCAAATAATGAGACGACAAGAACGGACAGCCCTTGGGAAACAAGCGCGCCAAAAGCTAAACCAGCACACAATGAAAGCAGCCCGACAAAAAACGTTTCCAGTACAACGAGCTGCGAAATTTTATATTTGCTCATACCGAGCGTCATATATAGACCGAGCTCTTTTTTGCGCCGTCTAATCAGAAAATTATTGGCGAACAAAATCAAAAATCCAAGAACGACAGATACAAATACAGATACGATTGACATTAATTGCGTAATCGATTGAATCATCTCCGATTGACTGACTGTTAAATTAGCCATTGCTTCCGAAGATGAAATCGAATTGAAGCTGTAGAATATACAAACAGCGAATGTCAGCGTCAAAAAGTAAATCGTATAATCCTTAAAGCTTCTTTTTACGTTGCGGAACGATAATTTAAATAACATTATTCGTGTCACCTCCGAGGAGTGTTACCACCTCAATAATGCGATTGAAGAATTCCTTTCTCGTATCATTGCCTCTAATAAGTTCATTAAATAATTTGCCATCCTTAATAAACAAAATTCGGTGTGCATAGCTAGCTGTAAAAGCGTCATGCGTAACCATTAAAATCGTAGCCTGCAAATCATCGTTCAACTTTTCGATGGAATCCAACAGTAATCTGGCTGACTTCGAATCGAGTGCACCTGTCGGCTCATCCGCCAAAATCAATGATGGATTCGTTACAATCGCTCGAGCTGAAGCAACACGCTGCTTTTGACCGCCAGACATTTGATAAGGAAATTTATTCAGTACTTCCGTAATCTCCAGCTTTGCCGCTACATCATTTACCAGCTTCGTAATATCTGCCGGCTTGCGCCCTTGAATCGTTAATGCAATCGCAATATTTTCAAATGCTGTCAGTGTATCAAGCAGATTAAAATCCTGAAAAATAAAGCCAAGTTCATCTCGGCGGAATTTCTCCAATTTACCGGCTTTCAATTTCGTAATATCCTGCCCATTAATATGAATTTGTCCGGTTGTCACATTATCGATCGTCGAAATGCAATTTAGCAGCGTCGTTTTCCCGCTCCCAGAAGGACCCATAATGCCGACAAATTCTCCTTGCTTCACTTCAAAGCTTATATGATCAATTGCTTTTGACACATTGCCTTTATTGCCAAAATATTTTTCTATATCCTTTACTTCCAAAACGTTATTCATAATCAATCCTCACCTCTCCTTGATGTCTTTAGTATACCCCCTTATCCCTTCCCGCTCGTATTGAAGTACCTTGCATGAACCTTACAATTTTGAAAGAAAAAAAGAGCCTCTCTCAAGACTCTAATAATGCAAATTTACTTTTTGGGAATATGATATTCACTTCAGTGCCGATATCTTTCTGAGATTGAATCGTAAGTCCTAAATGCAGCTTATTCGCCAACACTTTGCAAAGATACAAACCGATGCCCGTCGACTTTCTATACATGCGACCGTTCTCTCCTGTAAAACCTTTTTCAAACACGCGTCCTATATCCTTTTCGTCAATGCCCACACCATTGTCCACAATATGAAGGATCAGATTATGCTCGTGCTTGCTCGTGTAAACAGTGATTATGCTGTCTTCTTTATAGCAGTAATTAATGCTGTTCACGATGATTTGGTTAATGATGAACTCCACCCACTTCTCATCGCTAAAAACAACATCGTTAAATTCCGCTAGATTCAGCTGAATTTTTTTATGAATAAATGCTTTGGCATTTCGCCTAATTACTTTCGAAACACACTCTTTCAAACGAAATTCCTTAACAAGGTAATCCTTGCTGGCGCTGCTGCTACGCGCATAGTACAGAGCCTGTTCAATATAATCCTCAATTTTCTTTAATTCCTCATTCAAGCCGGCAATCGGCTCACCCTGATAGTTTTCGAGCATCAGCTTACTGGCAGCAATCGGTGTTTTAATTTCATGTACCCACGCTTCAATATACTCTTGATACTCCAATTGCATTTTCTTATAGTAGTTTACCTGCTCATGCATTTGCTTATCACTCGTGTGGAGAATATCATACAGAATCTTACCTTCCAGAAAACCAGGCTCCTCAATAATTTCAGATAGCAAATACTTTTGATCAAGATTTTCAACCTTAACCTCTACCTCATCATAAAAAGGCTTCCTCTTCATAAAATCAATCAAAAAATAGGTCAGCAATGGTCCGAACCAGCACAGCCCAACAATAATAATGATAATCTTTTGTACAGAAACAAAGGCTAAAAACAAAGCAACAGCAATAAACAAAATAGTATTAATTGTGATAAATACAGCTCGTTCCTTTAAAAACGCTCTCACTGTCATGACATGATATACCCCAATCCGCGTCTTGTTTCAATTGGGTTGTCCATGCCGATTGCTTCAAGCTTTTTGCGTAGACGAGTAACGTTTACAGAAAGCGTATTGTCATCAACAAATAAATCAGATGACCATAAATCCTCCATCAACTGCTCTCTCGATACAATCTTTCCTTTATTCTTCATTAAGCAATGAAGAATTTTAAATTCATTTTTTGTTAACTCCTCTTGCTTACTTTGATAAGAAATCGTTCCGTTCGCCAAATGCAGTTTCAAATCCTTGAAAGTCAAGATTGTACTTTCTTGTTTTGCATACGTTCTTCTTAATATATTTTCGATACGCGCTAATAAAATTTGTGTATTATACGGCTTTGTCACAAAATCATCCGCCCCCAAATTCATGCTCATCAGTTCGTCAATTTCCGTATCTCTGCTCGTCACGATGATAATCGGCACCTGTGAGTTTTTGCGGACTTCACGGCAAATATAATAGCCATCGAATACAGGAAGGTTAATGTCCAATAAAATTAAATGAATGTCTTCCTGACTCGCGTATTTCATAACGTTTTGAAAATCATCAGGCGCTTCTACTTTATAGCCGTAATTCGTTAAAAAAGCCGCCAATTCATTGCGAAGTGTCTCTGCATCCTCGATGATTAATATTTTGGCATTTTGCATAAAGCTCACTCCTCATTACATTTCCGTTTCTGCTGCATAAATTGTCCATCCTTCCTTCGATTGTTGCGGATGTTCTTTCTTTATACCGGCAAGCCAGATAAACCATTGTAATATTTGCTTGCCGAAATCATTTTCAATAACTGATTTATGTAGTTTTTCTATATCAAATCCTGCTTGTTCAAGATGCTTTCTTTGTTCATCAATATAAGCATGAATAACATCTGCTGTAAACTCCGGATGAAATTGAACGCCATACATATGATTCAGCTTAAATGCCTGATGCCGTTCAAAGTCATTATTCGCCAGAACAACGGCTTGATTAGGCAACTTCTTGACTGTTTGCGAATGCGTAACATGTCCTAAAATACCAAAAAGAATTTGGTCCACCCCTTGATTATTACCATCCAATGAGCTGTATAAAACCGGAGACAGGAAACCAAATAAAGCATCATCGCGCCCTTGATCTGTTAAAGAAATAGTTGTTGTGCCTATTTCGATTCCTTTTGGATGATAATCAACCACTCCTCCAAACGCCTCTGCGAGCAATTGGTGACCATAGCAAATTCCTAAAGAAGGAATTTGTAAATATGCAATTTCTCGTAGCCAAGCCTTCAGCTGTTCACTCCATGCCGCCCGATCCGTCAGCATTGCATGGGATCCTGTAAGAACGATGGCCCCTATGTTCTCTAATCCGGGCAACACGTCCATTCCTTTATACACAGGTGCAACTTCCACTTCTTCGGGCTTCAGGCCGGCTGCAATGCGAACCATCTCATCAAAATCGCCATATCGTTCCTTAATCTTAGGAAATGTCTCTCCTGTTTTAATAATTAACAGCTTCTTCATTGCATCCACAGCCTTTCGAATTTATTTACCAATAAGTGTAATAAAAATCCAACTGAAGTACAATTCACGAGATTACAGCAAAAAGAAAGATGCCCCTCTCAGAACATCTCCCGTTTCACAAAAAATTTTACTCTTTAGCCCTTCTTCGTTAAATTCAAGGCATCCTTAATGCTTTTGAATGAAGAGGCATTGCCATACATCAACACGCCTCCGCGATAAACTTTCGCGCCAAATACCGCCAGCGCAGCAATTGTTACGACTAACAACAAAATACTGATTGCAATTTCCCAGGCCGGCACTTCCACCATGCCGATTCGGAGAAACATTAGCATCGGACTAAAGAAAGGGATGAACGATGTAATTTTTACAAACCCTGCCTCCGGGTTATTTAAACCGAACATCGACAGCATGAATCCGGCAACAACAAGCAATGTCATCGGTGTAATCATTGATTGCACATCCTCAACACGGCTTACCATCGAGCCTAAAAAAGCAGCCAATGTCGCATACAAGAAATAACCTAGTAAAGTAAATACAATTGCATATACGATTACGGATACAGACGTACTCTCAAAGCCGAAGAATGAGAAGAAGCCGCCATCCATTTCATCCAGGTTTTGCTTGATCGTAAAATATCCGACACCTAAAAACAGAAGCATTTGCGTCAAGCTGACGAGCGCAATCCCAAGTATTTTCCCAAACATTTGCTGAACAGGAGAAACACTTGAAATTAATATTTCCATCACCCTCGACGTTTTTTCCCCTGCCACCTCGGTTGCAATCATACCTGCATAGCCCAACACACCAAAATAGATGACGAATAAAAGCACATAAACAAGTCCGCGAGCCTGATTCAATTCCTCTGTTGTTTTGGCACTTTCAGAAATGGCTTTCGTTTCAAAAGACGCCGGCTCATAAAGAGAAATCATTTGTTCATTTGAAATATTCAGTTGCTGCGTGACAATACTATTTTTTACATTTGATAAAGCCTGAGATAACTGCCCGTTTATCGTTTCATCTGTAACAGAGTTTGCATGATAAACCCCTTCCGGCAATCCTTGATCATCACTTGTCAGCACTAAATAACCGACAAGATCGCCACTGTTCACCAACTCATCGCCTTCCGACTCACTATCAATCGGCTCAAGTTTTAAATCCGATTCCAAAGCCTTTAATTGTGCATCAAGGGCATCATAATATTGGCTGCTTTCATCAACCACACCAATTGTATCTATTTCATCATTATCAAACAGGTCAATGATTTTTGTAATGTTCGTTAAAGCCAGCACAATCGCCAAGGTGATGAGTGTAGATATAATGAATGATTTCGTTTTTACTTTTGAAGTGTACGTGTGTTTCACTACAAGCCAAAACTTATTCAACTGCTCCACCTACTTTCTCTACGAAAATATCGTGCAATGTCGGTTCCTCTAATTCAAATTTCCGGACAAAACCTTTGGTGAATAAATCCTTTTGGATCTTTTCAGCCACTGCTTCATCTTCAATTTGCAGCCTCACACCTTCAGACGTATTGCGCAGTTTATGAACACCGGCAAAATCTGCGAGATAATCCATATTCAAATCGCTGTGAATCACTAAATTTTTCTTGCCGAACGAACGCTTAACATCCTTTAAACTACCTTGAACAGTCGGCTTGCCTCTATGCATGATACACAGGTTTTCACACAATTCTTCAGCATGCTCCATACGGTGGCTTGAGAAAATGATGGTTGTTCCACTATTTTTCAAATCAAGAACAGCATCCTTCAATAAATCCACATTAACAGGGTCAAGACCGCTGAATGGCTCATCCATAATCAGTAATTTAGGTTTATGTATAATAGATGCGATGAATTGAATCTTTTGCTGATTCCCTTTAGAGAGCTCCTCTACCTTCTTATTCTTGTAATCTGGTATTTTGAAGCGATCGAGCCAATAATCCAACTCCTTCAGCGTATCTGCTTTTTTCATATTGCGCAGCTCAGCCAAATAAACAATTTGATCGCTTACCTTAAGTTTCGGATACAATCCGCGTTCCTCCGGCAAATAGCCAATCATCGGACTGACCGAATAATCAATCGGCTTGCCGTTCCATGTAATGCTTCCTTCAGAAGCGTCAATCAGCCCAAGAATCATCCGGAATGTCGTTGTTTTCCCCGCTCCATTGGCACCAAGAAAACCGAATATCTGTTTCTCAGGTATTGTAAAATTGATATGATCCACCGCTGTAAAGCTACCAAATCTCTTTGTTACATTGTCCAATATGAGTGTCATATTCTTTCGTTCCTCCTTTTTTATTTAAGTGTTTCAATTCTTCGTTCTCTCCAATAGAAAGCAACAACCATCATCATAAAACTGAACGTAATACCAGCTGAAATACCTGCAACCATGCTTAAACCATGCTTCAAAAATTCTGATTCAACGAAAGAGAAACCGATTTTCAGCGAGACAAACACAAGCATGGAGATAATAAAACCAATAATGGACCATCTAAAAAATTGTATTCTTTGTGTTCTGTACATATGTTGATGGCTCTCTTTATCTGTATAAATCGGTGTTGTACCAGGCGGTGCTGCAAAAAAGTGCATATCCTGCAAGCTGCATATATGCTCCCACCCGCCAGCTTCAAACATTTCCACATACTCTGCCTGATCAGCTTGATCGAGACGTTTATAATCGAGACTGTATACCACATCCCGCGGTTGACTTCTCTTCAGGCGATAGCCGCGCAACAGCGTGAGCTCATCCAAAATCCAGCCTTCCTTAGCCAGTTTGCTTAGTTTCTTTAAAATCCGCTTTTCATCAAAGGCCAAACCCATATTGGCTACATACTTATACTTCCTCACCTTGCACACCATCCTCTTCAAGCAATCTCATCACTTTCATTCCATGCTCAACCATTACTTTTCGACGCTGAATATCTTTTTGCAAAATGCTCTTACCCTTATGTGTCAGACTATATGTCTTTCTGCGCTCTTCATCTGCCACAAGCTCAATCAATTCAGCAGTCTGCAATTTTTTCAGGATCGTATATAAACTAGCCGGACCGATGACAATTGTCCCTTGCGAGAAAAGCTCGATATCCTGCATGATGCCGTAACCATGATTCGGCTTTGCCAAGGCTAATAAAATGTAGTAGGCGGAGTCTGTCAGTATCTCTTCATCTAGCGCTTTACCTCTAGCCATGAACTATCCATCCTTTTATATCATTTAATGATATATTATTAAATGATATATCAGATGTCAATACAAAATGGATGAATTTACCTAAAATTCCACCCATACATTTTATACGGTTATGTGCTATTGTTTGTTTCATTTGCTTTGCTGGATTTTGTGAGGGTGCTATTATTCTTTTCACTGCGCTATCTTACGCTGCAATGGCGCTATTTTTCTGCAAGTATTGTATAAATTTACGCAAATCGACGTATTTTTCTTTGTATCTCTCTTTTTTTCTATAAATAAACCCGGTTTATATCGAACAAGCAAAAAGCCACGCATCGTCCTCAACACGATTGCGTGGCTCTTGATTACTCGTTATCTGTTAAACAATTTCTTTGCCGAATGGCATTAATGATAGTTTCGCCATTTTCATGCATTGAACTGCAAAAGGAATACCGATAATTGTAATGGCAAATAAAAATGCACAAACGACGTTTGAAATGGCGAGCGCCAGTCCGCCAAAAATCAACCATAATATATTCAATAGGAAACTGCCTGCCCCATTGTCGACCGTCACTACTTCTCGCCCGAATGGCGCTAGCTGCAACTGAGCCATTTTAAAGCATTGCAAACCGACAGGAATTCCAATGATCGTAATGCACCATAATAAACCTACGATAAACCAGCCAAGGGCATTAATAAAACCTCCGATTAAAAACCAAATGATATTGCCTAAACATCCCATACCTTCACCTTCAATCTATAACTTCTAAACAAAATATTACTATAGGAAGATGGAACATAAAATATCAATATTTTTTACCCGATTTCCCATCTTGTGAAACTGCCAATCAAGAAAACCCTTACATACATATCTATGCATGTAAAACTAATAAAACACCGTTATTTTTTATATTTTAAATTTTCCAAAATGTATTTTTATTAATATAAAAGTATAATTAACCATCTCTGATTCCAGAAAAGCTAGCCTTTTACTAACAGAAATGTACCACTTTTATTTCTAAAAAGAATAAAAATTCAATTTTTTAGTTGTCTAATTTTAAAAATGAATATAAAATACTTTATAAGAGTACAGTACGAAAGCTTACGACTATATTGGGATGGGCTATTGTATTGATATAGAACAAAGGGGAGAATGATTAGGAAATGACGACACAACTTCGAGAAATAACAGAGGATTCAACACTTCGAGCAGAACAATATGTTAGTAAAGTATATGAGAGTGTACAAAAAAGAAACCCTCATGAGCCAGAATTTCTTCAAGCCGTGAAAGAGATTTTCGATTCATTAGTGCCAGTATTTGCAATGCACCCAAAATATATAGAGCATAACATTCTCGAAAGAATATCCGAACCAGAAAGAATTATCAGCTTTAGAGTTCCTTGGGTAGACGATCAAGGAAACATTCAAGTAAACCGCGGCTATCGCGTTCAATTCAACAGTAACATCGGACCTTATAAAGGCGGTATCCGATTCCACCCTTCAGTTAATGCAAGTATTATCAAATTCCTTGGCTTCGAACAAATCTTTAAAAACTCACTTACAGGCCAACCAATCGGCGGCGGCAAAGGCGGATCGGACTTTGATCCGAAAGGAAAATCAGACGGTGAAATTATGCGTTTCACTCAAAGTTTCATGACTGAGCTGTGCAAATACATCGGACCGGATACAGACGTACCGGCAGGTGATATCGGTGTTGGCGCAAGAGAAATCGGTTTTATGTTTGGCCAATACAAGCGTATTCGCGGCAGCTTCGATGCAGGCGTACTAACAGGAAAAGGGCTTGGATACGGCGGAAGTCTGACAAGAACAGAAGCAACTGGTTACGGTGCTGTTTATTTCGTTGAGGAAATGCTGAAAGAAAAAGGGCTTAGCTTCGACAAAAGTACTGTAGTTGTATCAGGTTCAGGAAATGTTTCCATCTATGCGATTGAAAAAGCGCATCAGCTTGGCGCAACAGTTGTAGCCTGCAGTGATTCCAACGGATATATTTACGATCCGAACGGCATAAACCTAGATACAGTGAAGCGTATTAAAGAAGTAGAGCGCAAAAGAATTTCCGAGTACGTGAAAGAACATCCTAACGCACAATATGCAGAAGGCTGTCAGAGCATTTGGTCAATTCCTTGCGATATCGCACTTCCGTGTGCAACACAAAATGAAATTGATCATGTTTCCGCTCAAATGCTTGTGGAAAATGGCGTTAAAGCAATTGGTGAAGGTGCGAATATGCCATCAACACTTGAAGCGATTGAAGTTTTCCTGAACAATGGCGTTCTTTTCGGACCTGCAAAAGCTGCAAATGCCGGTGGTGTAGCAGTTTCTGCATTAGAAATGTCACAAAACAGCATGAGACTTTCTTGGTCTTTTGAAGAGGTTGATGAAAAACTTCATGGAATTATGAAAAACATCTACTCTAGCAGTATGCAAGCAGCTGAAGAGTATGGTTATCCCGGAAACCTTGTTGTCGGCGCCAACATTGCCGGCTTCGTCAAGGTTGCGGATGCCATGATCGTACAAGGCTTGATTTAATTTCAATGCAATGGAAGGCTGACTCTAAAATAGGAGTCAGTCTTTTTGTATTCACCATCTATTGGATACTCTCTCGGCAAAACCGAAAAAGTCCTTTACTTCAATGGTCGTACCGTCATCCAATACAGCATTGCCGGAAAAAAAACCAAAAACTTGGTGCTGATCACTTGAAATCAGCCAAATCGACGTATAATCCTGACGATCTAAAACGGGGCGGAAACTCATTTCAAACCTTTTATCACTTGATGTAAATGACCATATTTTCATATAATCATATTTTTTGCCGATTTTCGGAATATGAAATTCCACTTCTTCAAGCTTATGAGCGATACCGTCGTAAAAAAGGGCGTTTTCACTGGCAGCTGATGTGTCACCAAATCCGTATCCAATATTAAAACCAAACGGTACCCCATCAACAATCCCGGACGCTGAACCCCAATACCACGTGTTTTTATATGTCCATACGCCTCTCCCCCAATCCAAAACGGCAAATGATGAATTGGGTCGAAAGCTATATTCCTTCCCATCGTATTTAGCCGCTCCATGAACCTTCATGCAATTGATTTTTTGATTGTAATAAAACGCTTTGCGATTCTCGGCAAAAGGAGTTGCCATTACTATAGAGTCCTTCGGTTCATCATGGATCAAGAATTCACATTCAATTGATTTTCCATTATTAAAATCTTTCATATAACAGAACAGTTTTCTTGATACGCCATTATTCAAAAACTCCATCTGCACTTTTGGATCTCGATAAATAATATCACCATCTTTAGAGGAAGAAGGAAGCTTAAATCTTCCGAATGTGAGCGGTTTAATCACACTGGTTGTCTTATACCACGGCTGCCTGAAATCCAATAATGATACACTGAGCAACCCCATATAGGCATTGTCGGCTATCGTTAGAGCAACAGCGAAGTCTTTATTGGCAATTAAATAATAATCCCATTCTTTTATTCGAAAGGAATTGGCTTTAATATGGCTGCGATCATACTCAAGGAGCATTTTTCTGGCGTATCCACATTCATTCAGCGCTCCCTCATCATTCAAAAGTCGGCCAGCGTATTTCACTTCCTTTTGCACTGCTCTTACCTCCTTTAATCTCATAGTCATTACTATAATTTCACAAGTAGCAAGCAAAATCCTTTTACAAATAGAAAAAACCGATAAAGAACTTAATCTTTATCGGTCATTAACAATATTATTTACCGCAGCATTTCTTATATTTTTTTCCGCTGCCGCAACGGCAAGGTTCGTTTCTACCAATTTTCTCTTGTTGAACCGGTTTCTCCTGCGCTGGTGAAAGTTCTGTCGGCGTGAAGCCTTTCAGCACCCATAGACGACTGTTGTTCAAAAGATCAACTAACTTATTAACAAATTGCATCGCTTCTTTTTGTTTAGAGAATTGTACATGCTCTCCAACGAATGCAACAATTGTATTCAACGACTCTTCTTGTTGAGCCATTAAAATACATTGGCCGATGATATCAACCATTTGCTCTTCCGGCATATCATAGTATTTCTCCATGACTTTCATCAGTTCAGCCATATAAGGTGTGCGATCCCACATTTCAGCGCGCTGCATGCGGAACATTTCACCTTGAGGTATCGGATAATAGCCTAGTCCTTCTTTTTCATTCTGCTTCGCAAGCAATTGTTCTTCATCAGCAACCAATTCATTTACGATATAGTCCTTGCTGATACGGAATGAACCGTAATAGTTTTCAAGGTGCATAATGTATTGTTGGAACCATTGGCTGTCCAGTTCTTCACCAATGTATTTCTCGAACATCACTTTAGCATCGTGAATGCTAAGAACACCATAATACTTCATAGCAGCAAACAGCAAGTTCGTGATTTTTTGGTTGCGGTTTACTAAAGCTTTCATTTGCATCGCATCTAGTTGATAGAATTCCTTCATAATCTCTTGAGGCATAACAAGGACTTCTTGGTCTTCTACTTTTGCAGGGTGCGTATAACCAATGCTGCTTAAATAGAAAATATCTTCGATTTCCAATGCTTCCATTTCTACAACACCGCTTTTTGACATCAGGCGCAAAATTGCAGAATATTGGTCAACATCAAGAAGCTTTGCTTTATCCTCAACAGATTGCGGAATCTTCTCCGCAAGCGCAACAACCAATTCCTTTTTTCTCAGCGAACTCATATTTTTCAAATCTAAATTACGGCGAATATTTTTCAGCTGATCCACTTTTAAAGTGTCTAAAATACTTTCCAGCCTAAAATCGTCCTTCACTTCCACATTCATTAACCTTTATCCTCCTAATTAAAAGAAGCTTATGCTTCTGCAAATCAATCTCTTAACTGCCATTCTTGTAAATCGACGGCACATAATATTATATAAAGTCCGAACACTAGTTTAACAAATTTTTGCCTGATTGAAAAACTACGATGTTCAGTTTACGTTGGAAAATAGTTACACACTACCATTTAAGAAGTGAATGTCACTTCAATTTCCACGATTTCCGACTGGCTTCCAAGCCGCAATGGCGGACCCCAAAAACCAAACCCTGATGAAACAATTGTGTGCATAGAGCCTTTTTGCTTATAGCCCCAATCCACTTCATACATTCTTCTTGTAACTAGATGATTCGGCGCCATTTGCCCTCTATGCGTGTGGCCGCATACTAGTAGATCGACACCTCCATCTGCTGCTGCTTGCAGGTCAGTAGGCTGATGGTCCATTGCAATAATCGGCATGCTCTTATCTAGGTTTTCTAGTAATTCCTCAAAGCTATTTCGTCTACGGACTGTTTTATCTTTTCTTCCGATGAGATAAAAGCTGTCTTCTATTTTTAGCACTTCATCCATTAAAATTACGACATTACTTTGTTTCATTTCTTCTACAAACATCGAAATATCTCTTCCGTAGCCATAAACTTCATGATTGCCGATGACACCGTAAACACCGATTGGCGCTTTCAGCTTCTTCATTTCCTCGCTCATGTTCTTCTTCTTATAAAATACGGAATCATCATCTACAATATCTCCCGGCATCAGCACTAAATCAGGTTCGATTTCGTTCATCATCCGAACAAGACGTTTCAAATGACTTTTGCCTGACAAGCCTCCAAAATGCATATCGGATGCCATCGCAATTTTTAAAGTTTTACGGTTCGTTTTTTTCGGAATCTGTAAGCTGTAATAGCTGATTGACGGCCGATAAGCATTATAAGAGCCCAAAATAAAAATAACAATATATGCTGCAACCGTAATGAAGCCGACAACAAAAATCGCCGCTGTTTTATTGATCGCTGTAAAATCAAGCAGCCAAACAGCCAAATCACTGATTGGCAGGAGCATTAGGCTGTATTGCAAAAATCCAAACCAATACGCGCCGATAATTCGGAAAATCAAAACTGTCGGAAAGCGCTGCCCGAGAAAGTATGTATAGGCTAAAGCTGCAACAATGAATGCATACAAGCCGGCCGAATCGACCGATGAAAAAGATTGCAGCCAAACCCAGCCGTTCCAGCCGATATAAAATGTAATGAGTGAATATCCGAACAAAAAGAATACAAATGACGTATATTTTCTCATGAAAAGAGCAGCCCCTTATTTATTTGACATATTATAATAATATCCCTCTAAAAACAAACAAAACAAGAAGTAAGCAAAATATAAGAGGACCGCAACAAAATATGTTGCGATCCCTGCCGATTTTCACTTTCGATTTTTTAAATCCAACACGATTTGTTCGTACTCGCTGTCCAGCTTGAAAAACCATAGAACAATGACTTGAATGACCGCAATGATTATTGGGATGTGAACATTCAGCCATATAATCATTTGATCCGCTAAAGCCGCTTGCGCACTAATTCCTCCTATATAACCGCCAAAGGCAAGCAGCCAGCCGATTAAAGCAAGACCCACCCCATTCCCCACTTTCATCCCGAAGCTTGCACCGCTGTTAATAAGCCCTTCCGTTCTCATCCCGGATTTCCACTCTCCATATTCAATCGTGTCATTAATCATTGCCTTTAAAAGACTTAAAAGCGGCATAATCCCGAGACCGGCAAGCACCGTACCTATTAAGAAATACAATAGACTGTCGGGGTTCATAATCTTAATGCACTGCCCAATCATAATAATGACCGAACCGACTGCAGAAACATTTCTTTTCCCAAATCTTTTCACTAGCGGAGCAAGGAAGATGAAACCGAGAAACATCGGTGCAATCGTACAAAAAGCAATAACGGAATATAAATTGGAGTTGTTCAAAATATAAGTCGCAAAGTAAACTCCTGCTGATAAAATGAGCGTATTCAGCATATTGAACAACACGCAAACCAACGTAATAATAAGCAAATATTTATTGGAGAATAGCACTTTAATTCCTGTTTTGAATAATACTTGATTCCTGTTACTATCAGAAAACGGTATTCTTTCCTTCGTTGATTGAAAAGTCGTATATAAGGAAAGGAAAGCTAGCACTGCAAAGATAGTCGCTACGCTAACCCAGCCGAATGCATTCGCTAAAGGCGTCGCCACTGTGACAACCAAAAGTGTTGCAAATAAATTGAAGAAACCTAAATATATATTCGCTAAACTTCTTTTATAGCTATCTTGTGTGATTCGTCCAAGAAGCGTTACATATGGAATGGACACTGCTGTGAAGATTAAATTGAAGACAATGAAGGTCACATACATGTAGAGGATTTTTCCTGTGGTTCCTAAATCAGGAACAGTAAACAGCAAGATAGTAGAAATAGCATAAGGCAGCACCATCCACCTTATCCACGGCCTCGCCTTGCCATGCTTCGTGTTCGTTCGGTCTACAACGACTCCCATACCTATATCCGCCACACCGTCCATAAAGCGGACAAGGAGCATAAGTGTTCCGACTGTAGCTGCTGAAATGCCTACTAAATCTGTATAATAAAAAGTAAGAAAGGTACCGACTAATGTCCAGGCTCCATATAAGCCGATTCCCCCTATGCCAAAGCCAAACAATTCCTTATGCTTCGGCTCTGCGCTCACTATCTCTGTTTGCAAGACCGCTACTGATTGATTAATATTTCTCTCCAACATCTTTTCCCTCCTTTTCACACAAAAGAAAACGCTTACATTTTTTGGTTATCAATTGAAGACTGTTAGTAGAATATATGCTAATTCAGCTATTTCATTCTATTAAACATAACAAAAAAACTGCCCCAAAAGTGAAAAATCACTTTCGGTACAGTCTCATTCTGCCTGCCGCCCATTTTCTTATTTCCTCTAACATGATAAGGATCAACGGACAAATGAGCAACAAGGCCAAGTGATGAAGTTTAATAGATGTCGTTTCAAAAAGCATATTGAAGAACGGAACATAAGCAATTAGTAAAAATAAAGCAAACTCCACAGCGATCCCAACGACCATCAACTTATTTTTCTTTTTAAATGATTTATAGACGGGCAATTTACTAGAACGACATTCAAGCACATTTCCAATTTGCGCGGCAATAACGGCCCCGAAGCCCAGTGTAATCGCATAGCTGTAAACATACATAACGTCACTTGCTGCCGTTCCGTTTTCAATCGAAGCAGACAAGGTGCGCATTTCCCCGACAGTATAGCCAAAATGATGCCAAGCGTAGAAAAACATCACAAATAATAATCCTGCCTCAATTATGCCTAAAAATCCGTAGGAACGAAGCAATACTTTTTTATTTAAGATATTGCTGTTTTGCGCTCTCGGCGGCTCGTCCAAAATATCATCGTCCGGCAGCTCCTTCCCTAATGAAATTGCCGGGATTAAATCTGTACCTAAGTCAATGGCCAGAATAAGCAGCACGGTCAGTGCCAATGGGATATCTAAAAGGCCCATCGCCAAGAACGGAATAACTTCCGGGACATTGGAAGCCAAAATATAGGAAATGAATTTCTGGATGTTTTTATAAATAGCGCGTCCTTCCTTAATGGCTTCAACAATTGTAACAAAGTTATCGTCCAACAATACCACATCAGACGATTCAATTGCGGCGTCTGATCCGTTTTTGCCCATTGCAATTCCGATATCGGCTTTACGAAGCGCCAGAACATCATTGATGCCGTCACCTGTAGAGGCAACCACATGTCCTAAGCTTTGATATGTTTCAACGATTTTCAATTTATGTTTTGGCGTCGTCCGGGCAAAAATGACCGGCAATTCTGTATTAATTCTATCTGCAAGCTCATCCTGGCTCATTTTTTCTACTTCTTCACCTGTTACGGTTACATACTTGTCTTTTATGATACCGATTTGTCTTGCGATTGCGGCAGCGGTTAAGCTATAGTCGCCTGTTACGACCGAAACCTTAATACCGGCTCGATAACAATCCTGAATAGCTTCTTGCACCCCTTCTTTCGGAGGGTCGTACATAACAGCTAAACCTAGTAATATTAATCCTTCTGTTGAAGCATTTCTTTCTGCTTTTCGGTCAGCATATGCTATAGCTAGCAGTCGATAACCTTCATTCGCCATCCGATCATTGAATTCTTTCATCTGCTGTTTCATTTCAGCTGTCGCAACGACAGGCTTGCCATCCTTATACAAGTATGAACAAAGCTCAATCATTTTCAACGGGTCGCCCTTCGTAAACTGCACAGTGTGACCCGCATCTATAGCAGGATGTTTTTTATTAACAGCTAAAACAGACATTTGCTTCGTATTGGAACTGAATGGAATTTCTTCAATAATCTCAAACTGTTCTTTTCTTTCTTTTACATCCGTTCCATACTTATTTGCGGCAATTAAAATAGCAGCCTCGGTAGGATTGCCAATCACTCGCCACTTGCTGTTATCCTCTTGCGCAACATGAATTTCCGTATTGGAACAAACGGAAACAGCAGTAAAAAAGTTTTCCAGTGTCATGCGATTTTGATCTGTAATTCCTGTCAGCTGCCCGTCTATCCCATAGCCCTCACCGCTAATATTGATTATGCCGTCCGCTGTCCAAATTTTCTTGGCAAACATCGCATTTTGCGTAAGCGTCCCGGTTTTGTCGGTACAAATGACAGAAGTTGCACTTAATGTCTCAATGGCAGACTGCTTTCTGATCAGCGCATTTTTTTGAGCCATGCGCTGTGCGCTTAAAGCCAATGAAAGACTGACTGTCGGCATGAGACCTTCTGGAATGTTCGCCACAATAATACCGATGGCAAAAATTAAAGCTACGCTAATATGTACTTCTGTTAAAAAGAGCGAAATAAAAAATGATAGGATACCGACAATGATAGCAACCGTCACAAGAATCTTTGTAATGCGTTGAATTTGGATTTCCAATGTACTTTTTCTTTTAACAATTTCCGTTGTTATTTTTGTCAGATTGCCGATTTGCGAGTTTTTCCCTGTCGCAAACACAACACCTTTAGCTGTTCCTGATGAGATTGATGTACCGGCAAACAATAAATTAGATTTATCGAAAAGCGCACTATTGCGGTCACGCACTGCTAAAGCATCCCGCTCAACAGGCACTGATTCACCTGTCAGCATCGAATTATCAACAGATAAACCGTCCGCAGCTACAATTCGAATATCAGCCGGCACCTTATCGCCCGCTGATAAAGTAACAACATCTCCCGGTACAAGCTGTTCCGCCATACTGACAGAGAGGTTCCCGTCACGAAAAACCTTTACATTGTTCGGAATCATTTTTGATAATGCTTGCATAGCCTTATCAGCTTTACTTTCCTGAACAAATGAGAAAATAGCATTAATGAAAATAATCGCCCAAATAACATAGCTTAAGATTGGTGTTCCTGAAATAAGCGCCAGGAAGCTGGCTATCCAAAGCATAATCGCCATTAGGTTCACAAAGTTCTTTGCAAAGCTTTTCAGAGGATAAAAAGAACGTTCACTTTTAACTGTGTTTTCGCCGTATTGATTCAGCCTTGCTGCAGATTCCTCTTCCGATAAGCCGTTTTCACTTGTTTTTATATAAGCATAAACGTCCTTTACTTCCAGTTCCGAAATATGCAACGAACCTTCTGAATCAGCTGTATCTTTGTTTTGAATATTCATTTGACGCATTGACATAAGCAACATCACCTCTGACTTAAAAGCAGACTTTTCTAGAATGTACCTTATCTATACCCCAGTTTTCTGTCAAAAAACAAAATTTCTAAGAATACCTTATTAATAGAAATCCTCCGCAGCGAAAATCAACGATTCCTAAATACTAAAAGACCCCTGTTCCATACAGAGGTCCTTTTAATTAGCTTTTTATATAGGCAAATCTCTTTTATTAAACGCATAAACAGCCGCTACATAGAGAGAAATACCGGCAAGCACCAGGGTTGCCATCATCATATAAGAGCTGCCTTCTCCGGCGATAATCCCTTCCGCATCAAATAACGTGAAAAACGTGATATATTTCAATATTTCCAGTTTATCTCCCATATTGGCAAGCATTTGCAGCAAGTATGATAGTACTATAAAACCGGCGCCAATGAATAAACTATATCTCGTTTCATTCGTCATGCATGAAGAGAGAAAACAAAAACCGCCGATGGCAAAATGCAAGCAAAATAAGCCAATATTCAAAATGGCAAAAGTGCCGATATCCAGCTCGCCTGGAAACATCCACTCGCTCATTGCGATACCGAGAATAGTCCCAAATAAAATGAGTGCGACAATAGCTGTCATATAGGCAAGTATTTGCGTCAAAATCACTTTCACTCTCGTTTGCGGTGCAGCAAGCAAATAAGCCATCGAGCCGCGGTCGACATGACGGACTACAAGACTATTCGCTGCGATAATCGTGAAGACGAAAGGAAACACGAGCATAATGAATCCATACAAATAGGTCGACAGAAAGCTGATTAATGTCGTTCCGGAGGCTGTCATTCCGAACATCGCCATCAACTCCGGCATTGTTTTTGAAAACTCATCCAACGCTTGTCCAAGCTCCGGATCAAACATTGATACAATCGTCGATATGTACATTAAAAATACTGCCATAAAAATAAGCAGTGGCTTGTAGATGGACTTCACCCCCAGCTTATAAAGCGGCCGGCTGATCATGACTGGTCACCTCCGTAATAATGCAAAAAGATTTCTTCAAGACTTTGATTCACTTCATGAATATTGGTAACAGGATATTTGTTCATCGCTTCAATTAGCTGTTTGATATCATTTTTTATTATTACCGTTACATCACAATCCGCTGCCGTTTCAACATAAAGCGGTTCTTTGGAAAAAAGCGCTGCAGACTGAACATCTTCAAATGTAATCACGTACTTTTTCGTTTTTGTTTGCTTAATTTCTTCAATCGAGTCAATAGCGACGATGCGCCCTTCTTTAATAATTCCGAGCCGCGAACAAGTGCGCTCGACTTCCTCAAAAATATGAGAAGACATTAAAATCGTCTTTCCTCGCGCTCTTTCCTCCAAAATCAAATCGATAAATGTATTTTGCATTAACGGGTCCAAGCCGCTCGTCGGTTCATCTAAAATCAGCACATCCGGATCATGCATCAAAGCACAAACGATCCCTGTCTTTTGTTTCATCCCTTTGGACATTTTTTTCAGCTTCCCATTCGGGTTCAGCTCGAAACGTTCGATTAATTGCTTCGCTCTCGTCAAGTCCTTCAAGCCCCTATATTCCGCCATAAACTTAATAAAAGCCATTCCAGTCATATTCTCGATAAAAGCCATTTCACCAGGAAGATAACCTAATAATCGATGTATATCAGCGGCATTTCTGCGGCAATCCAATCCATTGATAGTTGCATGCCCTGCCTGCGGATTCGAAAAACCCATCAAATGACGGATTGTCGTTGTTTTACCCGAGCCATTGGGACCGAGAAATCCGAAAACCTCCCCCTTTTCAACAGAAAAGGATACGTCAAAAATCCCCCGGCCCTTGCCATAATCCTTTGTTAAATGCTTAATTTCAATGATACTCATTCCAATCACTCCTCATGTGTGCGCTTTGAATGATTCTCTTACTTTCATTAAAACATATCGCTTTTAAGATTTTTCGGGGTAAAAATAGAGACCATGTGAACTTTACTTCTGCTGCACAAATTTAATAACTTTAGCCGGATTTCCGCCGACAACCGCATTGTCCGGAACATCTTTCGTTACGACGGCTCCTGATGCAACCACGACATTATTGCCAATCTTCACACCCGGATTAATGATGGCACGCCCGCCAAGCCACACATTGTCTCCAATCGTGACTGGCTTGCCA
This sequence comes from Bacillus sp. (in: firmicutes), assembly GCA_051893475.1. Lineage (GTDB taxonomy): Bacteria > Bacillota > Bacilli > Bacillales > DSM-1321 > Bacillus_AD. Next base: position 2,343 of record JBJFHH010000064.1, on the reverse strand, counting down.
AATTCTGCTCCGGATATTCTTTCTTGAGCATCCAATGGGTGAGTTGCTGTGTAAATATGCACACCGGGAGCTACGAAGCAATGATCACCGATGCGAATCTCACAAATATCTAAAAAAACGCAATCAAAATTCGCATAAAAGTTTTTTCCAACATGAATGTTGTATCCATAATCACAACGAAAAGTAGGTTCGATATAAATTCCATCTCCTGCTGAACCAAACAACTCTTCTAAAATTTCCGTTCTTTTACTGATTTC
>JBJFHH010000064.1:0-1986 GCA_051893475.1 Bacillus sp. (in: firmicutes) | reverse complement strand
CATCTCCTGCTGAACCAAACAACTCTTCTAAAATTTCCGTTCTTTTACTGATTTCTGTTTCATCCGTTTGATTGAACAGCCTTGTTAATCTTCTTGCATTTGCGCGCTCCCTTGCCAGCTCAGGGTCAGCAGCTGAATAAAGCTCACCGGCAATCATTTTGCTTTTTTCTGATTTCATATATCTCACTCCTAAATGATAGGTTTAAATGTTGATTTGTTTCTTTAATCATCTCAAAACATTTCAGCAGCTGTCCATGTTTCCCCAAAAAATAGTGAACTAATATATAGTCCACTCAATTTATTTGTTATCCAATTCTCCATAGATTAATTGTTTCGTAAATAAAATATCGTCTGTGAAATAGCCATCGACATTAAAGGCTTTCACACGCTCCTGCTCCTCAGCTTGTGTTTCCAAGTCATTAAAGAACACATGCACTTCCTTGCCTTGGCGATGCAATTGGCTTACCACTTTCAATGTCGCATCTGATGCTTCCAAACCGATAATCGGATATTCAACGGATAAAGCTGTTTTTAAATCAAACTCCCCTTTTCTAAACAAGAGAGCAAGCGGCAAATCAGGAGACAGCTCATGTACTTTATCCAAGCTGTCTTGCGAAAATGATTGAATTGTTACTAATTCCTCGGACAGCAAATCAAATTCGTCCAACAGCTTAATCAACGGCTTCTCCATCAATAATTGACCGTTTACAAGCCTTGTCTCAATATAATACCCTTCTGTGTTCAAAAATGTTTCCAATAATTCCTTAAGCGTCGGGATCTCCTCCACTGTCGTTTCATCACTGAATACAGCAACGGTTTGGAATGTTTTCAATTCCTCCACTGTGTATTCTGAAACCTCGCCGCTCCCGGTTGTCGTGCGGTCAATCGTTTCATCATGCATGACGACTAACTCTCCATCCTTTGTCATTCTTAAATCGATTTCTAACGCATCAACACCATCTTGCGCCGCAATTTGATACGCTGTCAATGTGCTTTCATTAAAACGATCACTGGCTCCACGATGGGCAAATATTTTCGGCGTTTCCACTAAAGGCGGCTCCGCTTCTTCCCTGACTGCACTAAAAGCAATGAACATGGCAATGCTCACAAACATCACCGCTATTAAACTCGCAAATAAAAATCGCTTACTCATGGCTTGAATAACCCTCCTCAACTAATCGGACGATGACACCACTTTATCGTTTTCCCTTCAATTTTTCCCGTTATCCTGCATGCTATAATTTTTAAAATTCGACTGAAAGAAAGGTGATTTTTAATTATGACAAATTCATTGATTACAAAAAAGGCCCTTTCTCAAGCACTTTTGGAAATATGTCCTCAAAAACCCTTCCATAAGATAAGTATTGCCGAACTGACCAATACATGCGGGCTGAAACGGCAAACTTTCTATTATCATTTTACCGATAAATATGAGTTACTGCGCTGGACATATAAACACGATGCGCTTCAATATTTAACAGGAGATATCCATTTGGAAAATTGGGATCAGCATGTTTTAAAAATGCTGCAAAAAATACAAGCCAATCAATTTTTTTATCTGCATACTGTCACTTTTGACCAAAAGATTTTAAGCACCAGTTTTTCAGAACTGACTTTCTTATTATTTTATGATTTGTTTGAGCGTTTAGATGAGAATAATAATGTAAGTTTGAAAGACCGTAAATTTTATGCACACTTTTTTTCTTACAGTTGCTGCGGCGGTTTAGTGAACTGGATTTGTGAAGGTTTTAAGGAATCTGCCGAAGAAATATTGAGCAAGCTCATGCGCCTGGCGAAGGATACGCAATTTCTTGCCTCCCGATTATTTGAAAGCACGACAAATCAAGCTGTTTGACTATTTTTAATAAATCCCACTAAAAAAAGAGCTGTGTACACAACTCTTTTCCATTCGAACTTAATTACTAATCCTAGAAATACCCTATATTCCAAACACCATTTTCAGCAGAAATAACGTACATAAATAGT
>JBJFHH010000063.1:0-4368 GCA_051893475.1 Bacillus sp. (in: firmicutes) | reverse complement strand
ATTGTGATGGCATATGTTCATTCTAAAGGCTGGTACGTTTCGAAGTTGAAAGAGGCAGGTTACATGAAGCATGATGGCCGTAAGCTGGAGTCGTTCAGGACACATATTTTGCGCGCGTTGTATGTAACACATGTCGAGTTGGCGAAAAACAAATAATGGATTGGAAGCTGTCCTGGTTGTCCGGACAGCTTTTTTTTGTGGAAACTATATATCATACGTAAAACAAACAGGTGATTCTAGTTCCTCGTCATGCAATATTTTAGCATCAATCTGAAATACGGCTTTTAGTACGCCAGGTGTGATGATTTCATGCGGGGTGCCGCATTCGACGATTTCTCCGGAGCGCATGGCGATGAGCTCGTGGGAGAAGCGGGCAGCGTGATTGATGTCGTGCAGTACCATGACAATGGTGCAGCCGTGTTTTTCGTTTAGGTCGCGAACGATGTGGAGCATCTCGAGCTGATGGGCCATGTCCAGATAGGTGGTCGGTTCATCGAGCAGGAGGATATCGGTTTCCTGTGCGAGTGCCATAGCGAGCCAGACGCGCTGACGCTGACCGCCTGACAGCTGTCCGAGCTCGCGGCTGCGGAATTCGGTTGTGCGTGTGACGTCCATAGCCCATTCAATCATTTCCTGATCCTTTCGCGAAAGCTTTGTGACATTTTTACGGTGCGGGTAGCGGCCGTAGGAAATTAACTCTTCAACCTTCAGCTGGAGAGGAGCTGAAGGCGATTGCGACAGGATGGCGAGATGCTTGGCGATTTCCTTAGTGGACATATTTTGCATATTTTGTTCCTGCAGGTATATGTCGCCGTGCTCTTTTTTCAAAATGCGGCCGATTGTTTTCAGCAGTGTTGATTTGCCGCAGCCGTTCGGACCGATGATGGTGGTGATTTTACCTTTAGGAATGGAAATATTTAAATCTTGAAAAATAGTTGTTTTTTCATAGCCGGCTTTTAAGTTTTCAACGCGAAATGCGGTAGTCATGCGATTTTCCTCCTAGGCTTTTGACTTGACGAGCAAATATAAGAAATACGGAATGCCGATAATGGATACGACAATGCCGACTGCGAGCTCGGACGGCGCGAAGACGGATTTGGCGATGAAATCCGAGAATACGAGCAAGGCGGCGCCAATAAGGGCGCTGACAGGCATAATGAGCCGGTGCTGAATGCCGACGAGCTGGCGGGCGATGTGCGGAGCCATCAGACCGATGAAGCCGATGCTGCCGGAAACAGACACACAGGCGCTGACTAAGCCGACACTGGCGAGCAACAGCTTGACTTTCTCTTTTTCGACAGCGATGCCAAGGCTTGTGATGCTGGATTCTTCCAACTGAAAATAGTCGAGCAAATAAGCTTTTTTGTATACATAAACGCCGAGTATTAGCAGCCACGGAAGCATAGCTAAAACAAATATCCAGTTGGCATTATAAATAGATCCGTTCATCCAAACAGCAGCTGATTCGAAATCTTTTTCATTCATCTTTAAAGAAAAGTACATCGATAGGGCACCGAAGCCGCTGTTGATGGCAATCCCGGTTAAAATCAGGCGCTGCATGTCAAGTCGGCCATTTTTCAGTGCAAAAAAGAAAATTAGTGCGGCGGCCATTGCGCCTCCGACAAATCCGAAAATCGGCATCATTAAAATCGAGACCCAACTGGAAAGGTCAGCATTCATGATTTGCACTTGAAAAATGAACATAAACAGCACGATGGCTGCGCCAGCGCCTGAATTGATGCCTAAAATACCCGGGTCAGCAAGGCCGTTGCGGGTAATGCCTTGAAGCACGACACCTGCCATCGCAAGGCCGATGCCGACAAGGGCGGCAATGACGATGCGGGGAAGTCGGAATTCAAAGATGACGAGGTCGAACCGTTCGTTCACATCAATCCGAAGCAGCGTTTTTACAACATCAATCACCGCAATATCGAACATGCCGTTTGTGAGATGCAAGTAGGTGGCAATAAGCAAAACCAGCAGCAGAGATAGTATGATGACAGTCATTTTGGTTATGTTACGCATGCTTTTCACCCCCATGCTTGCGAATTAAATATAAGAAGAACGGAACGCCAATTAAGGCCGTGATAACGCCGATTGGTGTTTCAAACGGAAAGTTGATGAAACGGCTGATGACATCGCACAAAGCCAGGAAAAAGGCGCCGATGACTGCAGCGCATGGAATGACGAAGCGGTAATCCTCGCCGACAATCAGGCGGGTAATATGCGGAATGACTAAGCCGACGAAGGCAATTTTTCCGACAAGGGCAACAGCCGTTCCGGTTAAACAGACAACTGCGAGCATGCTGATGATGCGCACCGTTTTTGTTTTTTGTCCTAAGCCGATGGCAATATCCTCGCCGAGAGATGTAATCGTAATTGCGCGTGCTGACAGTAGGGCGAGCACAAGCCCTACTATTCCGAACGGAATTGATAGCATCAGCATGTCCGGATCAACGGTGTGAATCTTCGTGTTGTACCAGGTGCTGACCGTTTGCGAAACTTGAAAATACATGGCGATGGCGGTTGCAATACTGCTCAAGAACGTTCCGATGACAGTTCCGATAATGGCCAACCGCACTGGTGAAAGGCCATTTTTGATTAAGGAGCCGAAGCCGAACACAATGCCTGCGCCAAGCGCCGAGCCGAGCATCGACAATAAAATCAATTGATAATTCGGCAATCCCGGAAAAAATACAATTGCCAAAGTAATGACAAAAGCCGAGCCGTCATTGACGCCCATCAGCGAGGGGGAGGCCAAGTAATTGCGGGTAATACCTTGCATGATGGCACCCGCTACTGCCAGAAACGCGCCGACAAGCAACACCGCGGCAATGCGCGGAAGGCGTGATGTCCAAATGATTTGGTGGTCGACATTGCCTTCATCAAAATGGCTGACCGCTTCCCAAATCGTTAGCAGACTCATGTCCTTGGCGCCATAGATAATAGAAAGAAACGCAATCGCCACGATGAAAAACGGTGAAAGCGTCAAAATGGTATATGGTATCCATGCTGAATTTTTCAATATTCCCACCTCTGTTATTTTGTGTACCGCAAACAAGCGGGAAGGGCCTCTCCATTCGGAGAAAGCCCTCGGGAAATTATTTCAATAATTTTTCGACTGCTACATCTAGGAATTTCACTTTAGACCAAGCAGTTCCGCCTTGTGCTAGTGGGTCAAGGGCATTAACGAATAATTGATCGTTTTTCACAGCATCTAAGCTTTGGAAAATTGCATTGTTTTGCAGTTCTTCTAAAGCTTTCGGCGCATCAGGGTTTTCAGATGCTTCGAATTGCAAGAAGATGGCATCCGGATTTACTTCAGCTAATGCTTCTAGTGAAAGTTCTGCTTGTGCTTCAGCTTTAGTCACGATTTCCGGAACTGAAACTCCTAAATCTTCATATAATACAGGGTTTAAGTAAACGCCAGCAGGATAGATGTTCATCAAGCCTGCACGTACACGGATAATTAAGATTGTTTTATCCTTTAATTGCTCTGCTGCTTTCACTTGAGATTCAGCAACTTTTGCTTCGTAATCAGCGATGATTTTTTCTGCATCTGCTTCCTTATCTGAAAGCTGTCCAAGTAAGAGTAGGTTTTCTTTCCAGTTTGTTGAAATATGTGAGTATGGTATTGTTGTTTGGATTTTGTTCAGTTTTTCCATTTTATCTTCTGAAAATTTAGAAGTACCTAAAATAACGTCAGGATCAAGTGCTAAAATGGCTTCTGCATTCGGTTCCATTTTGTCTCCGATTAATGCTGCGCCTTCTAAATCTTTAGCTAAATATGTTGGAAGGGCACCGGCCACTTCAAGCGCGCCGACTGGCTTAATGCCAAGCATTGCCGCATCTTCCATCGATTCAAGACTCGCCGCCACGATGTTTTTCACCTCGCCAGGCACTGTATAATCAACACCTAAGTAAGAAATCGTTTGTGTTTCATTCTTTGCTTCTGTTTCTGAAGCTGTTTGCTCCTCAACGTCCACTTTTTCCTCTTTGTTTGTTTCTTCCGTTGAACCGCAGCCCGCTAAAGCCAATGATAAAACGGTTGCTGCAGCAAATCCCCAATATTTCTTCATTTGTTTCACTCCTATAATTGATAATGATTATCATTTCTGTTTGCTATTTTATCACTAGTCTATATACATAGGAATGGACAGAATGACAAGAAAACATGGACTTTTGCGCATTTGTACTGTTTTGCCGTCAAGTTGAGGGATGACTATAGGCACTTTCCCAGAAGATTTATACATTCAGTTTGCTCTATAAAAAAAGAGACAGCCTTTTGCTGTCTCCGTTATTAATTGAACATTAATCAATTAAAATAGGAAACTCTAATTTAACTGTCGTTCCTACTCCTAATTGACT
>JBJFHH010000062.1:0-4376 GCA_051893475.1 Bacillus sp. (in: firmicutes) | reverse complement strand
AACAGAATCGGCAGCATCACAAAGCTTAATAGGAACAGACCGATGATGACGGCTGTTGCCACTTCGATTAATGTGATGACGCCTGATGGAATCAGTGCCGCGAACGTGCCGCCAAGGATGATGGCCGCCGAAATGACGACACCTCCGATATGTCTTGCTGCTTCAACAATCGCTTTTGTCGAGTCTTCTTCATTTTCACGATAGCGCATCATTAAGAAAATACTGTAATCGACACCGAGCGCGACAATCATGATGAAGCTGAAGAACGGTACATTCCAGCTGAGATAATCCATGCCGAGCACGCCGTTTGCAATCAGCTCACTCATGCCGATGGATGTATAATAAGCAGCAATCAATGAAGCGATAATGAAAATCGGCTTCAAAATCGAACGGGTAATGACAATCAGCACAAGTCCGATGCCGATCAGCATAATTGTGGCCGTTCTAAGGAAGTCACCACTGGCAATTTCCTGAAGATCGACGTTTTGCATCGTTCTGCCACCTAACGCAACAGATGCCTCGTTCAGAATCCCACTCTTCATAGAAGACTGCAGCTGATCATCTAATTCCTCAATAATGTCCATCGCTTCCTTCGAGTACGGATTAACATCAAGGATGATATTCATTGAAGTCATTGTACGGTCCTCAGACATGTACATATCCATAGCCTGAATGAAATCCTCACTCTCTAAAACATCCTGCGGTATATACAGTGTACTAGAGGCGGATGATTCACTTAATCCGTTCAAATAGTTTTGCGCATCTGTCAGACCGGCGCTGATTTCATCTAAACCTTCCGTGCTTTCGGCAAGGCCGGATTGCAATGTTTCCATTTGCTCTGACAAGCTTGTCAGACCGTCAAGCAATTGCTGCTGGCCATCGGAAATTTGTGAAAGTCCGGATTCCATCAATGGTGTTTTATTGGCCATTTCACTGGATCCCGACGCTGCCGTTTCCATACCAGATTGAAGTTCAGCTGCTCCATCCTTCAATTGACCAGCGCCAGTTTCAAGCTGAGCCAAGCCGCTATTCACTTGTGACAAGCCATTATTCGCTTCACCAAATGCGCTCATCGCTGAATCAAATTGCGGTGTCAGCTGCTCCAATTGCAGCGCCAGTTCTCCAAGTTGCTCTTTCCCTGAGGAAGCAATCGCCAATGTTGTTTGCACATTCACATCAGATGCCAACTCCGGATTCGACTCAATCAGTTGCATCATCGAAGCTTCAATTTGCGCATAGCCTTGCTGCGCGCCTGAAATCGCCTGACCAAGGCTGTCAAAATAACTGCCGAATGCCGACAATCCGGATTCCAGCTCCTGATAGCCTGACAATAATGTTGAAGTTGAATCTGACAAAGTCGCAATATTTGATTGCAGTGTCTCAAGACCGTCCGTCAGCTGCTCGGCTCCTGCTGCTCCATCATTCATGCCGCTATTTAATTCAGCCAAAGCATCACCAAGCGCCGAGACTCCATCCTTCACTTCATTCGTTCCCGAAATAAGTGTTTCGACATCATCAAGACTGTTCGTGTCCGCTTCACCGAGTTTTCCTTCCGCTTCTGTCAATCCTTCATTAATTTGACCGACACCATCATTCGCTTCACCAAGTCCGTCATTTAAGACATTTGTTTGGTCTTCGACATATAGCTCATCGATTTTTTCACCTGCCGGACGTGTAACAGAGAATACCTTTGACACACCATCAACCTTGCTCAATGCTTGCGTCAACTGATCAAGCGCCTGCATATACTCCTCGTTATCCATCGTTTCATCCGATGAAATTACAAGTGAGGTCATAGCGGAAAAGCCTGGTGAAAAATGCTCCTCAATCACGTTAATTCCCTGCTTCGACTCATATTTATCATTAATTTCCTGCAGGTCATTATAGCTGAGTGTGCCGCTGTAGCTTAAAACAAAAGGCACACAAAGAATGGCTACAAATATTAGCGCGACAAGTGGTCTAAGTACCGACATCTTCGCAAGGAAGCCCCAAATTTTACTGTCGGCATGACCTTCGAACTTCTTGGATGGCCAAAACATTTTCTTGCCCAATAAAGCCATGAAGAACGGGTTCAACGTCATCAAGACAACCAGCAGCACCGCAACACCGACCGCAACTGCCGAGCTCGCCTGATACAATTTGAATTCCGCCAGCATCAATGCCGTGAATCCGATAAACACGGCAATACCGCTATAAAGAACGGTCTTTCCGGCTGACTTGTAAGTCACTTTTAAGGCAGTCAGCACATCCTCCTGCTTCGCCAGCTCCTCTTTAAAGCGCGTAAACAGCAGAATATTGTAGTCTGTTCCTATTCCGAACAATATCACGACAAGGAATACTTGGGTAAAGTTCGAAAACGGAAAATTAAATTGGTCAACCAGATGTGCGACCACACCAAGCGACACAATATAGGAAACCCCTACTGAAAGAAGGGAAATCATCGGCACAATTGGTGAGCGGAAGACGATAATCAGTACGATAATGATAAAAATTATCGCAATGACCTCCGTTTTCTTCACGCCATCCTGTGTCGATTGCATAAAGTCCTCCATGACCAAATCATTTCCGGTCAAATAGGTTTTGACACCTTCAGAAGAGATTATTTCTTTTAATTCCGCAGTAACATCAGTAATCTCACCCTGATCCTTATCTACACTCAATTGTGTCAAAATTGTCGTACCGTCCTCGGAAACAAGCTGACTCTCGGTTTGCTCATTATCCAAATGAGTCATCATATCAGAAATGCCGAGTTGCTCCTTTTTCTCCTGCAACTCTGTTATGGTCGCTTCAATTTCCTTCAATTGTGCTTCCGTCAGCTGTTCCTTATTTTTATTATGGAAAACAGCGATAATCTGATATTGATCGGCCTCTCCGCCTTCAAGCTCCTTCATCATTTCGATAGCAACTTGACTTTGAGCGCTATCCGGAACCTCAATTTGCCCCTTTTCTCGGACAAGTTGATCAAGATTCGGCATCATAGCCAAGGTCAACACCGTAATGATAATCCAGCCAATCAATGAGGCCGAGCGCCAATTCATCGATTTCTTCATTTCTACTTTTCTCTCCCTTACATGTTGGTTAATTATTCAAGAATGAACATTCATTCCTATTATACTACTTTCGGAATGAATATTCATTCCGTTTCGGGCAAAACTATTGAATCAATAGATTCGAATAGCATTCCAACAGCAGTCTTCAACCTGCTGAATCAGTTGCTCGCTCTCTTCAATCTTACCAAGACGGATCAATTTGTACAGATGTGAAAACGCACCGTAAACAATCGCAATAATCGCATCCGGATGCAACGAGCAAAGCACGCCTTCATCCGAGCCCTTCACGGCAAAGGAATGCAGGAAACCGAGAAATTCATCAAAGATCTGATTGCTTTTTTCATCCAGATAATGATTGCACGCATGCGAATCAATAAACTGCAGTGAAAATTCATTACGCTTCGCAAACTGAACCATCTGTTGAAAAAGCAGATGAAACTGATGACGAATGTCATCGGAGTTCTCATCTATACAGTTTCTCAGCATCTCCGAAAATTTGGTTACATGATCCTGAAACAGAGCATTCACTAGGCTCTCCTTATTTTCGAAATAACGATAAATCGTTCCGGCCCCCACCTTCGCCTTTTCAGCAATCATCGGCACAGTCGTTCCGTCATAGCCTCTTTCTGCAAAAAGAATCAGCGCTGCCTCCATAATATCGTCTCGTTTACTTCTCGCCATTGTATTTCCTCCAGTTCCAATAAATAACCAATCTTATCTTATACGAAAAACGGATCATAAGTCAAAGTAATTTGACTTGACTAATCCTTTGTCCGACAGAAAGATTGGTGGCATAATTATTGTAACAGTACGTAACATAGCGAGGTGACAACATAATGACTGCAAAAGAGGACCGCCGAAGTGCCCGCACAAAGAAAAATTTAAAGCTGGCCCTGCTGACATTATTGCAGGAAAAAGACTTGAACGAACTGACAATAACTGAAGTATCACAATTCGCCGAATGTAACCGCGTGACATTTTATGCCCATTACAAAGATTTAAATGACTTGCTTGCTGCCATCATCGATGATTATTTAAATGAGTTAATTAGCTACTTCCGAGAAAGCTACAAAAAATTGCAACGATTCTCTTCAAATGAAATCCGTCTGCATTTGCCGATTTTCGAATTCATTTATAAAAATCAGTTCATTTTTACGCTCATTTTAAAAGGCGAAGTGCTGCCAGGTTCACAAAATCTCTTTTGTGAAAGCTTAGTTCGTGTGTCAAACACGGAACTGAAATTAGAGGAAGATACCGATATCGAGATTCCCGCTCTAAACTACTTCTCAACCTATGGCAGTCTAGGTTTTTTCATCTACTGGATTC
>JBJFHH010000061.1:13374-18415 GCA_051893475.1 Bacillus sp. (in: firmicutes) | reverse complement strand
CATGGTTAATTTTGTACAGGGAGGGTGATAATGAAAGTAAAGTGTTCTAGGTAGGATTAGGAGGTTACGAGATGAGTTGGACAAACATTATTATCCTGGTACAGCTCTTTTTTGGAATAATCATTGGGCTGTACTTTCTGAATTTATTAAAAGGTCAACGAATGCAAAAGGTGACCATTGACCGCGAATCGAAAAAAGAGATGGAGCAGTTGCGGAGTATGCGGGCTATTTCTCTTACAGAACCTCTTGCTGAAAAGGTAAGACCATCTTCTTTCTCAGAGATTATTGGTCAGGAAGACGGGATTAAAGCGTTAAGAGCTGCATTATGCGGACCAAATCCGCAGCATGTCATCATTTACGGTCCGCCGGGTGTCGGTAAAACAGCTGCTGCCCGAATTGTCTTGGAGGAAGCAAAAAGGACGAAGCAATCTTGTTTCAGAGACAAGGCGGTTTTTGTGGAGTTGGATGCGACGACAGCACGCTTTGATGAACGAGGTATTGCTGATCCGCTCATAGGATCTGTGCATGATCCGATTTATCAAGGCGCCGGCGCTATGGGCCAGGCGGGGATACCTCAGCCGAAGCAAGGGGCTGTATCGAATGCTCATGGGGGTGTCTTGTTCATTGATGAAATAGGAGAGCTGCATCCGATTCAAATGAATAAGCTCTTAAAAGTATTAGAGGATCGCAAAGTATATTTTGAGAGTGCGTATTATTCTGAAGAGAATCAACAAATCCCTGCTCATATACATGATATTTTCAAAAATGGTCTGCCTGCTGATTTTCGTTTAATCGGTGCTACAACAAGAACGCCGAATGAAATACCGCCGGCGATTCGTTCGCGCTGTCTGGAAGTGTTTTTCCGGGAGCTGGAGCAGGATGAAATCATTCACGTAGCAAAAAACGCAACGAAAAAGGTCGGTTTGAATGCCAGTGGGGAAGGGCTGCAATTTTTGGCTCGTTATGCCCGTAATGGCAGAGAGGCAGTAAATATTGTACAAATAGCAGCGGGTCTGACAATTAGCGATGAACGAAAAGAATTAAAAATTGAAGATATCGAATGGATTGTGCAGAGCAGTCAGCTTGTGCCGCGGATGGAAAAGAAGATTGGCAAACAGCCGCAAATAGGACGAGTGAATGGATTGGCGGTATACGGACCGAACAGCGGAGCGCTGCTGGAAATCGAGGTAATGGTCATTCCGGCCGATGAAAAAGGATCAATTACGATTACCGGCATTGTCGAAGAGGAAAGCATAGGCGGAACAGGGAAGACAATCCGGAGAAAGAGTATGGCGAAAGGATCAATTGAGAATGTAATTACCGTTTTGAGGACGATGGGCGTTCCGGCTGATTCTTATGATATTCATGTTAATTTTCCCGGAGGCATCCCAATTGATGGTCCGTCCGCCGGCATTGCGATGGCAACCGGCATATACTCTGCCATTTATCAAATTCCTGTCGATCATACGGTAGCGATGACCGGTGAAATTAGCATTCATGGAGAAGTAAAGCCGATTGGCGGTATTTATCCGAAAGTGCGAGCCGCATATTTATCCGGGGCGAAAAAAGTTATCATACCGAAAGACAACATGCAAAGCATGCTGAAAGAGTTTGATGGCATCGAAATTATTCCTGTCACTCAACTGAGGGAAGTGCTGAATGCGGCATTGAAAAAGGAACAAACAGCCCAAGAACCTCTTCCGAACATACAGATTATCCCAAAGGAAAATATGCTGTAGCTTTCATGTGAAGAACGACTGAAAAGATATCATGCTTTTAGTCGTTCTTTTTATATTTTGTCTTCGGATTATATGTTTGATTTATTCCCGTTCTTGCAGAAAGAGGCTTTCAGGCAAACACACACATAGGAGTGAAGTCCGAGGAGAATTAGCGCATGCCTCAGTACGAAAGCGTCCACCCGCAGCGAAAACAACTATGGCAGAGCAAAATAACAAGCGGTATAATTTTTCACTTGTAAGAACTTACGTTATAATGAAGTTATAACTTGTACGAATTTCACAAATGCAATCTTTTGCGGGATTGTCAGTACTTTCATTAGCAGGAAATCAAATAGACACGCAATATTAAATGCGTTAGAATTGTTAAAAGACTGTTAATGTTCTTCGAAAATGTAACGGAATGCACTTACTTTGGAGGTGTCAAGCATGACTAATAATAACGAAATCATCGTTCCCCTCCTTCCGCTGCGGGGGCTGATTGTATATCCGACAATGGTCCTTCATTTAGACGTAGGAAGAGAAAAATCAATACAGGCTTTAGAAAAAGCTATGGTTGATGATCATTTGATTTTTTTAACAACTCAAAAAGAAACTTCAACGGCTGAGCCGGGAGAAGACGATGTTTATAAAATGGGTACTTTGACAAAAGTTAAACAAATGTTGAAGTTGCCGAATGGAACCATCCGTGTACTTGTGGAAGGGTTAAAGCGGGCGGAGGTAGTATCCTTTATTGATGAAGATACATACATGGCCGCTGAATTAAGAGCGTATGAAGATTCTGCAGAGAAGGATGCCGAGCATCAGGCGTTAATGAGAACGCTGTTAGATTCTTTTCAAAAATACATAAAAATGACGAAAAAGAATGCGAACGATACGTACGCATCCACTGCTGATATTGAAGAGCCGGGCAGATTGGCGGATATTGTCACCTCTCATCTGCCTTTACAAGTGAAAGAGAAACAAGAAATTCTAGAAGCAATCGATGTGAAAGAGCGATTAGCGATTGTGATTGGACACATTAATAACGAACGCGAAATTCTTCAACTAGAGAAGAAAATCGGCGAACGAGTTAAGCGTTCAATGGAAAGAACGCAAAAAGAATATTATTTGCGCGAGCAAATGAAAGCGATCCAGAAGGAACTTGGCGATAAAGAAGGGAAGACAGGAGAAATTGCTGTTTTAACGGAGAAAATCGAACAAGCCGGTATGCCTGAGCATGTCGAAAAGGTCGCTTTAAAAGAATTGGACCGTTATGAAAAAATCCCATCCAGCTCTGCTGAAAGCTCCGTTATTCGTAATTACATTGAATGGCTTATTACGCTCCCATGGTCTGTCGCTACAAAAGATGACCATAATATTTTGAAAGCGGAAAAGATCTTGAATAAAGAGCATTATGGGCTTGAAAAAGTAAAAGAGCGCGTGTTGGAGTATTTGTCTGTTCAACAGCTGACGAATTCTTTGAAAGGACCGATTCTTTGCTTGGCAGGACCTCCGGGTGTCGGGAAAACGAGTTTGGCTAAATCGATTGCAACTTCGTTAAACCGCCATTTTGTTCGTATTTCTCTTGGCGGTGTACGTGATGAGTCAGAGATTCGCGGTCATCGCCGAACGTATGTAGGAGCGATGCCAGGTCGTATCATTCAAGGAATGAAAAAAGCCGGCACAATCAACCCGGTATTCTTATTGGATGAAATCGATAAAATGTCTAATGATTTCCGCGGAGACCCTTCTTCTGCATTATTGGAAGTATTGGATCCGGAGCAAAATCATAATTTCAGCGATCATTACATTGAAGAGACATATGATTTATCGAATGTCATGTTTATCGCAACAGCGAATAATTTGGGAACTATTCCTGGGCCGCTTCGCGATCGTATGGAGATTATTCAGCTTTCCGGCTATACGGAGCTTGAGAAATTCCATATTGCCAAAGATCATTTGCTGCCGAAGCAAATATCCGATCACGGCTTGAAAAAAACACAGCTGCAGCTGAAAGATGATGCGATTATCGATATTATTCGTTATTATACACGCGAAGCAGGCGTCAGAAGCCTTGAACGCCAGCTGGCAAGCATTTGCCGTAAAACAGCAAAAATCATTGTGTCGGGCAAAAAGAAACGAGTGATTGTCACGGCAAATAACCTTGAGGAATTTTTAGGTAAAAAGAAATATCGCTATGGACAAGCGGAAAAAGATGATACAGTAGGAGTTGCTACGGGACTTGCCTATACAACTGTCGGTGGGGACACGCTGCAAATCGAAGTATCTTTATCGTCAGGGAAAGGCAAGATTTCCTTAACAGGTAAGCTTGGCGATGTCATGAAGGAATCGGCGCAAACGGCGTTGAGCTGTGTGCGTTCGAAAGCGGCTGAACTGGGAATTGATGAAGAGTTTTATCAAAAATATGATATTCATATTCACGTCCCGGAAGGTGCTGTTCCGAAAGACGGACCATCGGCAGGTATTACGATTGCGACCGCATTGGTATCGGCATTAACAGGCAAGCCAATCCGTAAAGAGGTCGGTATGACGGGTGAAATTACGTTAAGAGGCCGTGTGTTGCCGATTGGCGGATTAAAAGAAAAAACGCTGAGCGCTCACAGAGCAGGATTAACAACGATTATTTTACCGAAGGATAATGAAAGGGATATTGAAGATATTCCTGAAAGTATCCGAAACGAATTAAGTTTCCATCCTGTATCTACTTTCGATGAAGTATTAGAGCTAGCATTGGTAGGAGGAAAATAAATGAAAGTAACAAGCGCAGAGATTGTCATAAGCGCTGTTAGACCAGAACAGTATCCAGAAGGCGATCTTCCGGAATTTGCATTGGCAGGACGTTCTAATGTAGGGAAATCGTCATTTATCAATAAAATGCTGAACAGAAAAAGTTTGGCGCGCACATCCTCAAAACCGGGGAAAACACAAACGCTGAATTTCTTCATTATTAATGAAATGATGCACTTTGTCGATGTTCCGGGTTACGGATATGCGAAGGTTTCCAAGTCGGAGCGTGCAGCCTGGGGAAAAATGATTGAAACGTACTTAACGACACGTGAGCAGCTGAGAGCAGCATTATTGATAGTCGACTTGCGTCATCCGCCGACAAAGGATGATGTGATGATGTATGATTTCTTTAAGCATTACGAAATCCCTTGCATTGTCATCGCAACGAAAGCGGATAAGATTCCAAAAGGCAAATGGCAAAAACATTTAAAAGTTACGAAAGAAACGCTACAACTTGAAAAGGAAGACGAAATCATTTTATTCTCTTCTGAAACAGGTCTGGGTAAAGAAGAAGC
>JBJFHH010000061.1:0-13274 GCA_051893475.1 Bacillus sp. (in: firmicutes) | reverse complement strand
AGGAAGACGAAATCATTTTATTCTCTTCTGAAACAGGTCTGGGTAAAGAAGAAGCCTGGAAATCGTTGCAAGCTAAAATGTAATAGGTAAGAAAAACCGTCACCAATCCTTTTTGGTGAGGCGCACGCTCTAGAATTTGCAGTCATCCTCAGATGACTATATTCTTAAATTTGTTGCAAACCAAAAAGGAGTCATGCGGCAGATGTAAGGTTGGACAGCTATTTACGTCCAAAAATTTATACTATCTTATCTTATGAAAAAACGAAGTGTACAGCACATTTATGCTGACACTTCGTTTTTGCTTGTTCATATTAATAAAATAAATGCCAATAGCTCCAAAACGAAGCCGATGCGCATTCGGAAATTGAAGGACTGCTGATCATTCAGATTGTCAATGGACGAAAGCCCGCTGAATAGTATGAAAAGGGAAATGACAATCAAGAGCAGAATCGCTTCGCTGAAACGATGTTCAAATGAGAACAGCCAGAAAAGCTGAACGGCGGCAAATAAAGATAGTAAGGTGAAAATGGATATTCGTTTCATTTGTATACCCATCCTATCAATCCTCTTTATTTGCAGTATATGCAGCCAGCCGGACAGTGGCATATAATTAAAGGCTATTTCTTCTTAACGAAAAGAAGAATTAATCCGAGAACGATTAATACAATCGCCCAAAGTGAAAAGTTTGAAATCAGTTCGGTTTGCACGAGTCCTAGAATGCCTAAAACTTTATCGTTAAATAGAAGCAATAGGGCAACGATCAAAAGAATAATTCCCGGCAAATAACCGGACCGTGTTTTATTCGCTTGGAGCAACAGCCCTAATGATATAATCAGAATAAATACGCCGATATGGTTTTGCCATAGATGATATGTATTGATGACGTGGAAATGGATCCCGAAGCCGAAAAAAATAACGCCAGGTAAAATGGAGTCATAATGTTTCGCTTTATAGGCTTGTACAAGAAAGGCAATTCCGGTAATGCATAAAAGAGTGGGCCATGCATGCAAATTTTGTAGGAAGGCAATCGAAAAGCGCTCCAGCAAGTAATAAAGACCGAAGCCGATTAAAATGATGCCTGAAAACAGACTGTTGGATTTCATGCTTATTCCTTCTTTCCAAACAAACTACTTGAAGATTTTTAATTTGATTGATAAATTATTACTTAGTAATAATTCTAATCTGAATTTTTTTATTCATATATTTATAGTACCATAGTCTGTCATGATATGTTCAAAATTTTTAGAGAGATTAAAGTTGGCACATGGTATAATTTTCAATAAGTAACTATGTTAACTTACGTGGGGGTGCGGATAAAGGGATGTTTATACTTGCAGTTGGTTTAAATTATAAGACTGCCCCTGTTGAGATTCGTGAACGCTTGGCTTTTAATGAATCTGAGCTGAAAGATGCAATGAAAGCGTTGCAAAATAAAAAGAGTATTTTGGAGAATATTGTCATATCAACCTGCAATAGAACGGAAATTTATGCAGTTGTTGATCAGATTCATACGGGCCGATACTATATAAAAGAATTTTTATCACAATGGTTTAATATGCCGACGGAGGAGTTTGCTCCGTATTTATTCATTCATGAGGGTGACCGCGCTGTTGACCACTTGTTCCAAGTGACTTGCGGATTGAATTCAATGATTTTGGGAGAAACGCAAATACTTGGCCAAGTGCGTTCGAGCTATGTGCAGGCACAGAAGGATGAAGTAATCGGTACAGTGTTCAACCAACTGTTTAAACAAGCGGTTACTTTGGCGAAAAGAGCTCACGCCGAAACGGAAATCAATACAAACGCTGTTTCTGTCAGCTATGCGGCAGTAGAGCTTGCTAAGAAGATTTTTGGCAGCCTGAATGATAAAAATGTACTTGTTATCGGCGCAGGGAAAATGGGCGAACTGGCCATTCAAAACTTATACAGTGCTGGCGCAAAAAAGGTGTCGGTTATTAACCGTACTCATGAGAAAGCTGTAGTTCTTGCACGGAAATTTGACGGGATGGCAAAAGACCTTAAAGAACTGCAATGTGCTTTATTAGATGCTGATATCGTCATTTCTTCAACCGGTGCTAAAGAATATGTTATTACGAAAGAATTGATGGGATACGTTGACCGATTGAGAAAAGGCCGTCCGATTTTTATGGTCGATATTGCGGTTCCGCGTGACTTGGATCCGGCTATCAACGAGATTGACAGCGTATTTTTATACGATATAGATGATTTGGAAGGGATTGTCGAAGCGAACCTTCAAGAACGTAAAATTGCAGCAGAGGCAATTTTGATGATGATTGAGGCGGAGATTGACAGCTTCAATCAATGGATGAATATGCTCGGAGTCGTGCCGGTCATTTCCGCTTTGCGCGAGAAAGCGTTGGTGATTCAGGCGGATACGATGGAAAGCCTGGAAAGAAAGCTTCCGAACTTGTCAGATAGAGAGAAAAAGATTATCAGCAAACATACGAAGAGCATCATTAATCAAATGCTGAAGGATCCGATTCTGTATGCGAAAGAGTTATCGGGTGCTAAGCATCGTGATGAAGCGTTGGAACGTTTTATTAAAACCTTCAATATTGAAGAGTTAGTCGAGGTTCAAAAAATGAAGTATGATATGAATCAAGCTGCATCAGCGCAAGCAGGTGAAAAGAAAGCGATCGCCGTTGAAGCGTAAGTGAGGTTTTGTAATGCTGGACATTTCAATGACAAGGCTTCATGAAGTAACGGTAATTATTTATGCAATAAGCGTTCTTTTATATTTTATAGACTTTCTTCATACTAACCGGAAAGTGAATCAATTTGCTTTCTGGTTACTCTTGATTGTTTGGGTGCTGCAAACAATTTTTTTATGTTTATATATGATTGAAACAGGCAGGTTTCCTGTTTTGACGATATTTGAAGGACTCTATTTCTACGTCTGGCTCATAATTGGACTGGCTGTTTTCATTTCTAAATTTATGAAGCTGGATTTTATTTTATTTTTTGCGAATGTTCTGGGATTCGTTCTGATGGTGGTGCATGCATTCGCTCCGTCGCAAATCGAATCACGGGTAATGGCTCAGCAATTGGTTTCGGAATTGCTGTTTATTCATATTACAATGGCTATATTTGCTTATGCAGCGTTTACATTGTCCTTTATTTTTTCAATTCTTTACTTAATACAGTATGATTTACTTAAGAAGAAAAAATGGGGCAAAAAACTTTTAAGATTAGGCGATTTATCGAAGCTCGAGAAATTGTCTTACATATTGAATGTAATCGGCATAGCGGTACTATTTATCGCTCTTGTGCTTGGAGTAAGATGGGCGCTAATTAAGCTTCCGGATCTTAACTGGATTGATACGAAAATAGTAGGCTCGTTTTTTATTATTATCGTTTATTCATTCTTTATATATTGTAAGCAAGGGAAGCAATTATTCGGCAAAAATTTGGCCATCATCAATATCGCCGCGTTTTTACTAGTGTTATTGAATTTTTTCTTGTTCAGCAGTTTATCAGGCTTTCACTATTGGAACATTTAGGAGGATAACATGAGAAAAATTATTGTCGGTTCAAGAAGAAGTAAGCTGGCACTTACTCAAACAAATTGGGTCATTCAGCAACTGAAAGATTTAGGCTTACCTTTTGAATTTGAGGTGAAGGAGATTGTCACGAAAGGCGATCGTATTTTGGATGTGACTCTTTCTAAAGTAGGCGGAAAAGGTCTTTTTGTAAAAGAAATTGAGGAAGCGCTTTTATCAAAGAAAATCGATATGGCCATCCATAGCATGAAGGATATGCCGGCACTGCTTCCGGAAGGTTTGACAATCGGCTGTATCCCGGTTAGAGAGGATCATCGTGATGTATTGATTTCCAAAGACGGAAGCACACTTGAGCAATTAAAAGAGGGAGCGGTTGTCGGGACAAGCTCTCTAAGAAGAAGCGCGCAGCTGTTAGCTAAACGTCCGGACCTGCAAATTAAGTGGATTCGCGGGAATATTGATACACGTGTAAACAAATTGAAAGAAGAAGACTATGATGCGATTATTTTAGCGGCGGCGGGATTATCACGGCTTGGCTGGAGCAAAGAGGTTGTGACGCAATACTTAGATGATACGCTATGCGTGCCGGCTGTCGGACAGGGAGCATTATCAATTGAATGCCGCAGTGATGATGAAGAATTGCTTTTGGAACTGGCGAAATTCACTTGCTCAGCTACAGAAAAAACAGTTACGGCTGAAAGAGCATTTCTTAATGCAATGGAAGGCGGCTGTCAGGTGCCGATAGCGGGATATGCAACGATAGCAGCTCAAGAGGAAATCTCATTAACAGCTTTAGTCGCTTCTCCTGATGGCACGGTGATTTTGAAGGAGCAAGTAACGGGCAATGATGCTGAAGAGGTCGGAAAAAGAGCGGCTGAATTGATTAAAGCACGCGGCGGTCAGAAGTTGATTGATGATGTGAAAGCTGAGAGTAATCAATTATGAGCGCGCATTCTTTTCTGACCGGTAAGAAGGTATTACTGACAAGAGAAGAGGGCGATAATACAGAATTTGCTGATTTAATCAGAAAAGCGGGAGGAGAGACGGTTTCAATACCGATGATCGGCTTTCGTCCCCGTATCTTAAATGAGAAAGAAAAAGAGCAGCTCGCTAATATAGAGCAGTACGATTGGCTTGTGTTGACAAGCAAAAACGGCGTCGATTACTTTTTTCGGCAAGTGGGTGATCAGGCTGTTTTGCCTAAAATTGCTGTAATTGGCGCGAAAACGCAGAAGGCGCTTAAGCGATATGGATTTATTCCTCAGTTTGTTCCGTCACAATTTGTGGCTGAATGTTTCGTTGAAGAATTTATTCCTATCTTGTCTAAAGAGTCTAAGGTGCTTGTTGTAAAAGGTAATTTGGCCCGTGATTTGATTGCGGAAAGCTTGAAGGGAAACGATCATATTTGTGATGAAGTAATTCTTTATGAAAATACAATGCCTGAGGGTAGTGAAGAAAAACTGTGTGAAGTGCTTGGTAATGAACAGCTTGATGTTCTGACATTTGCCAGCTCTTCAGCAGTTCGGCATTTTATGCAGACGGTTGAAAAGCATATGTTACAATCGTTCATTTCAAATTGTGTCATTGCCTGCATCGGACCGGTCGCTCAAAAAACAGCTGAACAATACGGTTTGCATGTTCAAGTATGCGCTGAACCTTACACAATTGAAGGATTAGTTACACGTTTAATCGATTATCGAAAGTAAAGGCAGGAGAATGGTTATGTCAAATATCGAATTTGCACGACACAGAAGACTACGTCGAAATGAAAATATGCGTGCTCTAGTGAGAGAAACGATTTTGCGCACGGAAGATTTAATTTATCCGATCTTCGTGGCAGCCGGAGAAAATATCAAAAATGAAGTCAGTTCGATGCCGGGCGTTTATCAGCTTTCATTGGATAACTTGCTCGCTGAGGTACAGGAAGCGAAGCAACTTGGTATCCGCGCATTTATTCTGTTTGGCGTTCCTTTCGAAGCAGATAAGGATGCTATCGGCACTGGCGCTTTCAGCCATAACGGACTCGTTCAACTGGCTACAAAGCTCGTAAAAGAGCATTATCCTGATGTGCTTGTCGTTGCTGATACATGCTTGTGCGAATATACAGACCATGGTCATTGCGGTCTTGTACATGACGGCGAGATTTTAAATGATGAATCGCTGGAAGTGCTGGTTAAAACAGCAATCAGCCAAGTGGAAGCAGGGGCGGATATCATTGCACCTTCTAATATGATGGACGGATTTGTTGCAGCGATCCGCCTTGGTTTGGATGAAGCGGGCTATACACATATTCCGATTATGTCGTATTCCGTAAAATATGCCTCTTCCTATTACGGTCCGTTCCGTGATGCCGCAAACGGCGCTCCGCAATTCGGAGACCGCAAAACGTATCAAATGGATCCGGCTAACCGCATGGAAGCATTGCGCGAGGCAGAGTCCGACTTAATGGAAGGAGCAGATTTCCTGATTGTGAAGCCGGCTCTTGCTTATATGGATATTATTCGCGATGTAAAAAATAATGTGAATTTACCGGTCGTTGCGTATAATGTAAGTGGTGAGTACAGCATGATTAAAGCGGCGGCTTTAAACGGCTGGATTAATGAAAAGCAAATCGTATTGGAAACATTGACCGGCTTTAAACGAGCAGGAGCAGATTTGATCATTACGTATTTTGCTAAGGACGTTGCAAAGTACCTACAAGAAGATATGTAAAGAAGGACCGGTGACGGTTTTTCTGCAAAGGAGATAGAATGATGCGGAATTATGATAAGTCAAAAGCAGCTTTTAAAGAAGCAGTAAACTTAATGCCGGGCGGCGTAAACAGCCCTGTCCGCGCTTTTAAATCAGTGGCGATGGACCCGATTTTTATGGAACGCGGCCAAGGCTCGAAGATTTATGATATCGACGGCAATGAATATATTGATTATGTCCTTTCATGGGGACCGCTTATTCTCGGACACAGCCATCCGGAAGTAGTGGAAGAGTTAAAGAAAGTCGCTGAAACCGGGACAAGCTTCGGCGCACCGACTTTATTGGAAAATAAGCTGGCTAAGCTAATTATTGAACGTATTCCTTCTATGGAAATTGTCCGTATGGTGAATTCCGGTACGGAAGCGACAATGAGCGCGCTTCGTCTGGCAAGAGGCTATACAGGCCGCAATAAAATTTTGAAATTTGAGGGCTGCTACCACGGACACGGAGATTCATTGCTTATTAAAGCAGGCTCAGGTGTTGCGACATTAGGATTGCCTGACAGCCCAGGAGTTCCTGAAGGCGTTGCGAAAAATACAATTACGGTACCTTACAATGATCTTGAGAGCGTTCGTTATGCATTTGAACATTTCGGTGAAGATATTGCCTGTGTAATCGTCGAACCGGTAGCCGGAAATATGGGTGTTGTTCCATCACTGCCAGGCTTCTTGCAAGGTTTGCGCGAAATTACAAATCAATACGGATCACTGCTGATCTTTGACGAGGTAATGACAGGTTTCCGTGTTGCTTATAACTGCGCAAGCGGCTATTACGGAGTGGACCCTGATATCACTTGCTTAGGTAAGGTTGTCGGCGGTGGTCTTCCGGTCGGGGCATACGGAGGTAAAGCAGAGATTATGAATCAAATCGCTCCAAGCGGCTCTATTTACCAAGCGGGCACTTTATCGGGCAATCCGATGGCGATGACAGCAGGTATTGCGACATTAAGCCGTCTGACTCCTGCAGATTACGAAGAATTCAAGCGTAAAGGCGATCTTCTGGAAGAAGGTATTACGAACGCTGCTAAGAAATACGGTGTGCCGTTAACATTTAACCGTGCAGGTTCTATGATTGGTTTCTTCTTTACAAATGAAAAAGTAATCAATTATGAAACAGCAAAAGCTTCTGATTTGGAGTTTTTCGCTAACTATTATCGTGAGATGGCGAATGAAGGTATTTTCCTTCCTCCTTCACAATTTGAAGGCTTATTCTTGTCGACAGCGCATAGCGATGAAGATATTGCCAAGACAATTGCGGCAGTTGAGAAGGCATTTGCTACATTAAAATAATCAGAAAGGCTAACACTAGTTTTACTAGTAGTTAGCCTTTTTTGTTTTGGCGATTTTTTTAATGGAGGATTAGGAATGCGCAAGTTATTTTGCTATTTATCATCGTATAAACGGTCTATTGCTCTCATTATCGTGTTCATATGTATACAGACATTATCGGAGTTGTATTTGCCGACTTTAATGTCCGATATTATTGATAATGGGGTAATCAATCAAGATATACCGTATATTTGGAAAATCGGCGGATTTATGCTGCTGGTTACTTTGTTTGGCACAATTGCAGCTGTTGTTGCCAGTTATTATAGCGCGAGGGTTGCGATGTCTTTCGGCAAAGATATGCGCCAAAGAATTTTTGCCCATGTGGAAAGCTTTTCTTTGCATGAGTTTACGGAAGTGGGGACCGCTTCTTTAATTACAAGGACGACAAATGATGTCACTCAAGTTCAGCTTGTCTTGAATATGATTTTGCGAATGATGATTATGGCCCCGCTAATGGCGATTGGCGGTATTATTATGGCTGTTTCGAAGGATGCGGGCTTATCTTGGGTCATCATTGTTGCCGTCCCGATTTTGTTGCTGGTCATTTTTCTTGTGGTACGTCAAGCAATCCCGCTATTTCGGCAGGTGCAGGTCCGACTTGACCGAGTTAACCGAGTTATGCGGGAAAACTTGACGGGAGTGCGCGTGATTCGTTCTTTTAACCGAATCGGGTATGAACAGCGCCGGTTTCAAAGTGCCAATGCTGATTTAACAGAAACAACTATTAAAGTAAATAAAATTATGGCATTTCTAATGCCGTCGATGATGCTCATCATGAGCTTAACACAAGTGGCTGTCGTTTGGTTCGGCGGCATTCGCATTGAAGCCGGCGATATGCAGGTGGGAGACTTAATGGCATTCATTCAATATGCGATGCAAATTATGTTCTCGATGGTTATGCTGTCAATGATGTTTGTGTTGATTCCGCGTGCTTCGGCATCGGCTGCTCGCATAAATGAAGTGTTGGCCATTACACCGACTATTAAAAATAAAGAGGTAAAAAAAGTGATTTTCCAACAAAAAGGAACAGTCGAATTTCGCGATGTAACGTTCAGCTATCCTGGAGCAGAAGAGCCGGCACTGCAAAATTTATCATTCCGAGCTGCTCCGGGAGAAACGACAGCAATCATCGGGGGAACAGGATCGGGGAAATCGACATTATTGAAGCTGATTTCACGATTTTATGATGTCGATTCAGGAGCTGTTCTTGTTGATGGCATCAATGTAAAAGAGATGCCAACCGATGTTTTGCGGGAAAAGATTGGTTTAGTGCCGCAAAAGGCTGTACTGTTCACAGGCAGTGTCAAAGAAAATATTATGTTCGGCAATGAGCAAGCTTCAGAAGGAGAAATAATCGATGCGGCTAAGATTGCACAAGCTTATGATTTTGTTTCAAATATGAAGTCAGGTTTTGATTCAACGATTTCTCAAGGGGGAACGAATGTATCGGGTGGTCAAAAGCAACGGCTTTCGATTGCCAGAGCTTTAGTGAGAAAACCGGAAGTCTATTTATTTGATGACAGCTTTTCAGCATTGGATTTCAAAACCGATGCCAAGCTGCGCGCAGCTTTAAAGCAGGAAACGACGGAGTCGACTGTCTTAATTGTCGCACAGCGCGTTTCTACTGTGATGGATGCTGATCGCATCATTGTCCTCGATGAAGGAAAAGTGGCTGGAATCGGCACACATAAGCAGCTTATGGACACCTGTGATGTTTATAAAGAAATTGTGTCTTCTCAGCTGTCAGAGGAGGAGATTGCATGAGCAAGGGTCACGGAGCCGGATTTGGTCCTCGCGGGGGCCCTGGCGCACCGATCCAAAAAGCGAAAGATTTCAAAGGTACATTAAAACGACTGGTTGGTTACTTGAAACCGTATAAAGTGCGACTGTTGACGGTATTAATTGCAGCTATTCTCAGTACCGTTTTTACGATATTAGGTCCGAAAATTTTAGGAAAGGCGACAACGAAAATATTTGAAGGCGTTTCCTTAAAATTGGCGGGTGTGCCAGGAGCCGGAATTGATTTTGATTATATTCTCAGGATTGTCATGATTCTGATCGTCTTGTATATAATCAGTGCAGGTTTTTCGTTCATTCAGCAATTTGTGATGGCGAGTGTGGCGCAGCGTACCGTTTATAAACTGCGTGAAGAAGCGGAAGACAAAATATCGCGACTTCCGTTAAGTTATTTTGATGGGACGACAACGGGCGAAACATTAAGCCGGGTTGTCAATGATGTTGATAACATCAGTACGACGCTGCAGCAAAGCTTGACGCAATTAATTACTTCTATTGTTACGATTATCGGTGTCACGATAATGATGCTGACAATCAGTCCGGTAATGACGCTGATTTTATTATGTACTCTGCCATTAAGCGCATTAATTGCAGTGAAGGTGGCAAAGAAATCACAAGGATATTTCGGCGGCCAGCAAAAATCGATTGGGGATTTAAGCGGTCACGTAGAGGAGATGTATACCGGTCACGAAGTTGTAAAGGCATTTGGTCATGAAGACAAAGCGATGGAGGAATTTAAGGTCATTAATGAGAGGCTGTATACATACAGCTGGAAGGCACAATTTATTTCCGGCGTCATTATGCCGCTTATGAACTTTGTCAATAATTTCGGCTATGTGCTAATTAGTGTAGTCGGTGGTATTTTTGTCACGAAGGCATACATTACAGTCGGGGACATTCAAGCTTTTATTCAATATGCCCGCCAGTTTTCGCAACCGATTACGCAAACGGCTAACATCGCGAATATTATTCAATCGACCATCGCTTCTGCAGAACGAGTTTTTGAGTTGCTTGATGAGAAAGAGCAAGTGCCGGAAGCAACGAACCCGAAAGGAATTGATCATCCAAAGGGTCATGTTTCATTTGAACACGTCGATTTCGGATATAAAGCCAATCATCTGCTGATTAAAGATATGAATATTGACGTGAAGCCGGGACAAATGATTGCAATTGTCGGTCCGACCGGTGCCGGCAAAACGACTTTAATTAACTTATTGATGCGCTTTTATGAAATTAATGGCGGCAGCATTAAAATTGATGGTATCGATATCACGAATATGAAGCGTAGCGATTTGCACAGTATGTTCGGGATGGTTCTTCAAGATACATGGCTGTTTAACGGCACAATTGAGGAAAATATCGGTTATGGAAGAGAAGGGGCAACGAAGGAAGATATTATTCAGGCAGCCAAAGCGGCTCATACGGATCATTTTATCCGTACACTTCCTGAAGGCTACCAGACTGTTCTTAACGAAGAAGGAACGAATATCTCACAAGGCCAAAAACAACTGCTGACAATAGCGCGGGCAATCTTGGCTAATCCGTCTATTTTAATTTTGGATGAGGCGACCAGCAGTGTCGATACACGTACAGAAGTCTATATTCAAGAGGCAATGAACAGACTGATGGAAGGACGGACGAGCTTTGTGATTGCCCACCGGCTTTCGACGATTAAAGATGCCGATTTAATTCTTGTCATGAACCAAGGAACAGTCATTGAACAAGGAAATCATGAGCAATTGCTGGAACAAGGCGGTTTCTATGCCGATCTATATAACAGCCAATTCTCGGGCGGCAGTTTTATTGAGGATATCGGATGAATAGAGCGACGGTTTGCTCTATGTCATTGTAAGTATTTAAATAAGATGATCCTTGTATAAAACAGGGGTCATCTTATTTATATTTCAAAACAGTCATTGACATTATACTTTTATAAGGTTATTTTTAATTTATAGCTATTTTGCAATGCAAGATAGCTGATTTTGAAATTTACTATCTTGCATTGCAATGTACTGGAGGGAACAATTTGTCATCTAGTCAAATGTTGAAAGGGATATTAGAAGGCTGTATTTTGGCTGTCATTGCAGATAAAGAAGTATACGGCTATGAAATGACGGAAATTTTAGCACGATATGGTCTGAATATGGTCAGTGAAGGTAGCATCTATCCGATTTTATTAAAGCTGCAAAAGCAAGGCTGTGTCACAAGTGAGATGAGGGCCTCGCAGGAAGGTCCAAAGCGGAAATATTATCAGATTACTGAGACAGGAAGAGAGCAGCTTCGTGAATTTTACCAGGATTGGCTTGTATTATCCGGAAGTGTCAATCAGCTGATGAAGCAAATAGATATAGGAGATGAGGAGCATGAAGGTTGAGGATTTAGTAAAAGAAAATGCCGAGAAGCAGAAATTATTGTCCGAAGAAAATGAGAAAGTGTATGGCGATATTTTGCTGTATATCCGTTTATCTTCTGTAGATGAGAAATGGTCTGAGGAACTGCTTCTTGAGATTTTAGATCATATTCTTGAAGGGCAAGCAGAGGGGAAAAGCGCTCGTGAAATTGTTGGAGATGATCCAAAAGCTTATTGTGAAGAACTGCTGGCTGAGTTGCCGAAAGATAAGAAATGGTTCAAGAAGGATTACTTAGGGTTTCTTGTCATTCCATATGCTATGTATCTCATCCCGAATGCTTTTTTAGGTGGATTATCTCTTTCTTTTTTTAATGTAGTATTAGCTCCGCTGTTTTTTGTTACGACAATTTATACGTTTTTATGGGCATTAAAAAAGGAGACGTATTCAAAGCATAAATTATTATATTATTTTGTGCCATTCTTTAGTTTGTTTCTATCCATCATCATGACTGGTCTGCATGAATTCATAGATGTTGCTACTATTGAAGTCAACAAAAATATTTCTATCGCAATCGGAATCATCTTGTCTGTTTTACTTGTCCGTTTCTACGTAAAGTGGAAGTTTTGGGATACACTGCTGTTTTTCGCGGTCATCATTTTAATTGGCTATGCAATGAATGCTGAAATAATAAGTGTGACTGTCGGTGTTAGTTTGCTGATTTTGAATTTAATTGTGTCCCAGCTTGTCAGTATCCTGAAGCTGAAAAGAAGTGCCCCTAATAATGCTGGCAAGCAAAAATAATAGATGTAAGAAAGTATGCGCATTCCTTGTTTCAGTACTAAAAGAACTGATTGCCTCATAGTGTAATAAAGATAGGTGAAGTCTTTTAGTGATTGAGAGGAGGACATATTTTGAGTGAACAAAATCAATCGTTTCTGCGATTTTCTTTAGAGGAATCCATATGGTTTCCGAAAGGCTATGAAGTATCCGAATTGTATTCTCTCTCTATTGAGCCGGACGTGATTATAATTGAGAAGGATCAATATGTGGTGATAGAGGGAAACTTGGATATTTCGGGCGAATACCGAGGATTTGCCAATCAGCAAGAAAACGAGCCGCTTGAAGTGGAGCAAAGTCATCGTCAGCTTGTTCAAGATGTCTTTTTTAGGGAAGAAGACAGTATACATGTCTTTAATCATCAGTTTCCGGTCGATATTAGTATACCGGCGAACCGGGTTGAGGATAGAAGCGCCATCGAAGTCGATATTTCCACCTTTGATTATTCGATGCCTGAGAGCAATTGCATTAAACTGATTTCAGAATTAATGATCTCAGGGATTTATGAAGGAGCCGGCAGAGGTGAAAGCTCCGTACAAGATGTAGCACCGGAATCGTTTATTCAACCTCCTTATGTTTTTAGTGAACCAGAGGAGGTTGTAGTTCCTGAATCTTCCCTTCATGAAATTCCGACTTATGAATCTTTTCCGTTTTCAGAGGAATCCCGTACTGCAGGCGCAAAAAGTGAA
>JBJFHH010000060.1:11673-18416 GCA_051893475.1 Bacillus sp. (in: firmicutes) | reverse complement strand
ATATAATTCTATAAAACTAGGACATACCCATGATATCCCATTACCAAAATAAGGTCAATAATCTTATAACACAAAATTTGGCATTTATGTGTCGTATATCCAAAATTTCATATATTATTCATTTTTCCATTTTTGACTAATTGTTGTCAATAAAGATTTTACTTGCTCTTCGATCATCGGTTGTTTATATTTCTCTTCCAAATGCTCCAACGGAATATGATTTGTCCATAATATGGTTTGCCCAAGCTCCGTTTCGAGTGTTTTCCATTCCACATCTGACGTCAGGAATAAAACATGAGCGAATTGTTCATCCAAATCGGATTTCCATTTCAATAGAAGGTCCAGCTTTTCTTGCTTCGGCCAATCGCTGTAATACGAAAGTGGCGGCAACAGTAATACCCTGCCTTTATACTGCTGCTCCACCTGCCGCGATACAATCGATATAAAGTCATGTACGGAAGCAGTTTGCTTCGCTTGCTCCTCAAATGTAATACCAATCAGTGGCATGACTGCCGTATCAACGTACTCCCTCGCCTGCAAAAACATCTCCATATCTTGAGGTATCCACTTCATAAACTCCCGCTCCCTCTTCTTTGTCTTATCACTCATCATACCATTTCCGGAATTTTTTTACATATAATTCACGTAAAATTCAAACAACAAAAAAAAGCAGCCTCCCGAAATCGGAAGGCTACTCCATATTTTTCAAAGCGGTCGTTAGCTTTTGGAATAATTCCTGATCTTGACGATCCAATGCTTCGTCTATTTGCTTCAGCAGCTGAGTTCTTTTAAATGATGTCAGTGAAAGTTGCAAAACTTGCTCTGCCATTTTCTTATCTTGCTCATTTGTTTCCATATTGCTTGGAATAAAAGGATTTTTTTCTAAAACGACAGCATAGTGATAGGAAGAATAAGCTGAACGAAAATGCAAAGTGATATAAATATCCTCATCCCTGTTCAAACGGATATCATGAAAAGATTTTTCCGCATCAGTTGTCATGATGTTGGACTTATAAAACTTAAAAGGTGCTTCATCTACACAATGTGTTGACATAACTAAACCGCGAGGACAAAATTGCGCATCTTCAACAAAATGCACCTTCTTCATCAATTGATCGTGGCTCATTAAGTAATTCAGTATCCATACACATTCACGTCGTTTCAGCTGGTAATGATTCAAAAACCAGCGAATGAACTCCTTTTTTTCATTAACAGAAACAAGGGCAGCCATTTTAAATCCCTCCTCTGTAGCACATTTTATCTTATTTCCTTGAAAAAGCCGGATAACAACCTTCTCAAAGATATATTCCCTTCTGTGCGAGTCCTATTCTTCAATGGATTGAACACGATCCTTCAAGGACAAATATTCTTCGTTCCAAGGATCAAATGCAAGAAGCTTATTAATAATTTCTGCAAAAAGCTTCATGTCTCCTTCTTCCAGTAAAAAATATCCATACTCTAATAAAAATTCTTCATTTTGGCTGTAAGCTTCATATGCTGCATCATAATGTTTTCTGGCTTTTTCGAATTCCTCGGTTTGATTGAAGCAGAAACCTAACAGCCAATCAAACTGCGGATCATTTTCGCCATATTCTATGATGCTTTCAATCGTTTCAATACATTCCTCATATTGTTCAGATTGAATAAAGTATTTGGCCAATGTAATGCCTGCTTCCAAATAACCCGGATCGATGGCAATTGCTTGGCGAAAGTATGAAACAGCCTCCAATTGCTTATTGAGCTTCAAGCAAATTTGTCCGGCTTTGAAGTACAATTCTTTGTTGTACTCATCTTGTTTTATACCCTCTTTTGCAATTTTGTAAGCCATTTCATAATCATCAAGCATCTCATAGGAGCTCGTTAAATATAGATAAAGCGAATGAAACTCGTGATCGATCTCTTTTAATTTTGTCAGCTGGCTGATTGCCGTTTTATATTGGCCTGCCTGAAAAGCGGTTAAGCCATATTGGAAGAGTGTATGAAGCTCCATTTTCTTCTGCAAACTCTTATCATAATAAGGTAGAGCCTCTTCAAATTGTCCAAGATTACTGTATGATTCCGCAATTCTTTGATTAATGGATACTCCGGCCATTTCATCATTTTCTTTCAGCACTGTTTGAAAATAGCCGATTGCTTCCTGAAAGCTGCCTTGCATATAGCATTGTTCTCCTAAAGCAAAATCAATGACCGTTTCATCCGGAAGCAGCTTCTTCGCATCAAGCAGTTTTTTATAAGCAACCTCAAACAAACCGTTTAACGAATATAAATCCGCTTCCAGCAATAATGCGCTTGGATATACCGGGTCATCTTTTTTCACTTTTTTGACAAGCTCTAATGCTTCATCTTCCTGATCAAGCTCCACATAAATCTCCGCTAATGAAAGCAATAACTCACCTTCATCAGGATGAGTTGCCAGCAGCTGTTCATACAGCTTGATAGCCTGCTCCAAAAATCCAAGTTCCACTAAATTTTCAGCAAGTACAAAGATGTCCTCTTCCAATCCGCTGTTTTGTATTGTATGTATATGACGATATGCCTCTTCAAATTCACCATTATTAATTTTTTCTAAGATTTTTTCGATAGTTACCATGTCTATTCCTTCCTAACTGTTCCTTCTTTTTTTATATAAAAAAGAGCGTACTTTATTCTATCATAATATGATTATTATCCTTTCCACAATATATGGGTATTCAAACAGAGAAAAAAGCCATCAAATTGCTTTGATGGCTTTTTTCTCTATTCATTATTGCATTAATTGCTGTAAATGCTCGAAAAAGTTCGGATATGATACATTAATCGCTTCCGCATCGTATAAATTGACTTCTTTGCTGCAAATCAAGGCTGCTACCGCTAACATCATTCCGATGCGGTGATCTCCGTAGCTCGTTACGTCTCCGCCTTTTAAAGCCGTTTTCCCTTTAATGATCATGCCATCTTCTGTAGCGACAATATCCGCTCCAAGCTTAGATAGTTCCGAAACAACTGTATCGATTCGGTTCGTTTCCTTTACCTTCAGCTCTTTCGCATCCGAGATGACCGTTGTTCCTGCCGCTTGCGTAGCCATCAAGGCGATAATCGGCAGTTCATCAATCAATCTCGGAATAATGCTGCCGTTTATATTTGTGCCTTTTAGTTGTGAAGTCGAAATCGTAATATCGCCAATCGGCTCTGCTGCATCAGGAGCATTTGTTTGCGAAATGGTCATTGATGCTCCCATGCTTTTCAGCACATCCAAAATACCGGTGCGCGTTTCATTCAAACCGACATTTTTCAACTGGATTCTACTATTCGGAACAATTGCTCCTGCCGCCAAGAAAAAGGCTGCCGAAGATATATCTCCCGGAACCATTACAGATGTAGCTGTAAGTGTTTGTCCGCCTTCCACTGTAATTTCATTGCCGTTGCAAACAATATTGCCGCCAAACATTTGCAACATCGTTTCCGTATGGTTTCTTGTTTTCTCTTTTTCGATGACCGTCGTTTTGCCGTTAGCCTGAAGCCCTGCCAGCAAGATGGCTGATTTTACTTGCGCGCTTGCAACTGGAAGCGTATATGTAATACCGTGTAACTCTCTTCCTTTTATCGTAAGCGGCGTATATTTGCCGTCCTCGCGCCCTTCGATGATTGCTCCCATTTCCCGAAGCGGCTGCACGACTCTTGTCATAGGCCTTTTGGCAATCGAATCGTCGCCTTCTAATGTCGACTCGAAAGGCAATGAGGAAAGAATTCCTGACATCAAACGAATCGTCGTGCCGCTATTACCAACATCAAGCACTGTATCGGACTGTTTAAGACCTTTAATGCCCTTGCCTTCCACTGTAACAGATGTTCCTTCCTGCACAATATTGACGCCAAGCTTTTGAAAACAGGCAATCGTACTCAGGCAGTCATCACCTGCCAGGAAATTTTCGATTGTTGTTTTACCTTCTGCCATCGAGCCAAACATAATTGCGCGATGAGAAATCGATTTATCACCAGGGACAACAACTGTTCCTTGCAGTCCTTTTACATTCGTTATCATTTTCTCCATCGTATCCTCCTCACATTATGTATACCCCATAATTCGTATGCTCCGCTAAGCAGTCTTCCGCTGCCTTCCGATCTTCCTCCGATTGAAACGAAATGACAAGCACACCATACAGTTCTTCTCTCGTTTCCAAAATACGGATATTCGTAATGCTGATTCGCGACTGAGCTAAATATCCGGTAATCTCTGAGATGACACCCGGATAATCAGGCACATCCACATATAAATCATAAAACGCAGGAATGGCTCCTTGAGAACGTGCAGGAAGATCATCTCTGAATGTTTTTGCACTTGAAAAAAACTCAAAAATGGATTCGCTGTCACTCGCCTCAATTTGGCGCTTAATATCGTCCATTTGTTCAATCCAATCGTCCATGAGCAATAATAACTCATCTTTATTATGAAGTAAAATATCTCTCCACATTTCCGGGCTGCTTGAGGCAATTCTTGTCGTGTCCCTGAAGCCACCGGCAGCAAGCCTCGATACTAATTCATTTTGTTCCGTCGCTTTCCTCGCACTATGCACAAGTCCTGCTGCAATAATATGCGGAAAATGACTGATTACGCCAGTCAGCTTGTCATGCATTTCAGGAGAGACGATGACAAATTTTGCTTTCGTACCGCGCAACCAGGCTTTAAGCTCTGCCAATTTTTTCTCTTCCTCTTGATGCGGTGGAGTAAGCAAATAAAAAGCATTTTCAAACAGATGCACTTTCGCTGCAGCCGGACCGCTCTTATGTGAGCCCGCCATCGGATGCCCGCCAATAAATGTCGCACCGCTGGACTTCAGCTGCTCTGCCGCTTTTGTCACCTTCGTTTTTGTACTGCCTACATCGGTAATAATCACATTCTTTTTCAAGGAATATTGCGCTAACTCAGACAGCAGTTCCACCGTTTGTTTCACCGGTGTTCCTAATATAATCAAATCCGCTTGTTCTGCCCCTGATTGGACAGAATCACAAATATCATCGATAATTCCGAGCGCTTTCGCAAGCTGGGCACTATTATCATTAATATCATAGCCGTATATACGGACATCACGATGCGTATTTTTGATTGCAAGAGCAACCGATCCTCCTATTAAGCCAAGACCAATAACAAAAACAGTACCTCTCAAGCTTTCTCCTCCTCAGTTAACTGCTACTATTTCTTTCTTTTCTCAGCTAACAAGCCGCGCAACTCGGAAATAATGCCTTCATTTTGCTCTTTTGTTCCGACCGTTATTCTGACACATGACGGAAAACCAAGCGCAACGCCGCTTCTCACAATATAACCCTTGCTCATTAAATATTGGAATACTTCGTCTCCATTCATGGCAAAATCTATCAATATGAAATTCCCTTGAGACGGATAGTATGATAGTTTCTCTTCTTCACAGAAATCATAGTATTGCTGCATGCCTTCTCGATTTTTCCCGCGGCAAGCTTCTACAAACTCTTGATCGTTCAAAGCCGCAACGGAAACCCATTGTCCGAATGTATTCACATTGAACGGCTCGCGTACAGGATTCAGCTTAGCGATGACTTCTTTATCGGCAATCGCGTATCCGACTCGGAAACTAGCTAATCCATATATTTTCGAAAACGTATGAAGTACAATAACATTCGGATATTTCTCTATAATTTCCAAGCTATCCGGATAATCTTCCGCTACTACATATTCGCGGTATGCTTCATCTAAAACAACCAATACATCTTTAGGCACCGCTTCAAGGAAAGGAATCAAGTCATGTTCTGCGATATAAACGCCTGAAGGGTTATTTGGTGTACAAAGCCAAACAATTCCTGTGTTTTCATCAATTGCCGCCAGCATCGCATCAAGATCGTGATTTCCGTCTGCTGTAAGAGGAATTTCTCTGCATTCAGCATTTTCTACGATTGCATTATGCTTATATTGCGAAAAAGAAGGAGTCGCCATTACCGTATTGATTCCCGGACGCAAAATACTGCGGGAAATGATGCCGATAATTTCATCCGAGCCATTACCTAATAAAAATTGCTCTTCAGGAAGATTATAAAACTGAGACAATGCTTCTTTTAATACACTTCCGTTTCCATCAGGATAAATAGCAAATTCGGATGGCTTTTCTTGTAAAATTTCCAACACCTTTAAAGAATATCCATAAGGATTTTCATTGCTTGCCAGCTTTGTAATGTTGTCTAAGCCGAATTCCTTTTTTACTGCTTCAGTGGATCTGCCTGGTTGATACGCCTTTAAATCTAGTATATTTGTTTTCCACTTCATTTAAACCGACTCCTTTTAATGTATTAAAGTAATAAAGTTATCTTATTTTAGCATATATTCAAATCGGATGACAGTTATTGCTCTATTATATAGAGAGAGGCTCTCAAACAGCGACTTAATGCCTTTGAGAAGCCTCGATTCCATTATTGACCAAATAAATCCGGACGCAATACTTTAGCACCTTTTAAATAAACATGCTTAATGTCCTGCTGTCCTTTGTCTGTATTCCAATGCAACATAATTCTCACACAATTTTCTAACGAACCCGGTACCGGAATTTCCTGAAAGCACATAACTGGTACATACTTCCATCCCTCTACCTTTCTTAAAGCTTTGGCAGGAAAAGTAGCCGTTATATCGTCTGTAACCGAAATGATGGCTGAACAGACAGATTCCGGCTCAATATTATTGCATTCAATGATTTCTCTGAGAAGTTCTTCGGTTGCATCGATTATTACCTTCTCATCATTTT